>NZ_JACJEB010000004.1:0-344195 GCF_014163845.1 Shewanella sp. SR43-4 | reverse complement strand
TGAAGTGTGAGAAGTGTGAGAAGTGTGAGAAGTGTGAGAAGTGTGAGAAGTGTGGGTTATTTCCTCTTATCTAACCCGTTAGCGCTTGGTCGTAATGACCAAGCGCTTTTTTATGGAAACTTAACGGCGGCAATTAATTTTATTGCTCGCTGCTTAACTCCATAATACCCGCTGCTTTTGAACCAAATAGTTGCTGATGTAAGCGACTTGCAAATCCATCTGTCATGCCAGAAATATAATCGGCAATCACTCGCATTGAATTATTCCCTTCATTACGCTCCGCTAACCATCGCTCACGAGTATTGACGGGTAAAAGACGTTCAGGATCTGAGGCAAATGCTTCAAATAATTCCATCACAATTTGTTGGCCTTTGTATTCCAGCATTTGGATTTCCGGTTTACGAATAACGTACTTGAATACTAATTGTTTCAGTACATGCAATGTTGCAGCAAAGTCTGGCTCCAGTTCGGCATTATATTTTAATAAGTCTTCGTCAAACTGCGGATTGGCACTAATACCAATCGCGGTGACGAAACCGTTGACTAAGGTACCGATAGCATCTTTACGTAAATGATGCTCATGGGAAAACAGTTTGCCACCAATGCTAGCCATTTCCGATATCAGCCATTGATCTTTGATTTCAGTTAATTGATCGACCACATCGCGTTGCCACTGATGTTGGTTGACAATCCCCATGACAATGGCATCTTCGAGATCGTGTACTGCGTAAGCTATGTCATCAGCCAACTCCATAATCGAGCAATCAAATGATTTATAGCGTGTTTTTAAATGGGGATAATCAAGGTGCGTATGGCTTTGTTCACTGCTGATAAATAATTGCCTGTCAGACTCGGATAATGGCGCTAATACCCAATCAATAATGGGCTTGTCATCATTAAACAATCCTTTTACCGGCGGCCATTCTGAGGGTTTTAATTGACGGTGATTAACGATATCTGGTCGTTGTTGATCCACAAATAACTGCCCATGAGTTGCGGGATATTTCATTACCCCGAGTAACGTTCGGCGGGTCAGGTTCATTCCCCATGAAGGCGTGTAGGGTTCTAAACGAGTTAAAATCCGAAAGGTTTGCCCATTGCCTTCAAAGCCACCATGATGGCGCATCATGTAATTTAATGCCACTTCACCGCCGTGTCCGAAAGGAGGATGACCTATATCGTGGGCTAAACAAATTGATTCAATTAGGCTCATTGAATTGAGTAAATACCGCAGTTCTGGATATTTCCGCCGTAGTTGAGCAGTAATGCCGGTACCAATTTGTGACACTTCTAATGAATGTGTCAGCCGAGTGCGATAAAAGTCATTCATACCAACGCCAAGCACTTGTGTTTTGGCTTGAAGCCGACGAAATGCAGCTGAATGCAGAATACGGGCGCGATCACGCTGAAATGGACTACGATGATCATTTCGGCGTTGTTTATCTTCACCGAGTAAACGCTGTAGCCAACGACTGCTCTGTTGTGTATCACTGGACTCGATGGTGTTATCAGGCATAAAATTCCTTTACAGCATTTGATTAATTTCGTCTAAATTCAATGTGAAACTTGGAATAAAACACTCACGGAAATAACCTACAGCAGGGTTAGGGTTGTCGTCTAACATTTGTTCTAAACGTTTACGGGCACTATTAAATTCACTATTACCGGCTTTTTGTTCTTCTAGGCACTTTAAATATGCGCAAAGTGTATCAGCCGCTTTTACAATGGCCTTATATTGTGGGTCGGCTTCTTCACTGATAAACAGACTACGATAATCTTCTCTAAACTCAACTGGGACCATTTCCAGCATACGCTGTTCTGCTATAGCTTCTATTTTTTTATATTCAGCTTCGATTTCTTTATTAAAGTACTTTACTGGTGTCGGTAAGTCGCCGGTCAAAATTTCACTGGCATCATGATAAATGGCAATCGCAGCCGCTTTATTAGCATCTAAGTCAGTAGCGAATTTTTTATTACTGATGATCACTAAAGCGTGAGCGACCATCGCCACTTGTAGCGAATGCTCTTGAACGTTTTCACGGCGTACGTTATGCATTAACGGCCAACGTTGGATCAGTTTCATCCGTGATAAATGGGCAAATAAATGACTCATGAGACTCCTTACTGCGCTCAATAGTTTGTCTCAGCTTACAGCAGCTTATCGATAAAAAAAAGCGACTGTTCAGTCGCTTAGTATTTTATGGCAGAGATATTGTGTCTATTGACGATAATCTTCTAAGAAATTGCCAAATTCAGTCATTGCTTTAGTTAGATCTTCTTTATACGGTAAAAAAACCACGCGTAAATGATCCGGTTCTGGCCAATTAAAGGCTGTGCCTTGAACTAGCAAAATCTTTTTATTTCTGAGTAAATCTAATACCAAGCGTTCGTCATCGCGTAAATTAAACTTTTTCATGTCTAATTTCGGGAATGCGTACAAGGCACCTTGTGGCTTTTTGCAACTGACACCAGGAATTTGGTTAAGCAATTCATACACAGCATCACGCTGAATCGTTAAACGGCCATTAGGTAATATCAGCTCATTAATGGACTGATAGCCGCCCAATGCGGTTTGAATCGCATGTTGATTGGGTACGTTGGCGCACAAGCGCATTGAAGCAAGCATTTCTAAACCTTCAATGTAGCTTTTAGCGGCTTTTAAATTACCCGATAACATCATCCAACCCACACGAAAGCCTGCGGCGCGATACGCTTTTGATAAGCCATTAAAGGTGATAGTTAAAATATCATCAGACAAGCCTGCTGCAGGAATATGTTTAGCTTCGTCATAGAGAATTTTATCGTAAATTTCATCAGCAAATAAAATCAAATCGTGCTGGCGACATAGCTCAATAACTTGCAACAACAACTCTTTACTGTAAACCGCGCCAGTAGGGTTGTTTGGGTTGATTAATACTATCGCGCGGGTGCGACTGCTAATTTTACTGTTAATGTCGTCTAAGTCAGGAAACCAATCAGCTTCTTCATCACACCGATAATGCACTGCTTTGCCGCCAGCGAGGTTTGCTGCTGCTGTCCATAACGGGTAATCAGGCGAGGGGATAAGGACTTCATCATCAGTATTGAGCAATCCTTGCATAGCCATGACGATAAGTTCTGACACACCATTACCAATATAGATATCTTCAATATCAACCCCAAAAATACCTTGTGCTTGATAATGTTGCACAATTGCTTTGCGGGCAGAAAATAAGCCTTTTGACTCACAATATCCTTGAGCGCTTGGTAGATTTAAAATAACGTCACGCACAATTTCTTCTGGCGCTTCAAATCCAAACGGGGCCGGGTTACCGATATTAAGCTTTAAGATACGATGACCTTCGTCTTCTAAACGGCGGGCTTCTTTGTGCACTGGTCCACGGATATCGTAGCAAACAGAGTCAAGTTTATTGGATTTGATAATGGGTCGCATACTACTCTCAATAACTAAATACGGCTTAAGTTAGCGAACCATAACGAATTTATCGTTATTGTGAAAGGGGCAAATGGGTAAAAATGATAATAATATCAGTCAAAAATACTGTTTTTTGGGCTAAATTAGGCTTTGCTTCAGTGTTTTGTGCTATTTATGACGCTGTTTTTAGCGGTGATATAGGGTTTAATAACAAAAAAGCCAGCACGTAGTGCTGGCTTTTAATGAGTTGACTTGTGTTATTACTATTTTACTAATAACCCAAGTTAACTGGCGATTAAACGCGCTTTTTGAACTCGCCTGTACGAGTATCAATTTCGATCTTGTCACCCACTTTAACAAAGTCAGCTACCGTAATAGTACCACCACCAGTGATGGTAGCTGGCTTCATTACTTTGCCTGAAGTGTCGCCACGAGCAGAAGGCTCGGTGTAGATAACTTCACGTACAATGTGAACTGGTAATTCAACAGAAATCGCTTTCTCGTTGTAGAAAGTCACTTGGCAAACGTCTTCCATACCATCAATGATATAGTCAGCAGCATCACCTAAGTTGTCAGCTTCTACATCATACTGGTTGTATTCTTCATCCATGAATACATACATAGGGTCAGCAAAGTAAGAGTAAGTACAATCAAGACGTTCTAAAATGATATCGTCTAACTTGTCTTCACCTTTAAAGGTTTGTTCAGTACCAGAATCTAGCAATACGTTCTTTAATTTTAACTTAACGATTGCAGCGTTACGGCCAGAACGAGTTGTTTCAGTCTTCTGAACAACCCATGGGCTGCCATCTAACATGATCACGTTACCAGGACGGATTTCATGAGCAGTTTTCATTTCACTATTTCCTATATATTTGGACTTTTTTTATTTATAGAGCAGTATCTTAGCAATTGTTAACGAATTGAACGAGTCGACTCGCAAGATCTGCATCATTTAACGCGTTAATTGGCCATTTAATCGCATGGTGCGTTAAAGGCAAACTAACAGAATTTAACTGTTGCCAGTGCATTACTACCGAGTTTGTATCACCACAGTTGAAGGCCGAATTCACCTCAGACCAAGTGGTAGCAATTTCTGGAGCAAGATTATCGCAGTAAATTTGCATAAAAGCTTGTAATTTTACCAGGTGATAATCATCTTCTTGAGGATAAATGTGCCATATAAAGGGTTTTGCGGCCCATTGAGCACGTAAAAACGAATCTTCACCCCGCACAATATTAAAATCACAGCTCCATAGCAAGCGATCAAAGTCATTTTGATCTGTCATAGGCAATATATGTATGGTTAGGTTGCCAAGAGTAAATTGTTGACCGGGCATCAAATCTGCAATGGCGCAAGGCAATAAACTGGATAAACTATGTAAACTACGGCCTTTAGGGATAAGCGCATGGATGGGCGTTGACGATGATTGCCATAATTCACACAGCGCAGTTAACGCGGGAGTTTCATAACTGAAAACACAGATTACCCTATCTTGAGCATTAATACCCTGCAAACCTAGTTGCTGGAATAATGCTAATTTATGTTTCGGATCGGCTTGCCATTGATCTCGTTGCTTGAACAATTGTGTTTCACAAATCAGTCCGCCAGTTTTAGGGCTAAATCCTGGAAAGTAAAACCACTTCTTAACACCATTGGGCTGTGTTGATGGTAGTCCATGACAGCCATCAACCCATTTTTCAGCGCTTAAATATTCAAGGTTTAACCAAATAGGCGTCTGAGTATCTGGCTGAATATGTAACTGGCCAATAATAGATTTAACCTGTGATGGTAATTCACAGGCAAAGGCTTCTATTGTCACAGTACCAGCTTTATACTCTATTTTAATTGGGTTTTCCCAATGAAAAATATTCACACCATTAAATTCCTGCTGGCTTTTTGCAGGATTGAGCAAGGGTAAAATATGAGAAAAACTCAATAGATCGTCGACCCATAAATTAATGGGTATGCCATATTCGCTTGCCAATTGTTTAGCTAAACGCCAAGTTACACCTATGTCGCCGTAGTTATCAACCACGGTACAAAAGATATCCCAATGAGGGGGTAATGGGTTTGAATGATGGACTGACATATTAATAGTTACTTAATCGTTAAACCTAAACTATAGGCATAAAAAAGCGGCAATAAAGCCGCTTTCAATCACAAAACTAATCTGATGATGTGGGTTAGTCTTCTAACTCAGCTAAACACATTTCTTCATATATCTGCTTAACCCAACCGTCAACACGTTCTTCGGTAAGTTCTGGCTGACGATCCTCGTCAATTCCTAAACCAACAAAGTGCTTGTCATCAGCCATGCCTTTAGATGCTTCAAAGTTATAACTTTCTGATGGCCAATTACCAATAATAATGCCACCACGAGCTTCAACGATGTCTCGTATCATGCCCATAGCATCAAGGAAGTATTCAGCATAATCTTCTTGGTCACCACAACCAAAAATAGCGACCAGTTTATCGGTGAAGTCGATTTGCTCAAGTTCTGGGAAAAAATCATCCCAATCACACTGTGCTTCGCCGTAATACCAAGTTGGAATACCGAACATAAGCAAATCGTATTCAGCAATTTGCTCTTTAGTACTCTTGGCGATGTCTTTGACATCTAACATGCTTTTACCCAGTTTTTTCTGGATCATTTTGGCTACAGCTTCGGTGTTGCCAGTGTCGCTACCGAAAAAAAGACCTACAGTTGCCATTGTCTATCCTTTAAATATCTAGTTCGCGTTGTGCGATGTTCTAAAAACGTCTCAGTTGTCGAGTTGCTGTTGCAGAATAAATTCGATTAACTGGCTACGGCTGATGTTACTGTTCAAAGCTTGTTGGTTCAAGGCATCATATAAATCTTGTGACACCTTTAACTCTATTCGTTTTAAACCGTTAGCGCGATCACGCTGAATTTGGTTACGCTTATTGATCTTTAATTGCTGCTCACGAGACAGTGGGTTACTTCTCGGACGCCCACGGCGAGTTTCTGCGGCAAAAAGGTCAATAGTCGTTCTATCTGTTGTTTCTTTTGCCATTGTACTCTTTAACCGATCCCAGAGCCTTCCCAGGTCATCTGAATAATACCTTTTGCAATAAACCCGGCGCAGCCGAGGAATAACACTGCCCAAACAATATATCGACCAAATTTGGGGACGTCACCCTGTTTAAGCACATCATGGATAGCCATGCCGATAAAAAAGAATATCGATGCAAAAAACAGGTTTAAGCCAACCGCTTCAATTTGATCCATGTATTGGTTTAACATACTTCTACCTTCGCGATTAAGTGTCTGGCGAAAAGAGGGCGCGAATATATCACATCAGGATACGATCGGCTATGTACAAAAGGGGAAATATTAAAAATTTACCCTTGGTTTTGTTCAATAAACTCAGACACGATACGGTTAAATATCTCTGGCTTTTGGGCATGTAACCAATGACCAGTGCCATTTAATGTTTTCGCGCTGGCATGTGGAAATTGACGCATGATCTCATCGCGATGTTCAGCCGTGACATAATTTGACTCACCGCCACGGATAAATAATGCAGGCTTATCGAAACGATTGTCGTCTGTTAACGGTAATGTCCAGCCAATAATACGATCATAAGATTCAATTAGCCCAGTTAAATTCATTTTCCATTCAAAACCGCTATCAGTGCGTTGCAGATTCTTAAGTAGAAACTGCGATGTTGGCTCATCAATACCGGCAGACGTTAAATGTACTAAGGCAGATTTGCGCGTGGTATTGGCGTTTAATTCTAAACTGGTTAGGCCTGCAAACACGATTTGATGTCTTGGGCTGTAGGCAACAGGTGCGATATCGGCAACAACCAAGCTTATAACTCGCTCAGGATGTAGCAGTGCCATTGCCATGGCAATTTTACCACCCATTGAGTGGCCAACCACATGGGCTTGTGTAAGATGTAATTCATCGAGAACATCTATCATGGCATCAGCCAACTGTGGGTAGTCCATCTGATCCCAATGCTCACTTAAGCCATGATTGGGGACGTCAACCCGAATAACTTGATGTTGTTGCTCAAGCACACTACCGAGATTTTTTAGATTATCAAGATTGCCAAATAGCCCGTGAATAAGTAGGACGGCTTCACCTTGACCAGAAGATACGAAATGCATAACGCAATAAGCTCATTGGGACAATTTGTACGGCAGATTTTGCTGTAATGAGCCAATCAAATCAAGTCATCATAACGATAGTGACCATTGTTGATGATATTTTACCCGCCTTTTGATAAATTTTTAAGAATATAGGCCATTTAATGATTTTGTGACTTTATTAGTTGGTTAAGCTTGGCTTACACTGAAGCCATAATTTTTGATCGCATTAGTAATAGGCGATCTGCGCTCCCGAATTACCAAGCGCCAGTCAAATAATGGCGACAGTAGTAACAAAGACTGATAGAAAAAGGATGACTCTGATGAAATACATTGAGATTGACGAAGAACTTTATCGCTTTATTGCCAGTAAGACTGAACGCATTGGCGAAAGCGCTTCGGATATTTTACGTCGTTTACTGAACTTGTCAGTTGAAAATGTCGATATAAGTTTACCCGCTTCCATCAGTCAGCCCAGTTTAGAATCTGAATCAGCAGCTAGTCATCATCCGGTTTTTAACCAAGCAAAAGCTGCTGTTGAAAAAATCATTGCTGAACAAAATAGCACCGGCCAATACAATCCTGCAGATGAACAAACATCGTCACCAGCAACGATTGATTTTGATGCTATTGTTAGTCAGCATTTGTTGAGCCAGCAAAAAGGTGCAGTAGGGCGTTTTATGCACTTATTAGCCAGTCTTGAAACCACAGCTCGCAGTGACTTTGATAAAGTACTGAATGTACAAGGGAAAGGGCGCTTGTATTTTGCTCGTTCTAAACAAGCGCTACTCAATTCTAGTCAATCTTCTAATCCAAAAGAAATCGCTTCTAGCGGGTTTTGGGTGACAACCAATAACAATACTGCCAAAAAACAAACGATATTAACTGAAGTATTAGAGCATTTAGGTTGCGATAGTGAACGAGCCAAGAGTATCGCTGAACACATTTAATGTTTGAATTTTGTTGAGAATTATATTTTTCATTTACTAACAGGAGACCATTCGTGGCCATTCACACACGCGCAGGGCAGCAAGCTTTACAAACGGATTTAGTGAATATTCCTAAATTAATGAGTCATTATTATCGCATTATTCCAAACGTGGAAGACGTGCAGCAAAAAGTGACGTTTGGCACTTCAGGCCATCGTGGTTGTGCCTATACCGCTAGTTTTAATCAAAACCACATATGGGCTATCACCCAAGCTGTGGTTGATTATCGTATTTCAGCCAATATTACCGGGCCAATGATTGTTGGTTTTGACACTCATGCACTGTCTTATGCGGCGTTTATGTCCGTCATTGAAGTATTAACGGCTAACCAAGTCAAAGTATTAATTCAACAAGATGACGGTTTTACCCCGACACCTGTCGTATCTCAAGCAATTGTTCGTGCCAATTCGTCTGCACCTGCTGCCTTAATCGATGGCTTAATCGATGGCTTAATCATTACACCTTCGCACAATCCTCCACAAGATGGTGGCATTAAGTACAATCCTCCTCATGGTGGACCTGCTGAAGGTGAAATTACTAAAATCATCGAAACAAAAGCTAATGAATATCTAGCCAATCAGCTGTCAGGCGTTAAAAAAGTCAATTACGGTGTCGCGGTTAAATCCGGCTGGATTGATGAAGTCGATTTTATTGCACCTTATGTTGAATCTCTTGCTGAAGTGATTGATATGGAGGCGATTAAAAAAGCCAACATTCGAATAGGTGTTGATCCTTTAGGTGGGTCAGGTATTTATTATTGGCAACACATTGCGACACAATATGGTCTTGATATCACCTTAGTTAATGACAAAGTTGATCCTACTTTTGGCTTTATGCCATTAGATAAAGACGGCAAAATCCGCATGGATTGCTCCTCTCCTTATGCGATGGCAGGCTTATTAGCCTTCAGCGAAGATTATGATTTATGTGTTGGTAATGACCCAGATTATGACCGCCACGGTATTGTGTGCCCGGGATTTGGTTTGATGAACCCGAATCATTACCTAGCTGTTGCGATAGATTATTTAATGACTCATCGTCCGCAATGGTCAGAGTCGTTAGCTGTTGGTAAAACCTTAGTATCAAGCGCGATGATCGACAGGGTTTGTAATGCCTTAGGCCGTCATTGTTTAGAAGTACCAGTTGGTTTTAAATGGTTTGTTGATGGCTTAGCCCAAAGCACCATAGCCTTTGGCGGTGAAGAAAGTGCCGGTGCCGCTTTTTTAAAGCGTGATGGCAGTACTTGGTGTACCGATAAAGATGGTTTTATTTTAGCCTTGCTTGCGGCGGAGATTTTAGCCGTAACCGGTAAAACACCCGCTCAGCGTTATCAAGAGTTAACGACCAAGTTTGGCGAGAGTTTTTATACTCGTATTGATAGCCCTATTAGCCTTAAGAAAAAGGCCAAGTTTGAGCAATTAAATCGTGATAGTTTCACTGACACTCAATTAGCGGGTGAACCCATTACGGCTATTTTAAGCCACGCACCTGGCAATAATGCCGCCATTGGTGGCATTAAAGTCACTACCGAAAATGGCTGGTTTGCTGCGCGTCCATCAGGTACTGAAGCCTTGTTTAAAATCTACGCCGAAAGCTTTATTAGTCAGCAGCATTTGGATGACATTATTACTCAAGCACAGACTATGATTGACCAAGCCTTAAAAGGCTAAGTTTATTGTTAGTTGTTTAATCAATATAAAAAGCACTGATTTTCAGTGCTTTTTTTGTTTCTATTGATGAGATTTTTTTGTCAGTATGGCTTAACTGTTGGTTGTTAATAATTAATGTTAAGTCATTTCAAGGAAGATATTAATGAATAAATATATGTCACTACTTTTTTTACCGGCAATGATGTTAACGTCTTGCCAAACTCAACTTGAAACTGTTCAAGTACCTCAAGCCGTGTTTAATACAAAGGTAATCACTATTGAAAATTCTCAACTCAATCAATATTGGTTATTGGAGCAGATTAAACCTGTAATGTTAAACAAACGTCCTGATTGGTTACCAAGAGGTGCAGGTAAGGGCGAATATTATATTACGATTGACTCAAACGGTAACGAAGTCAGTAAAGAGCTTATTGGCTCGCAGCCAGAGGGCTGGATGACGCAAGCATTAGTCAATAAGATGCCAAAACAGCAGTATGAGCCTGCGGCATCGAATATTAAGCGATTTTGAAGTAAAGCGTATGAATTGATCTTGAGGTTACTTAACCTCTATTGAGCGATTTAACCCAATATAACCCAATATAACAACAGGGTAGAATAATACATTCTGCCCTGTTGTTATTTTACAAACTAAACATTATTACTGACGATAGTCACTACGCTAAATCAAATCGATCAGCATTCATGACTTTAGTCCATGCTTTAACAAAGTCTTTAACAAACTTTTCTTTTGCGTCATCTTGAGCATAGACTTCTGCATAAGAGCGTAAAATAGAGTTTGAGCCGAAGACCAAATCAACACGCGTCGCAGACCACTTCATCTTGCCTGTTTTGCGATCGATGATGTAATACAGGTTATCGCCGGCAGGTTTCCATGTGTATGACATATCGGTTAAATTAACAAAAAAGTCATTCGATAATACGCCTACATTATCGGTAAATACGCCGTGTTTAGTATTGTCATAGTTAGTACCTAGCACTCGCATACCGCCGACCAAGACCGTCATTTCATGAGCGGTTAGGCCCATTAATTGAGTACGGTCGAGCATCATTTCTTCTGGCTGAACAATGTAGTCCTTCTTTTGCCAATTACGATAAGCATCGTGTAATGGCTCTAACACTTCAAACGACTCAATATCGGTTTGCTCTGCAGTGGCGTCACCACGACCAGGAGCAAATGGCACAGTAATCTTAACCCCTGCTGCGTGAGCTGCTTTTTCAACCGCAGCGGTTCCGCCTAGGACGATTAAGTCGGCCATACTCACAGGTTTTGTTAGCCCAGCTTGAATATCAGTTAGGGTATCTAACACTTTATTTAATCTTGTGGGTTCATTGCCTTGCCAGTCTTTTTGCGGCGCTAAACGAATACGCGCCCCATTGGCTCCACCGCGATAATCTGAACCTCGGAAAGTTCGGGCACTGTCCCAAGCTGTCGCCACGAGTTCAGCAATGCTTAATTCACTGGATAAAATTTTAGCTTTAAGCTCAGTGATTTCTTGTTCACTTAAGCTGTAATCGACTTGTGGAATAGGGTCTTGCCAAATAAGATCTTCAGCAGGCACATCAGTTCCAAGGTAACGACTTTTAGGACCTAAATCACGGTGAGTCAGTTTAAACCACGCGCGGGCAAACACCTCTGAGAAATAGGCAGGATCTTGATAAAAACGGTCTGAAATTTTGCGATATTCAGGATCCATTTTCATCGCCATATCAGCATCTGTCATAATTGGACTTAAGCGAATAGATGGGTCTTCAACATCAACCGGTTTATGCTCTTCCTTGATGTCGATAGGTTGCCATTGCCATGCACCAGCCGGACTCTTTTTCAGTTCCCACTCGTAGTTAAGCAGTAATTCAAAGTAGCCGTTATCCCATTGAGTAGGATGGGTTGTCCAGGCACCTTCGATTCCACTGGAAACGGTATCTCGGCCTATGCCTCGACTGGTTTTATTTAACCAACCAAAGCCTTGGTCTTCTAATTCAGCACCTTCAGGTTCGGCTTGTAAATTGTCGACATTGCCATTACCGTGACATTTACCAACAGTATGTCCACCCGCGGTTAATGCGACGGTTTCTTCGTCATTCATTGCCATACGTTCAAAGGTAGTGCGAATATCATGGGCGGTTTTTAATGGATCAGGATTACCATCAACACCTTCAGGGTTGACGTAAATTAATCCCATCATTACGGCTGCTAATGGATTTTCAAGATCTCTTTCACCAGAATAGCGGCTGTGCTCTGAACCGCTTGGTGCAAGCCATTGTTTTTCAGATCCCCAATAAATATCTGTTTCTGGATGCCATATATCGGCGCGGCCACCAGCAAAACCAAATGTTTTTAGCCCCATAGACTCATAAGCTACGTTACCGGCTAAAATGATCAAATCAGCCCAAGAGAGTTTATTGCCATATTTCTTTTTGATCGGCCAAAGCAGTCTGCGCGCTTTATCGAGGTTAACGTTATCAGGCCAGCTATTGATTGGTGCAAAGCGTTGATTGCCAGTCCCTGCGCCACCGCGACCATCAGCAATTCGATATGTACCTGCAGAATGCCAAGCCATGCGGATCATTAATCCACCATAATGGCCCCAATCTGCTGGCCACCAATCCTTACTGTCTGTCATTAAAGTGGTTAAATCGTGTTTTACAGCAGCGAGATCGAGGCTTTTGAATGCTTCGCTGTAATTAAACGTCGGATCCATTGGATCCGTCTTTTTGTCATGCTGATGGAGAATATCGAGATTGATCGCTTTAGGCCACCAATCCATGTTATGGCTATCGTTTGAAGTATTGCTGCCATGCATAACAGGGCACTTACCTTGACTATGTTGTACTTTGTCCATGAGATTTCCCTTTATCACTAGAGTAGCTTAATTTTGATATATCATTGGATGACAAGCTCAGGCTAACTGACTGTGGTTACTAATTAAAGCGACTTTTTCCGGTTCAGTTAATCGCTTTTATTGATACATAAAAGTAAGCCGTTGATTCAAGTTTGCGCTAACGTAATAAACTCAGTCTAGTTATCAATACCATAAATGCGCCAGTAAATAACATCATGATGGAAATATACCGTCGGTTTTGCCAAGTCATAATGTTTACACTGTTTATCAACAAGCCCTAATGAGAGCCAAGATTCAACACCATTAACCTTTTAAAAAGCCGCTGTGACTGACATGTTTTATGCCAATGCCATTAGCAGGTTAGGTTTAAATACATCATTAGCCTTAACGATAAGCATTGTTGAGGCAATTATCTGGATGTAGAACGCGTTCTTATTGCATTGAGGAAGTAAAAATAGATGAGATTTATTAACGGCTAACGTATTGTCTAGGTGCTACACATAAAAATGGCTAACCCAATACCGGTTAGCCATTGAAGCGATAATACACTATAGCAGTTGTGCCAAAAGGTTGTTGCTTTGCAGTGATCAATAATCTTTAAATCAGATGCTTAAGGGGAATTGTTGGTAGGGTTTTATCCACGATAACCAAATAATTTTTGTTCCATGATTGCTTTGCTTACGGCTTCTGGAACGGCGTTAATCCAATCACCTTGACCGCGGCAAATTTGTTGTAAAATTTCTCGCGAGAAAATATTAAATAAATCAGGGTTGCTCGACTCAATACTGGTGATAAAGCCATTATCGAGGACATGACGGAATAAATAGCGCAGGTTATTGGGGACACTAATGGTCGTTAAGTTATTCAGATCACCTTTTTCATCTCGTTCAGGGTAAACGAACAAGCGCGTGTTATCGGGGAATAATTTTCCGAATGCTTCGAGTATTCCGCCTTCCATTCCACGATAATATTCTTCATCAAAAATTTGTTTAATATTAACCATACCGACCACAATGCCGATTTGTAATTGGGTGTATTGGCGGAAATAGGCTCGTAACGAGAAATATCGGGTATAGTCGGACACCATGACATTGTAGCCGAGTAAATTAAGCAATTTGACCCGTTCCATTATGTCTTTTTCAGACATGTTGGCATCTTTACCGCTCAAGTCATTTAAGGATATTTCAGCAATCAATACGGTACTTTTATCTGTTACACCATCGAGTAAGGAAAAGGCTTTATAGCCTTGTTCGATCATATCGACATTAAGTTTTGTTACTGGCTTAAATGAACCTCGAATGGTTAATACGTTCTTTTTGTAAAGCATGTCAGCAGGAACTGCGACACTGCCATCCGCTTTAAACATAATGGCGCGCGTTTTCCAACTGCGAATAAGATGAATATTCTTGGCTTGATTGTCGACATCTTCAAAGTAGGGCCCTTGAAAGTCGATACAATCAATCTCAATTCGATTAGCTTTCATGTTATCGGTTAATGAATCGATAATCATTTTAGGATCTTCAAAATAGTAATAACTGGCGTAAATGAGGTTGACCCCTAAAATTCCTAATGCTTGTTGTTGTGCTTCAGCGGTATCGTCAAACATACGCACATGAACAACAATATTAGACGGCTCTGCCCCCGGGTACATTTGAATTCGCACACCACACCATGCATGACATTCATTTTTACGATTAAAGCTCTTGGCTGAGACAGTTGCTGCGTAGGTAAAATAACGCGAAGACTTAGAACGAATGGCACCAACACGGTCAACAACGAGATCAAACTCTTGCTCCATCATTGCCAATACGCGTGCTTTACTGACATAACGACCATCTTCTTGAACACCATAAATAGCGTCAGAAAATTTCATATCATAGGCCGACATGGTTTTCGCTATCGTACCCGCAGCAGCACCAGCGACAAAAAAGTTACGTGCAACTTCTTGTCCTGCACCAATTTCAACTATAGTGCCGTACTTTTTTTCGTCTAGGTTTAAACGAAGAGCTTTTTCTTTTGTGCCACGGGAACTGACTTGCTTATCCATAATATCTCCACACGATAAAACATTGGTATCTAAAGATTACTGCTAACAATGTTATAGCAAGTTAAAATATCCGCTAGTGCTGAAAGGATATTTGTGGCGATAAATTAATAATTTAACCTTTTTGAATAGCTTATAGATGTTTATTGCGACACTTTTGATCAGCGTCAACCGTGACTAGCGCGTTAATAGCATGATTGCCGCAACCATACACGTTGCGGCTTTATAACTTTATTATCTAGGTACATCCATCATGGTTTGTAAAAATACCGCAGAAAAGGGGGCTTTTTGCTGTTTTTTAATTTGAGGACTTAAACCATTTTCAAACAACACAAATAAATAGTTATGACCATTACTCACATTCACTCTACCTGCCAAGTTTGCTATTCCTAGCATACTGCCGGTTTTTGCAAATACATGATGTTTGAGTGGTGATTTATTAAAATAACGTTTGTAGCGTAAGGTGCCACTGACACCTGACTCTGGAAGTAAATCGAGCAAGAATCGGTATTCTGGTTGTTGATATATGACAGTGAGTACACTTAATACGTGTTCTGGTGTGAGCAAGTTATAGCGTGATAAACCTGAACCATCGGCAATGTTTGCCGTCGATAAGTCGATACCTATCGAGTACAGAATGGTTTTCAACGCCTGGCCACTGCGAGCAAAGTCGCTTGGGGTTTGATAATACACCTCACCGAGTTTTTTTAATAAACTGTCGGCAATTAAATTATCTGATTCGAGTAACATGGTTTCTAGCAATTGCGGTAAAGCATCAGATTGGTGGCTGGCAATAACTTGTCGTTGAGCCATAAACTTGGGCTGCGTGTTCATCTTAATTGTCGTAATGGGGTGGTTATAGCGAATTCCTAAAGATTCGAGTTGTTTAGCTATGATGTGCTGAGCGTAAATTTGCGGATCGCTAATGGCTATTGCTAAAGGTAATGACTTAGCCCCGACATGACAGCCGCTTAGGTGATAGCGATTATTATCGAAACGACTTAAGGTTAACTGACACTGGGGTACTGACTCAGTGAGGTATGCAGGCAGAGCATTGGCCACTGGTAATGTAATAGCGGGCTTTACCACTGGGTTGTCGATGGTAGGTGAAACAAAATATGCGTCATTAGTTATGTCAATTGGGCGGTTTCCCATTATGGTGATTTTCGCCACTTTATTGTAACCATTGGTGGATAATCGACCATAGACGCAATTTTTATTAATGATAAAAGGCGAGATTGGCGCAGCGTAGCAAATCCCTAAATCGTCCCATACCCAGCCAGGAGCCTGTAATTGGCTGTCTTGTTCGCTCGCCAACATAATATTCCCGGTAAGTTTTGTGATCCCCAACGTGCTTAAGGATCCAAGAAGTTGATGTAAATCTTGGAATGTTAAGGTTGGATCACCACTGAATTCGATATAAATGTCACCAGAATAAATCCCATTGTTAATCTGAGTTTTATCCAGCGGTTGATCGGCTAAGGTTGTGAGTTGGGTTTGATAGCTAAATTGTTTACCGAGTTGCTTGGTTGCTGCCAATGCGGTTAACAGTTTTTGAACACTAGCAGGTTGCATTAATGATTGATTATTATATTGAAATACTGTTTTTTGACTGGTCATATCCCACACGGTAATGCCCAGCTGTGAATGTATCGGTTTTAATAGTTGCAACATATTATCAAGATACAGGGCTGTGGGTTGTTGATTAATATTCTCTAGGGGTGAAGAAGGTATCTGTGGTTGCACCACCGCTGGTTGAGTAAGCGGCTCGGCAGCGCTGACGGTATTTGGTAGGCAGATGATCATCAAAGACCCTAATAGAGATAAAGCACGCCTCAGCCATAAAGATTGTTGCCTATGAGATGAATGTGGCCGTGGGAGATGGAATAGTATTGAAGTCATATAAGTCTACATCTAGGTATCACTAACGATAGGTTATGGTAGCTGATGCTAACCTTGGCTGATACGAATTTGATAATGTTTCGTCCTTTTTGATGACATGCTTATCCCTTTAGTGTGATTATCATGTTTCTATAGCTGACCATAGGCTGGCTAGTTCGCAAGCAATATGGCATTAAAGTATTAATTATCGGCAAAAAAACACACTAAAACGGCTGCTAAGTAAGAAAAATCTTGCTCATCACCTTGTTAATCGGTAATTTCTATCAGCTTAAGAGGACGCCAATCTCAACTATCTGCCAAATATCAATGCTACAGTGCTGCAACAGCAGTATTTGATTGCATATTGTGTCTTAGCAAAAGCAGATTTGAGTTTGATAGACTGGCGATAATTTATCGTTAAACAGTATTGTTTTTACTGAGATGTTATTTTGTCAGTATTATCGCAATCGCGTTGTAAGAAACATCATCAGTTGAGGTTGGTTATAAAAACGGCCTTTATGTCGAGGCAAACATAGCGTGTGCTTAAACATGCAACCTCATGCTTGTTAAACACTTGAACAGCGTACTCACAATTACAATATATCGCTGTGATGTTTTTGAATTTGATCCCATTACTGATAAGCGTAATGGTCACCCATTTTAAGGAGGATGCCTTGCTGGATAAGCTAGGTGGTATTGCCCTAAATGCAGATGCTGTGTCTTGGTTGCTTAACCCGAAAGATTTTAAGCAAGCCTTGCTAACTAAAATCGCAGCGGCAACATCTTCAATTTACATCGCGGCATTATATGTTGAAGATGATGAAGCAGGTCGTGAAGTATTGCAGGCGTTATTAGACGTCAAAGCCCAAAATCCACAAATAGATATTAAGGTATTAGTTGATTACCACCGTGCACGCCGCGGCTTAATTGGTCAAAAGGGCGACAGTGGCAACTATATTTTATACCGTAAATTAATGGCTGAAGCGTCACACCCATTTGATATAGTGGGCGTGCCAGTAAAGTCGCGAGAATTTATGGGCGTGTTGCATCTTAAAGGTTTTATTATTGACGACGCCGTGATTTACAGTGGCGCGAGCATTAACAATATTTATTTACAACAACAAGAAAAATATCGGTTCGATAGATATCATGTTATTGACTGTCCAGAGCTTGCTCGCAGCATGCGTGACATGATCAAACAAGATATCGTCAGTGATCCTGCTGTAAGCATATTAAGTCAATCTGGCGATATTGAAGAAAACCCTGAAAAGAACGACATCAAAAGCTTTAAACATCGTTTATCTCAGGTGCGCTATCAGTACAAGTCAACCACAGTCGGTAACCGTATTACACCGTTAGTTGGCCTTGGCAGAAAGAACAACCAATTAAACGACACTGTGATCAACCTGGTCGATTCCTCTACAAAAGAGCTGTTTATTTGTACCCCTTATTTCAATCCACCAACGATTTTGACTCGCGCATTAGCTAGACACCTGCGTGAAGGGAAAAAAATAGATATCGTTGTGGGTGATAAAACCGCCAATGACTTTTATATTCCACCGGATCAGGATTTTTCAACCATTGGTGCATTGCCTTACATGTATGAACAATCACTGCGTAAATTTGCCAAGAACCAGCAGTGGGCGATCGAGAATGGACAACTTAATATTCATTTATGGAAAGATGGGATTAACAGCTTTCATTTGAAAGGCATTAGTGCCGATAATCGCAAGCATCTGATCACTGGCTCTAACTTAAACCCGCGAGCTTGGGCGTTAGATTTAGAAAATGGTTTATTGTTGCATGATGAGTCGGGGAGTTGGAAAGAGTCGTTCATCAAAGAGCAGCACTATATTTTACTCCACACTGAACGATTATTTCATTATAGCCAAATTGATACCTTGCAGAAGTACCCAAAACCAGTGAAAAAAATTATGAATCGAATTCGCCGTTTAAAAGCAGACTTTTTATTGCGGCGTATCTTATAATTACCTCATCAGTGTCATATCCGTTCATCACCAAATTTGGTGATGAATTTTTTTCACCTCAGAGTTCTTTAATGTCAGAGTTATCAATAAAATCAATTAAACCGCCTATTCATGCAGTCCATCGCTTACATGAATACCGAAAGTCATTATCGACTAAGCCGTTTGGTGCCCGCGGTAAGAAGCTGATTAGGTGTAATCTTTGTCTCTTAGGTGAATTATTTTGTACCTGTGAACATCGGCAATATTTAACCACTAACGTTAGCTTTATGTTGGTGATGTATAACGACGAAGTCTTAAAGCCCACTAATAGCGGCAGGTTAATTGCTGATTTAATTCCAGATACCCATGCATTTTTATGGACTCGAACAGATACCGACAGCGCAATGTTAGCATTACTCGATAATCCTCAATACCAACCCTTTTTAGTGTTTCCACAACAATATGTGCAGAGCGAGCAAATTATTGTTGAGCAAATAACCCCAGCCTTGCTAACTTCGGAGCAGGGGCAAGCTAAAATTCCTTTGCTGGTAATGCTTGATGGCAGTTGGCGCGAAGCAATCAAAATGTATCGTAAAAGCCCGTATTTACATCAAATGCCGGTATTATCATTTGCGCCAGAAACCTTAGCGACTTATGCACTACGTAAAGGCAGTCATGATTTTCAGTTAGGCACAGCTGAAGTTGCGGCGCTGGCATTAAGCGCTGCTCAAGAGCCTCAAAATGGTTTGGCACTATCGACCTGGTTTGATTTATTCGTAGAATCTTCATTGCTGGGGCGTAATCGCCGCGCAAAAGAAACCTTAACCCCAATTGCTGTGTATATTGATGCGTTCAAACTCGCATTAAAAGTCAGTCATGAGCACATAAAACGCAGTATTTAGGCGGCTGAATCGACGCCAAACGGTTGCATATTGTGACTAATTACGAGATGCTAACAGACGTTTATTACTTGAGTTATATTGCTAACAAATGAGCGAAGCTAAGGCTTTACGCTAATTTCAGGTTTTCATTAAGGACTGTTTTATACGTTATGGAAGAGTTGATCAACAGTGCTAAAGCGCTAAATGCGAAGAAATTGGTTGTGTTGTGTCGTCTTGAACCGGGTTGTTTAGGCCCTGATGGCATCGATCATATTGACGCTTTTTGCCAAGTTGCAGAACGTGCATTAGTGAATTTTAATGCCGATATATGTCATTGGTGTCTTGCGCCTCGCTTAGATAAAAGTTTGATTGAAATACAATACAGCCTTGCAGGAAAAGTCTTATCTCGTGATAAAGCAATTAAGTTTATCAGCTCTTTTGAACAAGACCTTGATGTCATAGAAGAACGCTTTGAAGATAAACTGACTCAATTGATCAATCAGTATATCGCCCGTAAACGTTAGATTGAGCATAGCGTGCTTTAGCTTTTCCTCCATGCTACTGATGCTCGATCTCATATCGTTAACAGTTTAATCCTATGTTATTTGGGGTTAATAATAGGATTTATTATGACTCCCTTTATAGATTCAGCCGCCGCTGAAGCCAGCCCAACATCTTCCGAAACTCAGATATTGCACCAACAATTACAACAGCAATTTGGTTTTACTCAGTTTAGAGAAGGCCAACAGGCGGTTATCGAAACCATTTTAGCGGGCCATTCTGCGCTTGCCATATTTCCTACCGGTTCGGGTAAATCCTTGTGTTATCAATTTTGCGCTCAACAGTTACCTAAGCTGACTTTGGTTATTTCACCGTTATTAGCGTTAATGAAAGATCAATTGGCCTTTTTAGCGAGTAAAGGCATAGCTGCAGCGAGTATTGATTCAAGTTTAACTTATGATCAAACTCAGCAAGTGATGCGCGATATTCGTGAGCAACGTACGCGGATTTTGATGGTATCGGTTGAGCGTTTTAAAAATGAATGCTTTAGGCAATTTCTCAAGTCGGTTCCCATTTCTTTGCTGGTGGTTGATGAGGCGCATTGTATTTCGGAATGGGGACATAATTTTCGCCCCGATTATCTGAAAATCCCTCAGTACTGCCAAGAGTTTTCCATACCGCAAAGTTTATTATTAACCGCGACAGCCACTGAACAAGTTAAATTAGATATGGCTAAGCGTTTTGGTTTGTCCGCGCAACACATAGTACAAACCGGGTTTTACCGAGCCAATTTAGATTTGGCAGTTGTTGCAGTGAGTCAGCAACAAAAACTTACTCAGCTTACACGTACCGTAAAAGACTATTCCGGTAGCGGTATTGTTTATGTCACCTTGCAGCAAACTGCTGAAGATGTAGCCCAGCACCTAATCGCTGAGGGTATCAATGCCGCGGCTTATCATGCGGGAATGGATCAAATACGACGTCAACAAATTCAACAGCAATTTATGGATAATCAAATCCAAGTAATTGTGGCAACCATTGCCTTTGGCATGGGCATTGATAAATCCGATATTCGTTTCGTTATCCATTTTGATTTGCCCAAATCGATTGAAAACTACAGTCAGGAAATTGGCCGAGCAGGGCGTGATGGTCAATTATCCCATTGTGTGACACTCGCTAACTTAGACGGCTTAAATACTGTTGAAAATTTCGTTTACGGTGACACTCCTGAACCACAAAGCATTGGCCAGTTATTAGAGACCATTGCCTCAGAAACCGACAATGGTCGCTGGGAAGTACAAGAATATCCTTTATCAAGCGCATGCAATATTCGCTCATTGCCGCTAAAAACTTTATTTGTCCAATTAGAGCTATTGGGCGTGATCCGTCCAAGTTATGCTTATTTTGCAGAATTTAAATACCGCTTTGTTGAAGAGCAGGAAGCCATTCTCAGCCGATTTAACCAACAACGTCAGCAGTTTCTTCGCCAAGTGTTTGCTCATACACAGTTTAAAAAGATTTGGGGACAGTTGGATTTTGATACTTTATATCAACAACATGGCTGTGAACGGCAGCGTGTTGTGGCTGCACTAGATTATTTAGCAGAGCAAAATTTGATTATTCTTGAGACAAAAAAAATCACTCAAGTGTATGATGTACAAGAGCAGGCATTAGCGACACCGCAACAATTGCACCATTTGACTCAGCAACTCGGTCAATATTTTAGTGACAATGAACATAAAGAGATTGTGCGGATTGGTAAGCTAGTCGAATTTTTTGAACTTGATCGTTGTTTAAGTGCGAATTTAGCTCAATATTTTGATGACCACTCAGTGCCACAAAATTGCGGTCACTGCAGCGTTTGTCGTGGGCAAATTGCCATCTTATCCAAACAAGCTGTGGCTCCGTTACCAGACTCGGCCACAGTGACAACATTGCTTGAACCGTTAATCTCAGTGGCTCAAGCAAAATCGTTACCCACTCCAACCATTGCTACGCAAGCTAAATTCCTTGCTGGTATGATAATGCCAATGTTTAGTCGTTTGAAAGTTAAACAATTAGAGGGCTTTGGACGTTTTAGTGCTTATCGATATCAAGATATCCTGGATACTGTTAAGAAGGTAAATTCATGAAACCGGTTCCTAAAATATTGTTAGAGCGACACGGTGAGTTAATACAAAGTGAAGGTGTGACAGTCGTGTCCCATATTCAACGTCAAGTTGGAGACTGGGTGGTACAAACGTTAATGATTAAAGATTGTGATGTGCCATTTAAATACAAGCGACCTCAACGTTTCAAGAGCTTGTTAGATCATAAAGTCAATTTGATTTATTACCCATCGAAAGAGGTCATTGGCGGCTTTGAAATTGAAATAATGCAAGTAGTAAGGGTGCGCCGTTACTAAAACCTATATTAAGCTCAGCTCACCAAGCTTTCGGTGTGCTGAGCGCAATATCAGAGAGCTTGAGAACTTGACCCCCCCAGTATGTTTATCATCTCTATCTGCAGCGTTATTGGCTGCTTGAATGAGATGCTCCCCACAAAGTCAATCAATAGTCGATGATTAAAGACTCAAGAATTACTTAAGTCCTTTATATCTAAAGCTTACTGCCCACTAAACACAAACTCGTTTGCGGTTTTCCATAATCTATAGCGTAATTCTGTTCCTTGCGGCAAATAAAACACCTTTGGTTGACGACTGTCATAGCTGAGTGTCAGGGCTTGATTGAGAACAATAAATTTGGCTTTTTTCGCTTCAGTACACATCATTCTGGTCGTCGGCCCCTGCATGACCTGATCGACTTGATAATAGACATATCCCCAACCAGGTAATGATAGGGTGTTAATATCGCCCATCAGTTGAGTTTTATTACAGTCAACGACTTTATTTTGGCCTATTTGCACTTCAAGCATGTAATCTTGTTCATTTGTCAGAGCAGGCAATGTCAGGATATGTTGCACCATTCCAGAAGTGGGTGCTGGATACATTTTTGTGGACTCTTGCGCTTGATAGTCACGGGTATCCATTACAGTGCTACTGATGTTTATGCTGTTTAAGTGATTGTTGTCAACTGGGTTGGTCGCACAAGAGCTAAATGATAATGCACTCGCAATAACAAGGGTAAGTGTGAGGGATATTTTCTTTGCATAAGCAAATGTTTGCTGGTTCATCTTGTTTCCTTATGGAGTAAATATTGCCAATAATGACTGGCTGGTTGGCTTATCTATTTACATTAAACGTGCTGTAACTGAAAAAGGGTTAAATAAATAAAGTTAATTTTCCCATGTTTAATGGTTAACATAACGAACAATAATTGAGTTTAGTTCATAAGTATGACATAACATACTGATAACCTTTAACACATTGTATTTATCAAAAAGGTATCGTCGTCGATGCATAATACCCAAAATCTTGAGCAAACCGCGCATATTCTGAATTTAGCGTTACCTAAAATGGCGTCTTTAGCTATTCCTGTAACGCCAGAAAATTATGCTATTTGGTTTGAATATTTTGCTGAGACGAACCTTAATTTAAAGCGCTCTATTGATGGCTTAATTGCTAATGGTGTTAAATTCACACCCGAAGTTAATCTAGGCTTATATAATCGCTTTATCGAAGAACGCTCTCCAGAAATTATTGAAAATGTGCAAATTGAAACGCATATTTTGATCAATAGTTTGCTGAGTAAGATAGAGCAGCTTAATGAAGGTACAGAAAAATTCTCAAGTAATCTCAATCAGTACGGTGAAAAACTGCAAACCAACCCTAATGTCGATGATCTTAATCTTATTGTGATGAGTATAGCGGCTGAAGTTGAACAAGTCATTGCCAAAAACCGGCAAATGTCGGCGAGTCTAGAGTCGTTGTCGACAGAGATCCTTCATCTTAAAGATGAAATGGACAACTTAAGTAAAGTCGCCATGATGGATGAACTCACCTCATTAAAAAATCGCCGTTCATATGAACTGTTTGCCGCGGAGCAGGTGACTAAGTTTGTTGATACTCAAACCGTATGCAGTCTGTTAATGATTGATATCGATGATTTTAAGCAATTTAATGACACCTTTGGTCATTTAATTGGCGATAAAGTGTTGGCCTATGTCGCCTTAGCGATGAAGAATACGGTTAAAGGTGACGATTTAGTCGCTCGGTATGGCGGTGAAGAGTTTGTCGTGATGTTACCTAATGCCAAACTTAATGATGCTGTGAAAGTCGCCGAAAAAATCCGCGAGCGAATTTCATTAAAGCAGCTTTCTATCGGTAAAGAGAAAAAACAAAATCTGGGCCATATTACCGTTTCTATTGGTGTGGCAACCATTAACACTGGCGATGATGTTGATACTTTATTATCGCGAGCAGATGAACAACTCTACAAGGCTAAAGCAGCAGGCAAAAATTGCGTTAAGTTCTCTTAAAGCCAAACAGCTTTATTCTCGAATATATTTATTCCCTGATTTTTGGCTATACGCTTTTAGCCTAGTACTCAAATGATCATGAATTACTTTAGGTTGTGTTTAGCTGCCGTTAATCATTACCCTTTGATCATTAGAATGTTATTTATCTTCAGCCTTAGTGCGTAAATCCATGTGCATTTTTATCAGATGTTCTTCCATATCAAACGACACAGTAAATCCAAGTGATTTAGCCAAGTTGGCCATGTTACGGTTTTCAAACATGGTAAAGCCCATTAAGAAAGGCGTGTTATTGGTTTTGTAATAGGCAATCAGTTTTTCGAGTAATAACTTCCCTAAACCTATCCCTTGATAGTTACTGCGTACAGCCATTGCAAACTCAGCTTCGGTATTATCTGGGTCTATAGAGGCTCTGACGGCGCCTAAGGTGAGCTCTTCACCGTCTGCAGTCATTGTGGTTGCAATAAACGCCATTTCTCGCGAATAATCAATTTGAGTTAATACCGCCATCTCTTCGTGGGTCATACGCGATCGCACCCCAAAATAGCGTTTATATCTGTCTTCATCACTTAATGAATTATCAAACTCTAAATGCCTGGGTTCATCTTCTGGCAAAATAGGTCGCAACATGACGTGTAGACCATTTTTTAAGGTGGTGGTTTGTTCTAATTCCTTAGGGTAGGGCAAAATAGCTAATCTGTTAAGATTATCTTGTGGGGTGTCATGCAGACGGATATTGACGTCTAATAAGGTGATTTTTTCGCCCGCAGCCAACACGGGGTTTATATCGATTTCGGCGATTTCTGGACAATCTATAATCAAGTGTGAAATTTGAGTCAGCATCACACACAAGGCATTCATGTCTAGCCCTAGGGGTAAATGACGGTCACGCAATTTATGCGTTTTAAGTGCTTGAATGACCATATAGCGTGCCAACGCCATATTTAATGGTGGCAGGGCCACAGCAGCATCGCGAGTGGGATCCCATTCAGAACCACCTTCACCTAAACAGATCGCAGGGCCAAATACTGGGTCATTAATCACCGAGACTCTAATTTCTTGTGCGCCTGCCGTTAAGGCCATTTTTTGAATGATTAATCCGTCTATTTTGGCTGTAGGATTAATTTGATGAACCCGTTCAATAATAGAGTGGGCCGCATGGCTAACTTCTTCGTCTGAGGTTAAATTTAATACCACGCCATGTACATCTGATTTGTAAAGTATGTCGGGTGATTGCACTTTCAGCGCAACCGGATAACCTGCTTGATTCGCGACATTAACCGCTTCATCAACATCTTTTACAAACCAAGTTTCAATGGTGTTTAACCCGTAAGCCCTTAAAATATCAACCGCTTGATGAGTTTCCAGTACCGTTTGACCGTTTTCTAAGCTGTGTTGCAATAATGCCCGTGCAGCCTTGCTGTCAGTGGGGATGTTATCAGGTATTGATTGTGGTACTTCTTGGAGTAGCTTTTGGTTACGTCGAAACTCAACCATGTGCATAAAGGCTCTTACAGCACCTTCTGGGGTTCGATAGGTAGGAAGACCCGCCGTGGTAAAGCGTTTACGACCGAGGTAGGCTGAATCTTCACCGCTCCAATTGGTGAGCATATTAATTCGATGTCGGTTGGGATGTTGGTTAACCGTATCAATAATACTATTGGCAATTTCGACACTTTCACCCAATATAGACGGTGAATGCAGCACTAAAATAGTGTCAGTGTCGTTACTGCTCATAAGTACTTTTAATGTATCAGCGTAGCGTTGGCTGTCGGCATCACCAATCATGTCGATAGGATTTTGTTTCGACCAGGTACTGGGTAAAATAGCGTTAAGTTGTGTGACTGTTTTTTCGGATAATTGAGCTAGTTTGCCGCCTTTGATAATTAACTCATCCGCAGCCAGTACCGCAGGACCGCCGCCATTGCTCATTATCACTAAACGTTCCCCCTTAAGCGGGGTGGAATGCGCCAGACTTTCAACTGCAGCAAATAATTCAATGAGATCATTTACCCTAAGCATACCTGCACGTCTAAAAGCGGCTTCATAAACAGCATCATTGCCACCAATTCCGCCAGTATGCAGCATTGCCGCTTGAATTCCTTCTCGGCTGCGGCCTGATTTGATCACAAAGATAGGTTTGTTTCTTGAGGCTGCTCGGGCGGCAGACAAAAAATGGCGCTTTTCATTAATGGAATCAATGTACAACATAATAGCGCTGGTTTTACTGTCACGGCCTAAGTAATCGAGTAATTCATCAAAATCGATATCGGTGGCATCGCCTAGTGAAATAAACGATGAAAAGCCAATTCCCTTGTTGTTCGCCCAATCAAGAACCGTGGTACAAATTGCAGCAGATTGCGATACAAAAGCAATTTTACCTATGTTAGCTCCTGCATGCGCTAAGCTGGCATTCAATCCCATTGGCGGTAATATCATCCCCAGGCTGTTAGGGCCTAACAAACGCATGCCGTAGCGTTTAGCATATTGCTTGGTAATTTCGAGTAAATTGTTACCTTGCTCGTCGGTTTGCGATGCCATCCCAGAGGCCATAATAATCGCCACTTTGCAGCCAAATTGAGCTAAGCGTTCGACAATACTGGGAACCTTTAGTGCATTGGTGCATATAATGGCTAAATCAGGTTTGATGGGTAAGGCTTCAATGTTCGGGTAAGCTAAGACTCCCATGACTGCGGTATATTTAGGTGTTACCGGCATAATAGGACCCGAAAAACCACCTGAAAGTAGGTTCTTCATCACCGCTTTTCCTGCACGTTTATTGCCGTTAGATGCGCCGATAACCGCCACTGACGTGGGCTTAAATAGCGCATTAATGCTGCGTTGACTCATAGAATTTGACCTTAGCTGGCTGGCAATAAACACTGTGATTATGCTTAGATTAGCATAAACTTTTATCAAATAACGATAAACAATCTATTTTACTTGATGAGATATTTTATGAATAAAACCAATTACTCAGAAAGTTTTTTGACAATTAATTGTCACATCTTAAAATTGTATACTGGCTTACACTTTAGACTAAAAATCAATGTTGAATGAATAATAGACAAGGCTCTGTAATGCATCAAAGTAAAAGGGCCATTAAGGCCCTTTTTTATGGTTGATACTCATCATTGCAAGTCGAAGTTGCCCGTGACTAGTGTTGCTCGGTGACTGTTGTTGCAGACGAGGATTTAGGTGCATAAATATTGATAAGCTTGCGCATCATGTCTTTACCGTCTTCAATTGCAATGTATAAGCAAGGGATGAGACACAAGGTCACCACAGTTGCGAACAGTACCCCAAAAGCCAATGATACCGCCATTGGAATCACCATTTGAGCTTGCATACTGGTCTCGGCCATAATCGGTACTAAACCAATGAATGTAGTCAGCGAGGTTAGCATGATGGCTCTAAAGCGGCGGCAACCTGCATTTAAGACAGCCTCTTTTATTGGTACCCCTGATTTTCGCGAAGTATTGACATAATCGACCATCACTAACGAATCATTCACAACCACACCCGCAGCAGCGATAATACCAAACATCGATAGCACACTTAAATCGATACCCAGGATAATGTGTCCCATTACCGATCCAATGACACCAAACGGGATCACAGACATGATCATAATAGGTTGAATGTATGAGCGTAGTGGAATTGCCAATAAGCTATAAATCAGCAATAACGATAAAATAAAGTCACGCATTTGGGTATCTGCGCTGTCTAATTGCTCTTGAATACTACCTGATACTTCACTGTGTACCCGCGGATACTTAATTAGCAACTCTGGCATAAAGTTATCACGGATATCTTTAGCCAATTTAAAGGGTTCAGTTTGATCGGCATCCACACTGGCCCATACGTTAATCGTACGGTTTCCATTTTCACGGCGGATGCTGTTGACCCCTTGAACCACTTTAATGTCTGCCACTTCGGATAAAGGTAACTCTGTCCCTTGTGGAGTGTTAATCATCACATCTTGTACCAGTGCAATAGAATTGCGCTGTTCTTCTGGATAGCGAAGCATTACTTTAATTTCTTCACCATTTCGAATAATTCGCTGCGCTTCTAAACCGTAAAAACTGTTACCCACTTGCGAGGCAATATTGGCCAGTGTTAGGCCTAATGCATTGGCTAACGGTTTTAATTGGAATTGCACTTCTTTAACACTTGATTGGCGACTGTCATTAACGTCACTGACACCCTTAAGTGAATTAAGCTTTTGTTTCAGCTCTAGTGATGCTGCAACTAATTGGCTCTCATCTTTTCCCTCAAGTCTAAAGCTAATGTCGCCGTCTTCACGACCGCCACCCATTAAACTGTCCTGAATGCTAAATGATTTTACCCCAGGAATTTGCGGCATCGCCTTACGCCATAAATCAGCTAAAGCAAATGTATCCATTGGTCTGAGTGACGGATCGACTAGTTTAGTCATTACTTCTGCAGTCGTTTGATCTTTAAGATCAACCTGCATATCAGAAATCATTTTTTGGCCGTATTGTCGCTCTATTTTTTTATCGACATCGTATAAGGTTTGCTCAATTGCCAATGCCGCCGCAAGTGTCGATTTCTCTGAGGCATCTACGTTCATTTCAACTGTGACTCTAGGGAAGTCATGAGGGATTTTTGGTTGACCAATAAAGCGCACCAAACCACCCATATACAGACCAACACAGATCAGGATCAAGCTGATGAACAACATGATCACGGCATAGCGATACTGAACCGCTAATTCAAGCGAAGGGCGATACATAGAAGTAATGAATATATTCAAGCCACGATCAATTTTGCCTTGAATAAAATTGACCCCGTTACGCAACCAATCTAATGGATTTTTTGAACCGGGTTTAACGATTTTAGGTTTTTTCATGTGCGCCAAATGCGCGGGTAAAATCAGCTTTGATTCTATTAATGAAAACAACAAACATAAAATAACGATATAACCAATAGCCTGACCAAATGCTGATGACGGGCCATCGTCCATAGTGATGGGGAGGAAAGCAGCAATAGTCGTCAGTACCCCAAAGGTTGCTGGCATGGCGACTTTTTTGACCCCACGGATAACACTGTCGATACTTTGGCCGTGTTCTTCAGATTCGCTGTGGGCACTTTCGCCCATCACAATCGCATCGTCGACCACGATCCCCAGCACCAAGATAAAGGCAAACAAGCTAATAACGTTGATGGTGACATCAATAAATGCCATTGGCATAAACAGTAGGGTACCTAAGAAGCATACTGGTAGTCCCATCATTACCCAAAATGCTAATCTAACCCTTAAGAATAGCGCTAGCATAATAAATACCAGTACGGCACCACTTTTCATACTGTCGAGCATCAGCTGTAAACGCCCATCTAAGTAGTAAGTCATGTCAACCCAAGGCTCAAGCTTAACTCCTTGGGGTAATATTTTTTGCTGTTTTTCGACAAAATTATTAATTGTTTTCGCTACATCGGTAATGCTCTGATTTTTAGCCGCACCAATAAAGAAGGTAACCGAATTCTTGCCATTAAATTTTGAGTATTGAATACCTTCTTGAAAGCCATCGTTGACGGTGGCGATATCACCCAATAAGATCTTAGTGCCATCATCTAATGTTAATAATGGTAGCTGTTCAAACTCATAACCTACATAGGCTTGGTTCTGGACTCGTAAATTAATGTAACCATTTTCTGCTTTAATTTGTCCTGCAGACATATTTCGTGAATAACCACGCACTGCACTAGCAACATCGTCAAAGGTTAAACCATATTCGCGTAAGCGATCTTTGCTGACTTCAATACCGATTTCATATCCAAGACCGCTATAATATTCGCTAATATTGACACCAGGCAGTTGCATTATCTCATCGTTAATTCGCTCGCCTAAATCTTTGAGCTGTATTTGGTCTAAATCGCCATACAGACTTAAATACATCACCTCTTGTCTGAATTTAATTCGTTCAACTTTAGGTGGTTCCATACCGCCTGGAAAGGTTGAAATAGAGCCAATTTCGGCTTTAACTTCTTCAAGTACTACTTGAGGATCATATGATTCCTCAACTTGAAAATACCCTTGAGCCATATTACGGTTTGAATAGGTAATGACCCGTTTTAATCCTTGAACACTCTCTAAAGCTTGTTCAATTTTAATGGTAATGCCTTCTTCCACTTCTTGTGGTGCAGTGCCTGGGTAGACTGCGCTGAATTGGATCCAGTTAATTTCAACAGCAGGGAAGAATTGCTTGCGGATAGTATTAGCAGTCAACAGACCGCCGAGTAAAATAATGATCATCAGCAAGTTTGCCGCGACACTATTACGGGCAAACCAAGCGATGATTCCTTTATTCGTATCGTCCATGATGTTTATTTACCTTCCATAGCGATTTCAGTTTTATCGGTTTCTATCGGCTCGTCCTGAAGGATTTTATCTACCGGCAACGCCAGCTTCATGCCTTCTAATGGGTAATCAAGCGCTGATGTGATGACTTCCATTCCAGGATCCAGACCTTCAGAAATAACCACATTGGCGCCTTCTTGGCGAATAATCTTTACGGGTTTATAGCGTAAGGTGTTGTCGCTATCCATTATTGCGACTAAGCCATTTACAATTAAATGACGTGGAATAACGGCGACATTGCCAGCATTACTACCTTGAATGTTTGCAGTAACATAGGTGCCGAAACGTAATTCATTTTTATCAGTTTTAAGTCCATATGGGTCTTCGATTTCAGCAACCAGGTAGGTCATGCGACTTTTACTGTCAACAACTCCTTCACTGCGAACTATTTTCCCTTGCCACTGTTGTTTACTTCCGGCGAAGTTACCCATTAATGTCACTTCAGAATGAGTGCCTTTTTGATCCAAATATTGCATTTCTTTATCGGCGAGAGGTAAGCGAATTTCAGCCGTATCGGTATTATAAATGTGTCCGATTTTACTTCCTGTGGTGACATAAGCACCTAAACCAATTTCACGGCTAGAAATAAGTGCATCATAAGGGGCGCGGATCACAGTCCGTTCTAGATCTCGATGTGATCGGAGTAAATCGGCTTCTGCACTTTTTAGCTTAGCCAATTCTTGAGCCAGTTGTGGTTTACGCAAACTGAGAGCGGTAGGCTTACTATTGGTAATTTCTGCCCATTCACGTAAGGCAACTTCACCATTAGCGCGTTCTTGAACCATGTTAGCTTTTGCTGATGCCACATTAGCCTGAGAATCTAATAAGCCAGCTTCGTAATCACTAGGATCAATCTTAGCTAAAATATCGCCTTTTTTAACAAAGCCACCTTTGACGAATTTATCCGCTAGGTAAATGATTTCACCACTGACTTGTGCAACCAATTCGGTATCGTACTTGGCTGCGACGACACCATATGAACTGACCGAAAAGGTCATGGGTTTGTACTCGATGGCTTCCACTGATACCAGAGGAGTAGTATCAACAACAGGCTTTTCCTCTGGGGGCTTTTTTAACGCAGAAATCCCAACTAAACCAGCTATTCCAATTGCTAATACTATTATCGGTAGTATGATTTGTTTTTTAGTTGCCACGATCTTTCCTTATAAAATAATGCGTTATTTTTGCAGTAAGCCAAGTCAATACTGCCAATAGTCTTTTTTGTCATTTATATGTTAATCGAAATGTTTAATCTTTGGTGTTTCATTGTGTAAACTTGTGTGTCAACCCAAGGAGAAAACAATGCAAGTCGCCAATACATCTAGATTACAATTATCATTAATAACCCTTGATGACAGTGCATTATTATTTGAACTCGACCAGGACGAGCGAGTCATGCATTTTCTCAATGGTGGAATTAAAACCACACAGCAGCAGATTGATACGGTGATGATGCCAAGATTAGCTCAATATTTACATCCTGCTAAAGGTTGGGGGTTATGGAAAGTCCAAGCGCTTGATTGTCCTGAAAATGAGCAACACGGCTTAAGCGGCGAGTATTTAGGCTGGGTATTAGTCAGACCGATGCACTTTTTTACCCAAGCACAGCCGCATAACTTGGAATTAGGTTGGCGGTTTAAACATATCAGTTGGGGTAAAGGCTATGCTACCGAAGCAGCGAAAGCGGTAATGGAGGCTGTGAGTGCCTCAGCTGAAGTAACCCATGTCAGTGCTATTGCAGTAGAAGACAATCTAGCTTCAATTGCAATAATGAAAAAACTCGGTATGACTTTTTTGCATAAGAGTATTCACCGCGATCCTTTAGGTGATACCGAAGCGGTGTTCTACCAAAAAATGGTGTAATACTCATTTGATTCATTTTGATAACAGCTATAAAAAAGAGCAGCCTGAGCTGCTCTTCTTGATTAAATGCAATCAATTACTTTTTCGCGTCTAGGTAACGCTCAGCATCAAGTGCAGCCATACAACCCGTTCCGGCAGAAGTGATGGCTTGACGATAATGTTGATCCATTACGTCACCACACGCATAAACACCTTCGATGCTAGTTTGTGTTGCATTGCCTTGTAAGCCACTGTTAACTTTTAAGTAACCGTGATTCATTTCTAGCTGATCAGCAAAAATGCCAGTATTTGGGCTGTGGCCGATCGCAACAAACACACCCGCGACTTCTAGGTCGGTAACTGAACCATCTTTAGTGCTCTTTTTCTTAAGACCTGTCACACCCATGTCATTACCCGTCACTTCTTCCAGTGTTTGGTCTAGGTGTAAAATGATATTACCGTTAGCGACTTTATCCATTAAGCGGTTAATCAAAATCTTTTCTGAACGGAAACTATCACGACGGTGAATTAAGTGAACTTCAGACGCGATGTTGCTTAAATAAAGTGCTTCTTCAACAGCAGTGTTACCGCCACCGATAACCGCAACTTTTTGGTTACGGTAGAAGAAACCATCACATGTTGCGCAGGCAGAAACACCACGGCCCATGAACGCTTCTTCAGACGGAAGGCCTAAATATTTAGCCGATGCACCTGTCGCAATAATTAGTGCATCACAAGTAAACTCTCCGTTGTCACCTTTTAAGCGGAAAGGGCGCTCAGTTAGGGTCACTTCATTGATATGATCGAAAATAATTTCAGTATCAAACTTTTCAGCGTGCTTTTGCATGCGTTCCATTAATGCTGGACCAGTTAAGTCTTCCGCATCGCCTGGCCAGTTTTCTACTTCCGTAGTGGTCGTTAATTGGCCACCTTGCTGCATACCTGTGATCATCACAGGATTTAAATTTGCACGCGCAGCATAAACAGCAGCGGTATAGCCGGCAGGGCCAGAACCTAAAATTAGTAGGTTAACGTGACGAGCTTCACTCATGATTTTGATCTCCGATAACATGCCTTAAGCAATTTGCATGGGATTGTATGGAATTTACTGCGGCGGGTAAAGTGAAGTTGAGTGTAGGAAATCGATTGGGGTTATCTATTATGTAAATATTCCGTTTCAAGTGAGGCAATGCTAAACATCATCTCACTTGAATCGCTTAATTATCGCTCGGTAGTGTTGCTCGTTTAGACTTAGTAAACCAAATGACAAGTTGGTAGGTTATTTTTTTCTAAATAATTCTGGTGATATTCCTCGGCTATGTGGAATGTTTGTATCGGTACAATTTCAGTCACAATATGACGCTGTCCCCATTTACCGCTGCGTGCTAATGCCAGCTTTGAGGTTTCAGCTTGGGCTTTTTGCTCTTTATCATGAAAAAATATCGTACTGCGATATTGAGTGCCAATGTCGCCACCCTGCATGTTTAACATGGTCGGGTTATGGTTTTTCCAAAACACATCCAGTAAGTCGTTAAAACTGACCACTTCAGGATCAAATTCAACTTGGACAACTTCAGCATGGCCAGTGGAACCCGTCTTCACTTCTTTATAAGTTGTTGCAGTGTCTTTGCCACCCATGTAGCCACACGTTGCGTTACTGACGCCGTTAATTTCACGGAAAAAATATTCAACACCCCAAAAACAGCCTGCACCAAATGTTGCTAACGCCATGACATACCCTTAAAACATATTATAGAAGTCTAGATGGCTATAATTGTGTTGAATATTGTGATGTTTTGCAAGCAAACTTTTATTAATAAATAAAACTAACATATGCCTGCAATAAAATAGTCTTTGGCTATGATAGAATCTGCGGCAATAGGCATCTTAGTTAACAGCCGTTTACGTCAAGTTTAACTACGCCATATAATAATGAGACAAGGAGTTGATAGTGTTATCTGACCTGATGATAAACCACGATTTTTTAGCCTATACCTTAGCCAATCCGACTCGACTACCAGCAGCGTATGACTTTATGTTAGCCCAACATACTCGGGTTGATGTATTAGATACTGGGGTGATTGTATTTACGCCAACAACTGCCACTAAAGACATAGTGTTGTCATGTGCCGTGCACGGTAATGAAACTGCGCCAATTGAAATATGCAATCAACTGATTAAAGATTTGCTGACTCAACGTATAGTGGCCAAGCAGCGTGTAATGTTTTTAATCGGTAATCCCGCTGCGATCATTAATAAAACCCGTTTTATTGATGAAAACATGAATCGCCTATTTAGCGGTGCGCATTCAAAGGGCGAGGGTTTAACTCACCCTGAGCGCCATCGAGCTAAAGCGTTAGAGCAATACGTGGCTGACTTTTTCAATGCCAATAGCGACAATCAACGCATTCATTACGACTTACATACTGCAATCCGTGCTTCAAAGCATGAAAAGTTTGCCATTTACCCATATCGTCCAGGTCGTGCTTTTAGCGGCGAGCAAATTATGTTTTTGGCGGCATGTGGTGTTGATACCATGTTATTCCATCATGAACCGACAACTACGTTTAGCTACTACTCCTCAGAGCAATTTCAAGCAGATGCATTTACCGTTGAATTAGGAAAAGTGATGCCATTTGGTCAAAACGACATGAGTCATTTTGCGGAAACTCACACTATGCTTGAAAAACTGATTACTGAGCCTCAGTTAGCGCCTGTTGAGTTTGACGCAAGTAAGGTCAACTTGTATAAGGTGTCTAGGTCGATTAATAAACATTTCGATGACTTTGAATTTAGCTTTGCTGGTGATGCTGAAAACTTCAGTGCTTTTAGTCACGGGGCAGTGTTAGCGACAGAAGGTGGTAAAGCGATCACCGTCGAACAGCCACAAGAGGCCATTGTATTTCCGAATGCAAATGTACCCATTGGGCAGCGTACAGTGCTATGTTTAGTACCTGCACCGAACGAGTCAATCTTATAGTCGTAAAGCAATATATACATGTCAATCGTGAGTAAAATACGTTTACAGTGAGAGTAAGTATTGATAGGTAGTTTACGTTAACGTAATGTCTACTCGCATAGTATAAATAGAGCCATGTTTATGTTGAACATGGCTTAACAATAACAAGAGCATAATATGAGCAACGCACCACTGACCAATGAAACAGTGCACCGTGTCAGCTTCCTAGACAAAGCGTCATTGCACATCCCCATTTTGCGTATTTTGCAAGCTGATGGCACCACATATGAAAATGCGGTTTTACCAGTAATCGACAAGGCTCTGGCCGAAAAAATATTTGATACCTGTGTTTTTACACGAGTATTAGACGAGCGTATGTTGGGTGCGCAACGTCAAGGACGAATTAGTTTTTACATGACCTGTACCGGTGAAGAAGCCTCAATTATCGGCAGCACAGCAGCGCTGGATAAAGACGACGTCATTTTGGCTCAATATCGCGAACACGCCTCATTGCGTTATCGTGGATTTAGTACTGAACAATTTATGAATCAAATGTTCAGTAACGAGAAAGATTTAGGTAAAGGTCGCCAAATGCCGATCCATTACGGCAGCCGTGAACTCAATTACCAAACCATTTCGTCACCACTGGCAACGCAAATTCCGCAGGCGACTGGTGTTGCTTATGGTATGAAGTTACAAGGCAAGCGTAATGTGGCCATTTGTTATTTTGGTGAAGGCGCTGCATCAGAAGGTGACTTCCATGCTGGTTTGAATATGGCCGCAGTACTCAAGTCTCCTACCATCTTTTTCTGTCGCAACAATGGTTATGCTATTTCTACCCCAACCGAAGAGCAATTTGCCGGTAACGGTATTGCCAGTCGCGGCGTAGGTTACGGTATGCATACCATACGTGTAGACGGTAACGACATGCTCGCAGTGCTAGCCGCTACGCAACAAGCTCGAGCTCACGCATTAGAGCACAATGCTCCGGTATTGATTGAAGCGATGACATATCGTTTGGGTGCGCATTCTTCATCAGACGATCCATCTGGATATCGTTCAAAAGAAGAAGAAGCAAAATGGCAACAGCACGACCCAGTAAAACGTTTTAAATTGTGGATGATCAACAAAGATTGGCTTACTGAAGCCGATGAAGCCAAGTTATTTGAACGTTATCGCGAAGAAGTGTTAGCGGCAGTTAAAGTGGCTGAAAAGTTGCCGGTGCCAAAACTCGACGAAATTATCGAAGATGTGCTTGATAAACCAACTCCAGCGCTTAGAAAACAGCTTAAAGAGTTGAAAGAGCATATCGCTAAGTATCCAAAAGCCTATCCAAAAAGCGCAGGGAGACTCTAAATCGTGGCTCAAATGAATATGTTACACGCCATCAATGAGGCGTTATCAATAGCCATGACTGCCGATGAGCGCATGGTGATTTTTGGTGAAGATGTGGGTCACTTCGGTGGCGTTTTTCGTGCGACTTCTGGTCTGCAAGAACAGTTTGGTCGTGATCGTTGTTTCAACACACCACTAACAGAGCAAGGCATTGCAGGTTTTGCTAATGGCTTAGCATCTTATGGTATGACTGCGGTTGCTGAAATTCAGTTCGCTGATTATATTTTTCCAGCATTCGATCAAATTGTTAATGAATCAGCAAAATTTAGATACCGTAGTGGTAATCAATTTGATGTGGGTGGATTAACCTTCCGAACCCCATATGGCGGTGGGATAGCAGGTGGTCATTACCACTCACAATCTCCTGAAGCCTATTTTACCCAAACACCAGGCCTAAAAGTGGTGATTCCGCGTAATCCAGAACAAGCTAAAGGGTTGCTGCTGGCCTCTATTCGCGATCCAAACCCGGTTATTTTCTTTGAACCTAAGCGTTTATACCGCGCATCTGTTGGCGAAGTGCCAGCCGGTGACTACGTTATCGAATTAGGTAAAGCACAAGTGGTTAAGCAGGGCAGTGATATTACAGTCCTGGCTTGGGGCGCACAGATGGAAATCGTTGAAAAAGCCTGTGAGCGAGCGGAAAAAGAAGGTATTTCATGTGAAATTATCGACTTACGTACTATAGCACCATGGGATGTTGAAACCATCGCTAAATCAGTCACCAAAACCGGTCGTTTACTGATTAACCATGAAGCCCCTTTAACCGGTGGTTTTGCTGGCGAAATTGCCGCAACTATCCAACAAGAATGTTTCTTATCGCTTGAGTCACCAATTTGTCGAGTGTGCGGCTTAGATACGCCTTATCCATTAGTGCATGAAAAAGAATACATGCCAGATGAGTTAAAGACCTTCGAAGCTATCAAGGCCACAGTTGCTTATTAGGAGTAAGATATGATTAAAGATTTTATTTTACCTGACATCGGCGAAGGTGTAGTGGAATGTGAATTAGTCGATTGGTTAGTTAGTGAAGGTGACATGGTTACCGAAGACCAACCGATTGCTGATGTAATGACTGACAAAGCCTTAGTACAAATTCCTGCGCCACATGCCGGAAAAATCACTAAGCTTTATTACGCTAAAGGCGAAATAGCCATAGTGCATCAGCCATTATATGCGGTTGAGATGGACGGTGATGACAGCTCTAGTGTTTCTGAGACTCCTGTAGCTGCTGTCACTCCGGTTAAAGAAGCTGTTAACGATACATCGGCTAATCTCACTCCTGTTGACCGGGGTAATTCTGTCGCTGCGACAACAAAAAGTTCATCAAATATTGAAGAATTCTTACTACCCGATATTGGTGAAGGAATTGTTGAATGTGAACTAGTTGACTGGTTGGTAGAAGAAGGCGATTTGGTGGTCGAAGACCAACCGATTGCTGATGTGATGACCGATAAAGCGTTAGTGCAAATTCCGGCGATGAAAGCCGGTAAAATCGTTAAACTGCATTACCGTAAGGGTCAGCTTGCTAAAGTGCATTCGCCTCTATTTTCCATCGAAGTCGAAGCCGATGCTGATAGTGCATCTGCTAGCGTTGACGTGGTTCAACAGGCTCAAGCCGCTGCACCACATGTTAATCTAGAGCCCGTTGCTCAGGGGAAAGCGTTAGCCAGCCCAGCTGTTCGCCGTATGGCGCGGACACTCGATATAAATATCGCAACTGTAGTCGGTACGGGCAAAAATGGCCGTGTTTACAAAGAAGATATTGAACGTCATCAGCAAGGTGCAAGTGCCTCTCAACCCGCTGCAAATACAAATGCTGCTTCATCGTCTGCTGATCAAGTTACAAATCCAGTAAGTGGTCAATTAGTTAGCCCTGCTTCAGCAAGTGATCGTGTTGAACCTATCAAAGGCGTCAAAGCTATTATGGCTAAAATGATGGTTGAGTCAGTATCGACAATTCCACATTTTACCTATTGCGAAGAATTTGACTTAACTGAATTGGTTGCTTTGCGTGAAAGTATGAAGCAGCGCTACTCAACCGACGAAGTGAAGCTCACTATGATGCCATTCTTTATGAAGGCCATGTCGTTAGCTATCAATGATTTTCCGATCTTGAACAGTCAAGTAAACGCTGATTGCACTGAACTCACTTATAAGTCGCGCCATAATATTGGTATGGCAGTTGATTCAAAAGTGGGTTTATTGGTTCCGAATGTTAAAGATGTGCAAAATAAGTCTATTTTAGATATTGCCGCTGACATTTCACGCTTAACCACAGCTGCACGCAGCGGCCGTGTGTCACCAGCTGATTTAAAAGATGGGACTATTTCAATTTCTAATATCGGTGCATTAGGCGGCACGATAGCAACACCTATCATTAATAAACCTGAAGTGGCGATTGTGGCATTAGGTAAGTTACAGATACTGCCTCGATTTAACGCCAAAGGTGAAGTTGAAGCACGTAAGATTATGCAAGTTAGCTGGTCTGGCGATCACCGCGTTATTGACGGTGGCACCATAGCTCGCTTCTGTAATTTATGGAAACACTACCTAGAGCAACCACAAGAAATGCTCTTAGCCATGCGTTAATAATGATTAAGCTATCTTATGCAAAAGGACGCTAACGCGTCCTTTTGTTTTAAGTGGCTTTTTCGTATAATACACAAACAATGTAAATCGATTGGAACTTTGTATGAGTCTGTCGGCACCTAAAATTGAAACTATTGAATATCCGTTTCCGCCAAAACCTGCCGTGTTGTCTGACGCTGAAAAAGCACAATATAAAGCACGTATCAAACAGTTATTGATTGATCAAAATGCAGTCCTTGTTGCCCATTATTATACCGATCCTGAAATTCAAGCATTAGCTGAAGAAACTGGTGGTTGTGTGTCAGATTCTTTAGAAATGGCTCGCTTTGGTCGCGATCACCCAGCAAAGACATTAATTGTTGCTGGGGTTAAGTTTATGGGCGAAACCGCTAAAATCTTAAGCCCTGAAAAAACCATTTTAATGCCCACTCTGGACGCAACCTGTTCGTTAGATCTAGGTTGTCCGATTGAGCAATTTAATGAGTTTTGCGATGCCCATCCAGATCATACTGTTGTGGTGTATGCCAACACCTCTGCAGCAGTAAAAGCTCGTGCCGATTGGGTGGTCACCTCAAGCATTGCTTTAGAAATTGTTGAGCATCTCGATAGCCAAGATAAAAAAATTATCTGGGCACCCGATCGCCACTTAGGCTCCTACATCAATACACAAACTGGCGCCGACATGTTGTTATGGCAAGGCGAGTGTATTGTGCATGATGAGTTTCAAGCTAAAGCATTGCGCGAGCTTAAAAAGCAGCATCCTGGTGCAGCCATTTTGGTTCACCCAGAGTCACCAGCTAGTGTGGTTGAGCTTGCTGATGCTGTAGGTTCTACCAGTCAGTTGATTAAAGCGGCGCAAACCATGGCCAACGACACCTTTATTGTTGCCACGGATCGCGGTATATTTTATAAAATGCAGCAGGCTGCTCCAGGTAAAACCTTGCTCGAAGCCCCAACCGGCGGCAACGGTGCCACCTGTAAGAGTTGTGCCCATTGCCCGTGGATGGCCATGAACGGCTTGCAAGCTATCGAAGCTTCACTAGTTGATAGCGATAAAACTAATCATGAAATATTTGTTGATGATGAACTGCGCATCAAAGCACTCATCCCACTAACTCGCATGCTCGATTTTGCCAAAGAATTGAATATGAAAGTGAAGGGCAACGCATAAGTAAATAGCTAAGTTTGCGAATCAATGACTAGCCTGATAAAAAAACCGACTTCATGTCGGTTTTTTATTCTCAATTGTGATTGTTGTGATGCGGTATTCTGTTAAATTTTAAATTGCCCAACTAAGGTATTAAGTTGCTTAGACAAATCAGCAAGGTCCTCGCTTGCCTTGGCTGTTTGCATTGCACCATCCGTAGTCTTAGTAACGATATAGTTGATGTTATTGATGTTTTTATTAATCTCATTTGATACCGCACATTGTTCATTTGCTGCACTGGCGATTTGAATATTCATTTCAGTGATAGTATTGACCGCTGCAAAAATGTCATCGAGTGCTCGGTCGGCATTATTTGCCTGTGCTACACAAGAATCTGTGACCTTACTACTTTCTTTCATAACTTGAACTGCTTTCGCTGCACCACTTTGTAATTGTTCTATCATGGCTTGAATGTCTTGGGTTGAGGCCTGTGTGCGGCTTGCTAAGGTTCGAACTTCATCAGCAACAACAGCAAAGCCCCTGCCTTGTTCGCCAGCGCGCGCAGCTTCGATTGCGGCATTCAGAGCTAACAAATTAGTTTGATCAGAAATATTGCGGATTACTTCCAGTACACTATCAATGGCTGTTGTTTGGCTTTGTAAATGTGAAACAGTTTCTGTCGCAATGTTGATTTCTGATGCTAATTGATTAATTTCTGATGACACTGCGCTGACGACAAGTTTTCCCGTTTCTGTTGCTTCATTGGCTTTTTGGGCAGCATCAGCTGCTTGAGTAGCATTTTGTGCAACCTCTTGAACGGTTGCACTCATTTCATTCATCGCGGTCGCAACCTGCTCAGTTTCCTGTTGCTGTTGAACGGTATCAGCTCGTGTTTCAAGTGTAATATTAGATAAGCGTTCAGCAGAGTTATTAAGCAGCTGAGTAGCTGACATCACTTGGGTAATTGTGCTATGAACCTTGGTAGCAAATTGGTTGAATGCTTTGGATAGCTGAGTAATTTCATCGTTGCCGATAACGGTTAAACGCAGGGTTAAGTCGCCATCGCCATCTGCAATATTATTCATCGTGTTAGTGGTAGTATTAATTGGCTTTGTAATACTTCTGCTTACCACCCAAGCAATGGCTATCCCTAATAATAACGCAATAATACCTACAAAAATCATAGTTAAAGATACTGTCTTTAGTGCACTCGTATTATGAGTACGATCCATTGCGATTTCTAGGACGCCAATAGGTTGACCAGAAAAATCTTTTATTTGACGTAAGTAAATAGCATAGGGGGTGTCGTTTAATGTTGACTGGCTATTAAGCACTTCACCATTAAATGCTTGCGTTAAATCGGCATTATTTGAAAAACTATTAGGTTTTGTTGTGGTTCCAAAAGCTTCAAATCGTCCATTTTTCTCAGTGTAGAGAGCAATATCGACGTTATAATCTTTTTTAAATTCGTCAAAAAATGTTTGTCCAAAAGACATACCAAACTCAACAGAGCCAATATGTTTGTTTTGATAATTTATCGGCATAATTCCGCGAATGCCTATCCCAGCGACTCCTTTTTCTAGTCCTTTAACCGCTTTTTTGTCTCGATTTGCGACAACGATGGTTTGTCTAAAAGAGGATAAATCATCCCCAAACTCCTCTGGCTTGTGAACCCTTAAAAAGGACGTCGCAGGAGGTAAGTGGAACTGGAATTGACGAACGCCATAACTAGTTTTTAATGAGTCGAAAAGCGGAATAGTTCTAGCCGATAATTCATTTCTATTGCCCTCACTGAATAGCTTTTGTAATTCTCTATCGCTAGCAATGACCGTTGCTAAAGCTTGAGCCAATTTCCCTGTTGATTCAATATCAGCTGTAGCCGTTTCATATAGCTTGTGTAGCTCGCGTTGCTCGGCGCTATCGATAGTGGCTGAGAATTCAGATAGTACGAAAGGAATAACGGTACCCATGACTAAAAACAATACAATGGCAATACCTAAGATAATACGGTTGCCGATAGTTAAATTAAATTTGCTCGCCATTTTTAATTCCTGTGACTTTTTGTAAATGAATAATATTTAATGATTTAAAATATCAGCTATAAACAGAAAATAAACAAGGCTCTATTGGTCGAATTTTGTGCTCTATGTTGTAATAACTTATCTTTACTCATAATTAAATTCATTTCATTACTCTCATTCCATTTTGTACGATTAATAGACTAGTGAACGAATTGAAATAGAAGGGGAGTCGAATCTGTCTTACTTTATTTAGTGCTATTCGACTTCGTCACTTATAAGCAATAGATATTGTGTAATAGGATATAAAAGCTAACAGTGTATGTATGATTTTAGCGTGTTGATAAAATTTTAGGCGATGAATTTAATGATAATAGAAAATTGCAGTATTATTTGGATCCCCGAGCGATGAACTAACTTATTAATAAATAAAAAAGCCCCGCAAATGCGAGGCTATTAAGCTTACTTTAAATTAGATCTTAACGAGCTAATTTATAGTTTAATTACTTAGCGTTCATTAACGCAACAGCGTTGTCTAACATGCGGTTACTGAAACCCCATTCGTTGTCATACCATGACATTACTTTCACTAATCGACCGTTAACACGAGTTTGTGTAGCGTCGAAATTAGAAGAGAAAGGATTATGGTTGAAGTCGATAGACACTAATGGCTCTTCATTAATCGCTAAAACTTCAGACATTGGTGACGTTAGTGAAGCACGGGTAATGATAGCATTCACTTCTTCAACAGTGGTGTCTCTAGAGGCTAAGAATGTTAAGTCAACTAAAGACACGTTGATTGTTGGCACTCGTACCGCTAAACCGTCAAATTTACCCATAAGCTCAGGAACCACTAAACCTACTGCAGCAGCTGCACCGGTTTTAGTTGGGATCATTGACATTGCCGCAGCGCGAGCACGGCGTAAATCTGTGTGGTATACATCAGATAGACGTTGATCATTGGTGTAAGAGTGGATCGTGGTCATTAAACCAGATTCAATACCAATTTCATCATTTAACGGCTTAGCAATAGGTGCAAGGCAGTTAGTGGTACATGATGCACCAGAAATCACTGTCATGTCTGAAGTTAATATGTCGTTATTTACACCATATACGATTGTGGCATCAACATTCTTACCAGGAGCTGAAATAATAACTTTCTTAGCACCAGCAGTAAGGTGTGGTTGCACAGATTCTTTAGATGTGAAAATACCCGTACATTCAAAGACAACATCAATTTTTAATTCTGCCCAAGGTAACTTTGATGGGTCACGTTCTTGGAAAGTTAAAATTTTGTCGCCATTAACATAGATAGCTTCATCGTCATGATCAACTTTTGCGTTGAAACGACCATGTACAGTATCGTACTTAGTTAAATGAGCATTAATAGAAGCATCACCTAAATCGTTTAACGCAACGATTTCGATTGGGTAATCTTTGTCGCTTTCGTACAGTGCACGTAGAACGTTTCTACCGATACGGCCATAGCCGTTAATTGCTACACGGATAGTCATCTCATATCCCTCAAGTTAAAATAATTTGGTGGCATATCATTCGCCTGGTTGTAAAATTACCAAATTGGCCGTAATAATCAAGTTAAATCACCCAAATATGCCGAATTAAGCCAATAATATTCGTATTTTTTTTACATTTAGCACATTTTGAAGATATTTTAAGCACAGTTTTGTAAGTAATAATAAATTTAATAAGCCACAAAATGGATTCAAAGTTCACAATCCTAGCTTATTTTAATAATGCTTCACTGTGACTATTGGCAAATTGTTCGCTCATTACCACTGAGACGAGTTCAATGGCTTGACTGTCTAATGTCGATGCAAGCGCTTGATCCCCCTTAATGATAGCTAATAACTGTTGTTCATCTGCTTGGTTTTCACTGATCAATAAGTTGGCTCTGGTCAACAGGTATTCTTTTTCACTATCTTGTTGTTGGCGGTAAATAGAAGCGAGAGCTAAAAACCAGTCAGGATCAATATCTGCTGGCTTGGTGGTAGCAAGCAAATGCAAATAAAGCGTTTTGGCATCATTAGGCGAAACTCTCACATAATAGGCTGCTAGTTGAGTAATGATATCGTTATCGACAAGCAATCCTTGCTTATAACTGTTTTCTACAATCGCTAATCCAGCTTGATCGTTAAAACGCATCCAACGATAAAAAGCTAAATGCACTTCGTTATTTACACGGGTTGTTTCTTGAAGTTCGCTGAGTGTCTGAGTGCTTACCGCAAAAGCGCGTTCTCGATCACGGGTTCGGTCAGTATTGATTTTATGTTGTACACCAGCAGCCAATTCGATGCATTTACTGTATTTCTCTAAGTAAATAAGTTGCTGGTAAAGTTGTTTACCTGTAGGCGATGAGCTCTGTTTTAACGCATATCTGTGGCGGATCAGGTCACCTTTCTCAAATCGGCACCAACTATCTTTGTGTAAATCACTACAAAGTTCAGGATTATTTTTACAAATAAGGTCGCTGTTTCGGTCATTATCACAGCCAAAAAGGCCAAAACAGGCCCCGATAACTGTAAATGATGTAATTAATACAAAATTATGGCTCAAAAGCGTCTCCGAGCGGTAAATTGTCTAATAAAATTACACATTTACCGAAAATTTGTTACTAGCGAAATCGGCTGTATTTCTTTACAATGTCGGCGACCAACAGGGGGCCACCCCCATACAATATACTAAATTATTGGTCTTTTCTTTTTGTTACTCAAACCTTTCTGAAAAAACGAGAAAAGTGAGATAAAGGATCCCTACATGAGCGCAGATAAACATTTACAAAGCTGGCAAGAACGTTTCGAAATGGCAGAAGCAATGCAACCGTTGCTTGGCAAGTTGTATCGTAACCAAGGTATTGAGGTTATGGTATATGGTAAACCACTACTCAATGCATCAACCATCGAAATCATTAAGTCACACCGTTTAGTACGTCGTCATGTCGGTGAAAAATTACGTCTTCGTGAAAGTTTCCCATTTGTTGTAGCACTTAGCAAATTAGCCATCAAGCATTGCCGAGTCGATATTGGTAAATTAGCGATTAATTACTGGCGTGATAACAAGGATGCAAGTGGTATCGAAGCTTATATGGCACAGGAGTTGTCAGAAGCGGTTAATCATGGTGATGACACCCCAGCTCGTGATGTTGTACTTTATGGCTTCGGTCGAATAGGGCGTTTGTTAGCTCGATTACTCATTGAGCGTACTGGTAAAAGTAATAAAATGCGCCTTCGTGCCATTGTATTGCGTGGTGGTAAAAAAGGTGATTTAGAAAAGCGTGCCAGTTTATTACGTCGTGACTCAGTACACGGACCATTTAATGGTTCGGTTGAAGTTGACGAAGAAAACAACGCAATTATTGCCAATGGAACTTACATTCAAGTCATTTACGCTAACTCACCAGATGAAGTTGATTACACTAAGTATGATATTAACAACGCGTTAATTGTTGATAACACAGGTATTTGGAAAGATGAAGCTGGTTTAGGTTTACACCTTAAGAGCCCTGGAGCAGCAAAAGTATTATTAACAGCTCCAGCCAAAGGTGCGATTAAAAATATCGTTTACGGCGTTAATGAAAACGATATCCTTGATTTAGACACCATAGTGTCAGCGGCAAGTTGTACAACTAATGCCATCACACCAGTGTTAAAAGCGGTTAATGACAAATATGTGATTGAAAATGGTCACGTAGAAACGATTCACTCATATACCAACGATCAAAATTTAATTGATAACTATCACAGTGCAGATCGCCGTGGACGTAGCGCTCCGCTTAACATGGTCATTACCGAAACAGGCGCGGCTAAAGCTGTTGCTAAAGCATTGCCTATATTAGCGGGTAAACTAACCGGTAACGCGATTCGTGTTCCAACGCCTAACGTCTCTATGGCTATTATCAGTGTTAATTTACAACACGAAACTAATCGTGATGAACTGAATGAATACTTAAAAGATGTCGCATTGCAATCTGGGTTACAAAATCAAATCGATTTTACTGAATCGACTGAAATTGTTTCAAGTGACTTAGTGGGTTCACGTTATGCAGGTGTTGTCGATTCACAAGCAACGATTGCAGAGGGTAAACGTGCCATTTTGTACGTATGGTATGACAACGAATTTGGTTATAGCTGCCAGGTTGTTGGCGTTATGCAAAAAATGCTTGGCTTAACCACATTATCACTACCTAAAAACTAATATTTAATTAGTACCAAGTTTGCTGACAGTGGATGTTTAACAAGGTTTGCAAAGTTAATATCGCTGTTTATTGAGTACTTACCCAGTATGTAGTCTTGAAAGCATCTCTTTGGAGATGCTTTTTTATCCGCCTTGTAATATATTTAATCAGAATGATGATTTATGCATCAAACAGTCATTTTGTTGCAATAAATCTGTTTTTATTGATTGACTATCAGAGCTAAAACGGTAGAATGCCATTCCGCAGTCAGGGGAAACATCCTCTTATTGCAACGTCTCGTTTTAAATAGAGCGTTAAAGAGATACAAATGCGACATTAGCTCAGTTGGTAGAGCGATACCTTGCCAAGGTATAGGTCATCGGTTCGAACCCGATATGTCGCTCCAATTTCTTATCTCCTCCGATGGATTTGATTTTGGTTAAAGCATGGCGCGATGGCAGAATGGCTATGCTACGGATTGCAAATCCGTCTATCTCGGTTCGACTCCGGGTCGCGCCTCCACAAAATTGCGTTTAATGGTTACTTTTAGTAGCGGTTAAAACAACACTTTGCCCGAGTGGTGGAATCGGTAGACACAAGGGATTTAAAATCCCTCGCTGAATAAGCGTGCCGGTTCAAGTCCGGCCTCGGGTACCATTATTTATAGTAAGAAATTACATACTTAAGTATGGTGTAAAAAAGCCTCAACAATAGTTGGGGCTTTTTTACGTCTGCAATTTGGCTTATATATTCAAAGGTAAGAAGATATAAGCAGAGAAGATAAAATCCCTCGCGCTCTGGTTGAACATCAGGCGTACAGGCGCAAGTCCGGCCTCGGGTACCATTATAATCTCTAGAAATAGAGAGTGGTGTAAAAAAGCCTCAACATTAGTTGGGGCTTTTTTACGTCTGTAATTTAGCTTACACATTCAGTGATAAGTAGATAGATAAAAAGCTGAAAAGATAAAATCCCTCGCGCTCTGGTTGAACATCAGGCGCAAGTCCGGCCTCGGGTACCATTATAATCTCTAGAAATAGAGAGTGGTGTAAAAAAGCCTCAACAATAGTTGGGGCTTTTTTACGTCTGTAATTTAGCCTACACATTCAGTGATAAGTAGATAGATAAAATGCTGAAAAGATAAAATCCCTCGCGCTCAGCTTAAACATCAGGCGTACAGGCGCAGGTTAATTTGATGATATATCGCGTATTGATCTTAATATTGTGGGCTGATTTTAGATATAGCCACAATATGCCATGCATGAGTTAAAGGCCAGTAATGAGCTTGGTGTGAATTTGGTATGAGGTTTATATTTTAATCGGGTTGCACTGCAAGGCATCGCAATGATTGCTAAGCAATAGCATCATCTGGAGGGCTAAGAGATTAAAGGCTAGGCTAGCAGCTTATAACGCAAGATTATTCTTGCGCTACAGGCTGTAAAGGGGACTTATTGAGCTGGATCGTCTACTTGAATTTGGCCGACGTACAATACAGGCGCCGCATCAATATCATTTGCATCCATCATGGTGGCGATGCGCTCAACGGCCGACAATAATTGGCTTTGTTCCCATTCTTCAAGATTTTGATAACGCATAATAAAATGCTCTTGTAGCGGTTTAGGTGCACTGTTTAATAATGTTTTACCAGCATCACTCAATGACAAGTGTACTTTGCGCTTGTCAGTTTCACTGCGCGTTCTAATCACCATGCCACGATTTTCGAGTCGATCAATTATGGTCGTCACTGTCGCCGCACTTAAATTAATCTCTTGCGCGATTTTTTTTGCTAATGGTGCTTCAAGTTGATCCACTTTCTGCATAACCATTAATTGTGGTCCAGTCAGACCGGATAGTTTATTTAATTGACGCGAGTGAATATCAATAGCTCTGATCACTCGCCGTAATGAAATTAGTAGTTGTTCGTATTTTTCCATAATCCCCTCATAATTCACCACGCACCATAACAGAATTCAGCTTATGACTCATGTCCAATATCAAAAAAAAGCAGAATAATGCTATAGACATTATTCTGCTTGGTTATTTTTTCAATTATGGCAAATTATAAGCTAAAAGTACGCGCCACAGATACCACAGCACGAGTATCACTGATATCGCTATCTAGGCTGGTATCTTCTACTGCAAGGTTGAAATCAAACCCTTCCCAGCTCGTCATGTATTCTGCACGATAATGGTTGTAAGAATCGCTGTCACCCCATGCCCACTTATTTTCGTCTTGCGACGTTGAACGATCGAAGCTGACGCGAATGTCATGACCTTCTGCAACAGTGAAGGTATGGGCTGCCATCATGATGTAATGACCTGCATCAACACCAAAATAATCCCATGAGTACCAGAAGTTTAATTCACTTTGACCAAGCGATGAAGCATAACCAAACTTGGTGTATACCTCTGGATAGTAATACTCATCAGAGGCATCATCGCCGTGATATGTGTAGTAAGCAATACCCGCATCGAGCGATACTCGATCGGTTAACTCAAAATATTTACCAGCATAAAAATCAAGCTCTAGCCAAGTATCATCTCCGCTGCCAAAATCTACGTTTGATGCCCAAGCACCGACATACCAACCATCATCGGCCGCGTAATCTAGGCTAGCTTGTAGTGCTGGGCTATTATCTGTTTGGCTTACACCATTAAAAGTGTAATCAGACGTTGCATTAACCGTTGTGCTCAGTTCTCCTGCCATGACAGAAGTGGGTAGGGTAAATAAACTTAATAAGGCTAACTTTTTTATTGTCGTGTTCATCATTATTCCTTGGATTGTTTTTATTGTTTAGTCTGCTAATTCGATTTTAGTAAAATCGATTTTATTTTCTTTTGGAGAGCGTTCAATATCCCCGACCGTACGATGGTGCGATTTCAAAATGTATATGAAACAGCTTAATATCAAGCCTATAGCCAGTGCGCCTACTAATTGAATCTGTAAAAAGTCTAGTTTAAATAATAAGGTTAAGCCACTCAGTACAACAATATTACCAACGATATAAGGAACTTTACCAAAACGTTCAACAGTGATGTTCAAATTGTCAGTATATAAACGAACGAGTGAATCTAATGAGTTAATTACAAATGTTATCCCTACTACTACCATAGCAAGATTATAAAACCCTGAGGTATCGAGAGCGTTTGCACTGTAGTAATACAACACTGTAAACCAAATCGCGATCGGGATTGAAGGGAATACCATCATAGCCAGTAACACTTGATAGGTTTTCATACCACCCACAAAGCGTGCCGTAAATTGACCAATCATAATGCTCCAAGCAAACCACCAGAACAGGTAGAACTCATGATAATCGTTTATCGGTAGTACAAAGTTATGAATATTAGCAAAGTAGTCGCCAATTAATGCAAATGTAGTGAAAAACTCACCGACACTTGAGTCATCTGATAAAAATGCACCAGACCACATAACGGCGATTAAGCCTAAGAATAGCCAAGTACTGCCTAAACTGAGATAACGAACATAGCGAATACTGGTGCTTGAATACACTGCTGCAGCAATAACCATAAACACAATGAGGTAGAAGCTGCCGACAATGCTTTCACCATCACCTAACTGTGGTAAATACCAAGGTAAATTGCTTAATAATAAATAAGCGGTGAAGGCACACGTACCAATGATGACGATGTTATTGATAAACTTAATCAGTGGAATTTCAAAATACTTTACTCTGGGTTCAATGACACAGAAGTAGAAGCAGGTTAAAAAGTAAAATGCCCAAATTAAGCAGGCCCAAAAGCCAAACTCAATTGCCAGTGGATTAGTAAATCCATATTCTGGACTGGCAGCTAAATCGGCATAACCGGCAAACTCGGTCAACGGGAACATGATTAAACCTACATCAAGCCCGGAGGTGAACAAAATAGCAATAAAGGTAAACTTACGTACTGGGGTGACACCAATACACTGCATGTTACCCCAACGATAAATCACAAATGCGATTGCGGCAAAAGTAAATAGAATACCTATTGATAACCAGGTCGTCATTTTTTGGCTCCTTGTTGTATGTTTTTAATGCCATAGAACAATTTTTAAAGGCAAAATGCCCTCAAGCCTTAAGTATCGTGTTGACGATAGTTAAACCCTGATAGATTGATCTCAGCTAAATTGGCCATTTACAATTGTGAAGGTTGGCCACAACCTGCTATTGATGTGTATATAGGAATACACATCAATGAATGAGGGCTAATCGGAATGTCGTTTCGGAGCTTGTAAGCGTTGTGATGTTTGCCAATGCTTAGCAATAGTCACTTTTGCCAAACTGGGTGCCAGTGGCTTGTTACCTAAAATAATGTCGGCAGCACGCTCGGCAACCATGATGGTCGGTGAGTTCAAATTCCCATTAGGAATGGTTGGAAAAATAGATGAGTCAACGACTCTTAAACCGTTAATACCGTGAACTTTCGTTTCTGAATCAACCACGGCCATATCATCCTCACCCATTTTGCACGAGCAAGAAGGGTGATAGGCACTTTCAACTGAGCTTCTGACAAAACGGTCAATTTCTTCATCGGTTTTGACCGCTAAGCCTGGCTGAATTTCTTCACCACGATATTCATCTAAACCCGGTTGATTAATAATTTCACGGGTCAAACGAACGCACGCTCTAAAACCTTCGATATCATCTTGATGTGACAAATAATTGAACTGAATTTGTGGGGCAACCTTGGCATCATTTGATACGACCGTGACTGCACCGCGGCTTTTAGGTTTGTTGTGGCCAATATGCACTTGGAAACCATGGCCCGCAAACGCTTCTTTACCGTCGTAACGCATTGCAGCAGGTAGGAAATGATATTGCAGATCTGGCCACTCTAAACCGGCTTTTGAGCGGATAAAACCACAAGACTCAAAATGGTTAGTTGCGCCTAAACCCGATTTATTTAAAATCCATCGCGCACCAATAAATAATTTGCTTAATGGATCTATCTTGCCATTAAGCGAAATCGGTTTTAAGCACTTAAATTGGAAGTAAAACTCTAAATGATCTTGCAAGTTTTGGCCTACACCAGGCAATTGATGAACTTGCTCAATACCTGCACTCGCTAATGTACTGGCATCGCCAATGCCCGACAGTTGTAAAATATGCGGCGAACCAATAGAACCTGCTGATAAAATCACTTCTTTATTGCAGTTAACATCAATTAACTCGCCTTTACGTTCGTAACGAACGCCAACAGCCGTTTTGCCTTGCATAATTACTTTATGTACAAGCGCATGAGTAACCACGGTTAAATTCGAGCGTTTCATCGCAGGGCGAAGGTACGCATTGGCTGTAGACCAACGCACGCCGTTTTTAACTGTCATGTGCATTGGGCCAAAGCCCTCTTGCTGACTGGCATTGTAATCACTCGTCGCTAGGTAACCGGCATCGACACCTGCATCAACAAAAGCTTGATATAACGGGTTTTTCATCTCATTACCGTTATTAACTGCTAATGGACCTTTATCACCGCGATAAACATTACCGCCAAAAGACCAGGTTTCAGCTTTTTTAAAGTAAGGCAGACAGTGAGCATAATCCCAGTCTTTTGCACCTTGTTGCTGCCACTCGTCAAAATCACGCGCATGGCCACGCACATAAACCATGCCATTAATGGATGATGAGCCGCCGAGTACCTTGCCTCGAGGGCAATGCATACGACGATTATCTAAATGGGGCTCTGCTTCTGTTTCAAACTGCCATGCATACTTTTTGGTATTCATCGGGATAGATAACGCCGTAGGCATCTGAATAAAAATGCTTTTGTCGCTACCTCCGGTTTCAAGTATGAGGACTTTATTGTCTGGGTTTTCCGTTAAGCGGTTGGCTAATACACAACCTGCGCTTCCGGCACCGACAATAATATAATCGTATTCATGAGATATTTGCGTAGACATTAATTGGTCACTCCTAAAATGGGCTTTCAAGTGACTGCATACCAACGTAAACAGCTTTAATTTGGGTGTATGCTTTCAAGGTTTCAGAGCCATTCTCGCGGCCAATACCAGACATTTTGTAACCACCAACCGGCATTTCTGCTGGTGAGGCACCATAAGCATTGATCCAACAAATACCAGCTTGAATTTGATGAATAACCCGATGAGCGCGAGTAATGTCTTGGGTAAACACCCCAGCCGCTAAGCCGAGATGTGTACTATTGGCACGTTTAACGACTTCGTCTTCATCAGTAAAGGTCAATACCGACATGACTGGGCCAAAGACTTCTTCTTTAGATAGCGTCATTTCATCAGTGCAATCAGTAAAAATTGTTGGCGCGACAAAGAAACCATTTGGCGCATTGGCAGGTTTTAATGCACTGCCGCCCGTTAACAAAGTCGCCCCTTCTTGTTTACCAATCTCAATGTAATCAAGCACTTTTTGTTGATGATCTCGTGAAATCAACGCGCCGAAATTAGTGTTTTGGTCCATTGGGTCGCCGCAAACAATATTCTGCTCAGTACGTTCTTTTAAACGTTGAATAAATCGTGGATAAATATCTTGCTGCACAAAGACTCTCGTACCATTGGTACACACTTCGCCTTGCGTATAAAAATTGGCTAACATTGCTGCAGAAACGGCATTTTCAACATCGGCATCGTTAAAGATTATCAATGGCGACTTACCACCAAGTTCCATGGTTACGTCTTTAAGTGTTCCCGCCGCAGCGGCCATGACTTTTTTACCGGTACCGACTTCGCCAGTAAATGACACTTTAGCGATATCTTCATTACTGGTTAGCCATGCGCCCACTTTACCGTCACCTTGAACAACGTTAAATACGCCATCTGGTACGCCAGCTTGTGTGAATATTTCTGCCAAACGCATCGCACCACGTGGTGTTTCTTCTGATGGCTTAAAAATCATTACATTACCGCAAGCGAGAGCAGGGGCCGCTTTCCAACAAGCTATTTGCAGCGGATAGTTCCAAGCACCAATACCGGCACAAATGCCTAATGGCTCGCGGCGAGTGTAATAAAAGTCCGCTCCAACAGGTTGTTGATTGCCTTCAATACTTGGGGCAAGTCCGGCAAAGAACTCTATAGAGTCGGCGCCAGTAACCACATCAACTACCGATGCTTCTTGCCATGGCTTACCGGTATCCAATACTTCACCTGCAGCAAGTTCATCATTTTGTTCACGTAGTAGGGCAACGGCTTTTAATAAAATGCGGCTACGTTCGATTGGCGTCATTGCCGACCAAATTGCAAATCCTGCTTTCGCGCTCGCAATAGCCGCCTGTTGTACTGTTTCGGTAGCCACTTCAACTAAATAACTGACATCACCAGTCGCAGGATTAATAACCTCGAAGGTTTCTCCGCTACCATTTGAAATGTATTTACCGTGAACATAATTTTGGTATGTAATTAACGCTGACATTCAATTTCTCCGTGTTGCACGATCGCAGCCTCAATAAAGGCTTTAGATAAAATTTGGGCTTGCTTAAAATCTTCTATAGGGGTGGAGCTCAGCGCGCTGCGTAACCAAAAACCATCAATCACTGCAGCGGTTTGCTTTGCTGCATTAATCGCTGCGGTATTGGGTAATAATTGCTTAAACGAAAAAAGCAGATTGCTGTATAACCGCTGACTATTAATATTTTGTAATCTTGCCAGCCCTGGATCGTGCATCGCTTGGGACCAGAAGCTTAACCATGTTTTTGTCGCGGCATTTGAACGTTGTAATTCAGTAAAGTTTGCTTCCACTATCATCGAAAGCCGTGCTACTGGAGTTAATGTTTTGCCTGATGTTCTCGTCAGTAATGCCTGCTTTAATTCATCTAACAGAAATTTCTGCGTGGCTTCTATTAACCCTTGCTTGCCACCAAAATAGTGACTGATAATTCCCGATGACATTCCCGCCAAGCCACTAATGGTATTAATCGTAGTGTGTTGCAACCCATGACGTTCGACTGACATTAACGTGGCATTTATCAGCTGTTGTTGTCTGACGTTTTTCATTATCGGTCTTGACATAAAAGGGGTCCGTTATCTGTATTAAGAATTATTAATTGAACGCTCAATTAATAAGTATGCTAATGATTAGTGCTGTAACTATCAAGCTATAATTTGATATAGGTCACAACAAAGTGGTTGTAAAATAGGGTAGGAATGCGATTATTTTCTGTAAATCTATGTTTTACATAGGTTGATTGTTGCGATCTTAACGTTGATCTTATGTTGTTAAAAACAAAAAATTTTACATGAAATCATTACAGCTGCAGTTATTTTTGGATTTTTTATAAAAAATCGACATCATCGTAACGTCGATATTTGTCATCAATAATCCTTTATTGATGAACCGTTATTGATGGTTAACATCTAAGAAAACGTTAATCTGCAACCCACTATCGTGATCATGAGTTATCGATCGTCACCATTTTAAGTACGTAACATTTAGAACTAATGGGGGGTTAACATTTACAGGAAAATGCCTATCTGATGCACTTAAGTCATTAGCCAGATTAACTGTAAGGCTCAATATAATTCTGCATCGATGTCAGTGATTGATCATTGAAAGGGAGTGGCTTGTGAGTAACTGGCGATAGATAGGTAAACAAGTTCCATGCTATAACCTTATACAAGCTTATGATCTAAGGTGTAGATATTAAGATTGTTAACTAAGAAACCATTAAATATTCAATTATCAGGCGTTAACTAAGTGGTTAAAGATGAGCAGTAGACGATCAATGATTATCTTAAAGCCTTATTATAATGGTCAATTATCAGGCGTTAATTAAGCGGTTAAAGATGGGCAGTAGACGATCAATGATTATCTTAACGCTTTATTTTAATGGTCAATTATCAAGCGTTAACTAAGCGGTTAAAGATGGGCAGTAGACGATCAATGATTATCTTAAAGCCTTATTATAATGGCCAATTATCAGGCGTTAACTAAGCGGTTAAAGATGGGCAGTAGACGATCAATGATTATCTTAACGCTTTATTTAATGGTCAATTATCAGGTGTTAGCTAAGAGGTTAAAGATGGGAAGTGCATCAATGATCATGTGGAGTGTTCTATTTGGCGCTATTGGTATGGGTTATTTTGTTTTTGGTAAACGCCAACGTGCGATTGTCCCCTTGTGTATTGGCATCGCGTTATTTGTGTTTCCTTATTTTGTTGCCAGTGTCACTAGCTTACTGATTATAGGCGTTGTTTTAGTTGCGATCCCCTACTTTATCCGGCTTTAGTCGTGAATATCTGCCACGATTTAGCATCAGAGTTAAATCTGACCATTGCTACACTAGTGGCTTTTTATGCTCCAAAGAAAGTGGCTCTGAAATAAAGGTTTAGCATTTTTTATGTTTGGTTGAATGGGCTTTAAGATTGTACCCTCATTACAGTCAATCACCTGCAGTGGGCTTATGTGCAGATACTGTTTCGGGACGCTTTGCGCCGTCCATGGCCGCTTGTATGCCTTGGAATATATAGATATACGTGAAAGGCCATGGTCAGAATCGGTGAAGTCAGCTTTGTTGTACTCGTAGTCAGAATCCTTAAACATAATTTCATCAATGCTTTCTTTTTGTATAATATACTCAAGCATTCTGACTCTTGTTGTATTGTTAGTTACCTAAGAGGGAAAATATCCCCTCAAAAAGACAAACTTAGAATTTACTGATTGCAGCAAGCAAACTTTGATTGAATGTCTTATCAGTAACGACGCCTTCCTCTAAGTCAAAATTATCAAAAAAGCTTGGTAATGATATAGCGGCTATTACTGTTGCAGCAAAGTAGGGCGCTGATGCTTGCGCTGCGGCTAAGACACTTTGCGCTCCTCCAGGACCTGGCGAGGTGGACAGCATAAGAATCGGTTTATTTTGAAAGACTTTCATGTCTATTCGAGATGTCCAATCGAACAGGTTTTTATAGGCTGATGTATATGAGCCATTGTATTCAGCGAATGACATCACGATAGTATCTGCTGCGCCAATCGCGTTATAAAAATCGTGTGCTAATTGCGGAATACCAAATTCAGTTTCTCTGTCTACGCTGTATATGGGCATTTCAAAGTCATGAATGTCGATTAACGATATATCTGCGTTGTTGATTTGCTGTGCGGCATAAAAAGCCAATTTTTTGTTAATAGAGTTTTTGCTGTTGCTTGTGCCGAAGGTCAGTACTTTCATTTTAATTCCCTGTGATCAATATTATTTCAAGTGTGCAGTATAGATTGCTTTTTAAGGGTGGCGCGCCTATCAACGCGAGGGCTAAAGTAACACCGCCACTAGTAAGTAAAAGTCACTGTATCCCAGCTTGGCGATGTGTAGTGGTCAAGTGAAGTTAGCCACTATTTTTAGTTAATTCAATTACTTTTTTATATTAAAGGTTATTCGAAATCATTCTGACTTATAAAATAACTAACACACTTCTATCCCTAAACGAGTTATAAAGTGCTCACACTGTATCGTCAGCGACGATGAACCAATATGTCTAGACCGTAAAAATATTCAAATGTTATTCCGTCATCGATCAATCTTGAAATAATTTGTATCTACTGTTGAAACTTTACTATTATCCATTTCATTCGTTTCTGATGTGAGTCATCAGGTTGCTGATATTTGTTCAAGCATTTGTGCCGATAGTGATAAAAAATGCCAGTCAGTTAACTGACTGGCATTTTTACATTGTGACGGATGCGTGTTGTAACTAAGACAACTTATTGCAGGTCTTTACTTAAATTACCAAATACGTACGCGTTGCTCTTCAGGTAAGTACAACTCGTCACCGGGTTTAACATCAAAGGCTTTGTACCAAGCATCGTGGTTACGTGGGGCGAGGGCGCGGTAACGACCTGGTGCATGAGTGCCAGCACGAAGTTGGCTTAACATGCTTTGCTCGGTGCGTTTTTCTTTCCACACTTGAGCCCAAGCTAAAAAGAAGCGTTGATCGCCAGTAACGCCATCAATAACCGGTGCTTCTTTACCTTTTAAGCTCAACTTATAAGCGTGGTACGCCATTGATAAGCCACCAACGTCGCCGATATTTTCACCTAAACTGTTACGTCCGTTGACAAAGTTTTCTGGAATAGGCTCATATTTGCTGTACTGTTCAGCCAGTTTATCGGCTTTAGCATCAAAGGCTGCGCGATCTTTGTCGGTCCACCAATTACGCTGAATACCATTGGCGTCTGATTTAGAGCCTTGATCATCAAATCCATGACCCATTTCGTGACCAATGACCGCACCAATACTGCCATAGTTAACCGCGGGATCTGCGTTTGGATCAAAAAATGGAGGTTGTAATATAGCCGCAGGGAACACAATCTCATTAAACGAGCTGTTGTAATAGGCATTGACTGTTTGCGGGGTCATGCCCCAACGATTACGATCGGTTTTTTCCAGTTCCTGAGCTACGCTGTCGGCTTGGAAGTATTTGCGCAGATTTTTAATATCACCGACTAAATCATTTTTAGTCAGGGTTAAACCATCAAATTCTTGCCATGAATCTGGATAACCAATTTTAGGGTTAAATGCCGCTAATTTAGCATGGGCATTCACTTTAGTTTCATCGCCCATCCACTCTAAACCATCAATACGCTGTCCAAGTGCTGTGCGTAAGTTTTCAACTAATTCGGCCATTTGTTGCTTAGACGACTCAGGAAAGTAACGTGATACATACACTTTACCGATTGCAAAGCCCAATGATTGAGTGCCTGACATTTCTTCTACCGCGCGTTTCCAACGTGGACGAGGTTGTTCTTGGCCTGTTAACTCTTTGCCATAAAAAGCAAAGTTAGTATTGAAAATATCTTCTGATAATAATCCGGCATTATTACTGACCGTGTGGTAGGTCAGATAGTCCTGCCATACATTTAATGGCTGTTGATTTATCAAGTCAATGATAGCCTTAACCGGTTCAGGTTCAGATATATTGAGTTGAGGGACTTGATAGCCTGTTTGTGCAAAATATAAATCCCAGTCAAATCCAGGATATTGCTGAGCAAGATCTGCGCGCTTAAGTTGGTTTAAGGTTAAATCGCGATTACGACGTTTCTCTCTAGGCCATTGTGCTTGTGCTATTTTAGTTTCAAGTGCAAGAATCGCCGCGGCACGTTTTTCACCGTCTTTTATCCCCGCAAAAGCCAACATTGCAGCGATATGCTCAACATAAGCTTTACGAATATTCACAAAGCGATCACTTTCTTCTAGGTAATATGAACGGTCTGGTAAACCCAAGCCACCAGCGCCAATGGTCATTTCATATTGATTAGGGTCTAAACGGTTAAACCACATTCCACCCCAAATAGGTGATGATGTACCTGTAAGCCAGGCTTCGCCGAATATTTTTGTTAAGTCTTGAGTCGAGTTGATTGCCGCTATTTGATCTAAGGTGCCTTTAATTGGTGTGATACCCAACTTATTAATGGTTTCGGTATCCATATAGGCATGATAAAAATCAGCAATTAATTGTTCTTCTGCATTTAAATCACTGCGGCCAGCAATATCATCAATAATTGCTTTGACTTGATCTTCACTGCGCTCAGCTAAGGCATTAAATGCGCCGTAACGGGTTTTGTCTGCTGGCATGACAAAGTTGTCGTACCAATGACCACTGGCATACATAAAGAAGTCATCGCCAGGTTTAACCGCTTCATTACGCGCTGTTAAGTCAATACCAAAAGTACCTAATTCAGCTTTAGCAGGAGCAGGCGAAGTGACGGCTGCAACCTGAGTATTTGTTGTATCAGATACACCACAACCTGCTAATAGTGCAGTGGTTAATCCAATCGCAATTAAGGATCTATTCATTGTTATCGTATTCCTTAGCCAATGTGTTGACAGAGTTATTTGCTTCGTCATCTTGAAAGAATGACACAAAATGTCAACATTTGAATTGTTAGCAAATTTTAGCAACTAGGTTATGAATAAGACATTTCAGCGATGAATCTTCCTTGTTAACTATGGTTTTTGCCACTTATCTCGCGATGATTTTACACCGTAAAAATAGTATAATTTGAATAAACTCCATGTGTGGAGTATTATTGGTTGTGGTAATGATTCGTTTTATATCGCTGTATAAATCTCTGAGGGGGCTGGATATGTCTGCAATTGAGCAAGCTGTGTTACAGCAAAATCCTGAAAAAACTGCCCAAGTCGCGCTGAAGGTGTTTTTTAATATCATGGATGCTTGGCATGTAAGAGCAAAAGATCAAATTGTGCTGTTAGGTAGGCCGGCCGAGTCGACATTTTATAATTGGAAAAAAGGTAAAGTGTCGTCATTGTCGCCAGATACCTTGGAGCGTATTTCATACGTTTTAGGCATTTATAAAGCCCTTGGGAGTTTATTTCCGACAAGAGATCAAGCCGATGCTTGGCCTCAAAAAGTCAATCAAGCCTTTAATAATCAAACAGCTTTGGAGTATATGCTAAAAGGTAGCATGATAAATTTGAGTGATATGCGGAGATACCTTGATGCACAACGAGGTTAATACCATTGAGCCTAACGCGGATAAGCTGTACAGATTAGTGCCCAGCCATTTTCCGCCTATCGACTTATTTGAACAGGTCGCCAACCCTGATGAGCTTGAGATAGTCTTTGCTATTGAATCACTCACCAACGACCGCTTACGTGAAGAAGCAGGCGACTTGGCCCTGGTGCCAGTAGAACAACGTATTTCTGGTATTGGAACCTCGCCAATAATGGCGGCATTTACCCATATTGGTACGCCATCACGCTTTACCGATGGTTGTCAATTTGGAGTGTATTATGCGGCTAAAACGTTACATACCGCCTTTGCTGAAACCATTTACCACCGAGAAGTGTTTTTACGCGCGACTAATGAGCCCGATACCGAACTCACTATGCGTTGCTATATTAATCAAGTCGCGTTGGCACTGCATGATATTAGATCCCAAGAATTTGATGACTTACACACAGATGACTACGCGATAGCACAGCAATTTGCTAAAGCATTGCGTGCCCGTGACAGTAACGGCCTGGTATATCGTAGTGTAAGAGACTGTGGTGGTGAATGTATTGCGGCATTCAAACCTAAAGCCGTCACAATCCCACAGCAAGGTGGGCATTACAAATACATCTGGAGTAGTAAAAAGCAAAAGATTGAGCACATATTAGAAGTCAATTTGATTAAGTAACCGCAGCCTTTTATCGGTTCTCATCTTCAGATAAACAAATGTAAAATGAATCGCATTTAATGCTACAACTCGTTTAATACCTAAATCTTTTACACGTTAGGCGCTCAAGCCGCTATCTAGAATCAACCTCACTATTCTATAAATTGCATTATCTCTTATGCTTAAACTTTCCGGTTAATCTGGCAGTTGTTGCAGTGACTTATCGATTTGCTCAGATAACTGAGCCAATAAATGGCTGTATGCACTAACCATGTCTGGTGCCGTTGCTCCTGCTTTGGTGACAGCAGTGAAGTGTTGCTGGGTGATATGTCGGTTTACTTGGTTATCGATAAGATCCCAATAAACATTTAGTCTGACATTGTTACTGTCTCTGCTTAAGCTCATAAGCTTTATTTTGACACTGTACTGCGGGCTATTTTCTGCTCCCCAGGGGAATAACACTAACTTACGACTATGATCGCTTTGGTTGAGATTAATACTCACGACACGGCCGATACCTTGATCTAATGGCTCAGCCCAGTAGCTGTTGGCTATTCTTTGTAGGCTGCCATCTTCAAGCGGATATACCATTTGAGTAAAGTTTAGGTACTCGGGTATTTCAATAGGGCCAATGCCAATATCGTATTCGAGTGATGTACTGCCGGGCTCTATCTGCAAGGACGGTGCGGTTAACACAAAGTACTGTTTTGGCGGTGAGCTTTGGCAGCCGCTGATCAGGCTAAGTGCCAATAAACTCACACTCCAATATAGTGATCTCATCCAAGATAGCCTCATAACATTATTCTCCTTGCTTACCACGTATAATCGCCTCGGGTTGCTCATCTAAGGTTTCACTTAAACTACGTAACGCCCGAGCTGTGCGGCTAATCTCTGCCAATGTATTGGTTAATTCAATCACGAGTGGGGAGTTTTGATCTAAAGAATTACCTGCTTGATTCGCCAACTGATCAATACTGACTAATGTTTTGTGCAGTGCCGCTAAACTGAGGTTGAGAGACTCAACCATTTGCGGTTCATCTTTATTCAACTGCATTAGTAAACTATCTAGTTTAGCCAGTACTTCGGCACTCTTGGTGCCTAATGTCGCCTGAGTTGTATCAATATGCGCAGCGGTGTTTCTAACGGCTGTTGCAGCGCTATCAAAATTATCCAGCGCTTGCTGTATTTTGCCACTGGCGGCAATGTCGCTAAGTTGCTGAGCCAATTTATCCACATTGGTGATGACGTTTTTCAAGTTCAATGATTGCAGATCTTTAAACAAGGATTCGAAATCAGTCGCTATGGTTGGTAGCTCCAATAATGAATCTTTGTCATCATGGAAATGTGCGGATGTGTTGGGATAAAAATCTAACTCAACATAGAGTTGTCCGGTTAATAAACTCAGATAATTCAGCTGAGCACGTAAGCCATTCTCTATCGCATGGGAGAAAAACTCTTCTCCCACTTGTATGCCTTTAAGATTGATGCGTTTCAACAGTAAATCGGCGTGAACTGAGGCCGTGACACCTTGGCTACTGTCGTTGGGGAAATCAATGCTAATATCGCTTATTTCACCAATGATTACGCCTTTTAACTTCACTGGCGCACCGACTTGAAGCCCTTGTACTGAGTTATTGAAATACATGACCACAGGCGCTTTTTCGGCAAATATTCGCCCACCAGAAAAAAATAGCAGGGCAATAAACACTAAAAGAATCGCGCCAAAGATAAAGGCCCCAATCGCAAGAGGAAGTCGCTGGCTTTTACTCATGATGCCTCCACTTTATCAGCACGATTGAGAAATTGTCGCACTCGAGCTTGGCTACTGTTAAGTTTTAATTCTCTCGGATCGCCACAATCAAGCATGGTATTGGTTTGATTATCGAGAAACACACAGCGGGTGCCGATTGACAATATACTGGGTAGCTCGTGCGATACGATAATCACGGTCGAGTCCAGTGCTTGGCAAATTTGCACAATTAGGTGATCTAAGCGCATAGAGCTAATGGGATCTAAGCCTGCTGAAGGCTCATCAAAAAATAACAATTGTGGATCCAGTGCAATCGCGCGTGCCAAGCCTGCACGCTTATGCATACCGCCACTTAATTCGGCAGGGTAAAATTTTTCAAATCCAGCTAAGCCAACTAAAGCAAGCTTATATGCCACAGCCTCTGCTATTTGCCGATCCGAAAGGTCGGTATACAGTTGTAGCGGTAAAGCCACATTTTCGGCAAGCGACATACTGGAAAACAACGCGCCAGTTTGAAACGTGATCCCCCAGTCTTTGAGCATGGCCACTTGCGCTGGTTCATCAGCGTCATAAAAGTTTTTACCTTGATAAAGTACTTCTCCCTTAAGTGGGGTTAACAATCCTACCATTGATTTAAGTAAGGTTGTTTTGCCGCAACCGCTTCCGCCAATGACAAAAAAGATATCATTTTTGTTAATCTCGAAGTTCAGTTGTTTTTGTACCTCGGTCGTACCATAACCGACACTAAGATTGCGTACACTGATGAAGGCATCATCCACCATAATTAGATCCCTAACTTATCGTATAAGATATTGAGCGCGGCATCGGAAACCACCAGAAACACAATGGCTTTAACTACAGCACTGGTCGTGGCTAAACCAACGGCATTAGAATCTCGCCCGCATTTAAGCCCGGCCTGACAACCTGCAATCGCAATCAAAAAACCAAAAATAAGGCTTTTTATCAACCCGGTGGATATGTCTACCCAATCAATGGCAACCTGAGTTTGTAAAATATATTGGGTGTAACTCACGCCCATGCCATTGGCAACTACTGCACCGCCGATCATGCCAATCACGTCAGAGTAAATGCACATTAACGGCATAATGAAAATCAATGCCAACAAGCGAGGTAACACCAGAAACTCCATGGTGGAAATACCCATGACTCGCAGCGCATCAATCTCTTCATTGACCTGCATGGTGCCTAATTGAGCGGCATACGCGGCTCCCGTTCTGCCAGCCATAATGACGCCTGTCATCAGGGCGCCCATTTCGCGTACCATTCCAATCGCCACTAAGTTAGCGACATACACCTGAGCACCTAACTGACGCAGCTGCACTGAACCTAAATAGGCTAAAATCATTCCAACTAGCAGACTAATCAAAGTGACAATCGCCAGTCCTTTAGGCCCTGCTTGTTCAATAAAAAATACGATATCACTGCGCCGAGTACTGGCTTTACCTCTTAACCAACGCCCTAATGCCAACGTGCTTTCCCCGACAAACACTAAGCCATCGTGCACCTGTAAGCCTTGTACAATCATGCCTTTACGAAGCGTGACCCACATGCCACCAATGACACCATCATTCGCCGTTTGATACACAGGCACATCGGTAGCTAGCTGCAGTAATTGTTGTAATCCTTGTGGGGTATCTTGAATATTGAGGGTTATTTTTTGTTGTTCACACCAGCGGGATAATTGTAATAAGGCAATGGCAAGGCTTGAATCCCACTGAGATAATTCAGTCGTCACTAATCTGACAGTATGGCAAGTTGCGGGAAGAGCGGCACAAATATCGGCACCTAGTGGTGCTTGGCCTAATTGCCAATCACCTGCAAGACTCAGGTCGCAGTTGTCATCGTGCATGTCGATATCAAATGTGGCGAGTGTCATACTAGACCCCAAAAAAAAGTAGCAATCAAGTGTATGTTTGCATCAAGTTCATTGTTGTACTGATCACAAGTGTAGACCAATCGCTCAAATTGTATTTTGACCTTGAACAAATAAACTCATTAACTATTAAACTGATAACGCTATCTAGCTGGCTAATAACAACCTTCAATGGCTAAATATGCCGCCTGCATATCGCGATTTAACATAAATAAACTTGCACAGACAAAATTTAGCGCTACTATGTACCCTATAAATGATACTGTGTTTTTATACAGTATTCGATATAACTGTACGAGGTTAGCGTATGCGCTTTATTCCCATTGTCGCCAGTGCTGGCATTACCGGTTTTGAAAGCCCTGCTGCTGAGTATCTTCAATTAGGCCTCAGTCTTGATGAGATGTTAGTGCAACATCCAAGTTCGACTTTTATCGGCTTAGCCCAAGGGGAGTCAATGCAAGGTGTTGGGATATTCGATGGCGACTTACTGATTGTCGATCGTCATGAAACGGCTAAAAGTGGCGACGTGATTGTGGCTAATTTTAATGGTGAATTTGTGTGTAAAATTCTCGATCTGCAACGGCGAATGCTAGTGTCATCTCATGAGCAACATTTACCAGTAACTATTTGCGATTATGATGACTTTAGTATTGAAGGTGTAGTGATCCGCTCAATTCGTTGTCATCGACAAAGCCCCATGTTTGTTAGCCACCAAGGGTAAGCAACAATGTTTGCCTTAGTTGATGCCAATGCTTTTTATTGCAGTGCTGAACAGGTATTTCGCCCTGATTGGCGTGGTAAGCCAATCATTGTACTGAGCAATAACGACGGTTGTATTGTGGCTGCTAATCGACAAGCAAAAGAAGCGGGCATACAAAAATTTCTACCCTATTTTCAAGTTAAAGCGCTATGTGCCGAGCGTAATGTGATTGTGTGTTCATCTAACTATGAGCTCTATGCCGATTTATCAGCAAAAATGATGGCGATAATAGGCCGCTTTGCGCCCGATCAGCATGTGTACTCCATCGATGAATGTTTCCTGTCGTTTAAACACAGTTACCCCGCGATTAAATGCCTGCATACCCATGGTCAGTTAATCCGTCGTACGGTTTGGAAAGAAGCACGTTTACCTGTTTGTGTCGGTATGGGTGACACCTTGACCTTAGCCAAGATAGCCAATCATGCCGCTAAAAAAATTCCAGGGTACCAAGGTGTTTGCGTAATTGAGACATTGCAGCAACGCACTGACATTTTGCGTCAGCTTGCGGTCGGTGATGTATGGGGCATTGGTAGGCGCATAAGTAAAAAACTTGAAGTAATGAATATTCGCAGCGCATATGATCTTGCCTGTATGCCACCGAGCCTTGCGAGAAAACAATTTAGTATTGAAATAGAGCGAACCGTTCGTGAACTGAATGGTCAAGTCTGTAAACAATGGGATGAGGTAAGGGCAGATAAAAAACAAATTTTCTCGACTCGTAGTGTTGGTGAGCGCATCACTGACTATGAATTGCTATTACAGGCATTGAGCAAACATATCGCTATCGCGGCGCTTAAAGCGCGTCAGCAAGGCTCGTATTGCAAAACCATGTTGCTGTTTGCCAGTAATTCCCCCCATGACGAACGGCCCGTGAGTGATAAGGTCATTGTCCATTTCCCTTGTCCGACACATTGCTCTATTGAACTCACCAAAGCGCTTAGACAAGCTGCACCAAGGTTGTTTCGCGTCGGTGTGCGGTATTACAAAATTGGCGTAGGCCTCGTTGATTTAGCCAGTGAGAAATATTTTCAATTTGATTTATTCAATCCTGCTAAGGTCGATTATGCCCTCATGCACACCCTTGATAGCATCAACCAACGTTATGGCCGCGATACTGTGTTTCTTGCTGCACAAGGAATACAACAAAAGTGGGCAATGCGTCGTGATTTGCTTACTCCTCAATATTCAACTCAATGGAAATGCTTACCCAAGATTAAATGTTAATATTTTTATGGGTTCCATCATTAAAATTGTCATTGAGCAAATAAAATAGAAATCACTGATTCGATTATTGATATTGAGCTAAGCGTGGCACCGGTCACAAAATATCAATGCTAATTGGCATATGCCATTAATCGGCGTATATATAGCATATGCTAATTACTGTTAATCGATAATGGCAAGCATTAATGTCATCAACCATAACCATTTATGCCGTTTAAACTAAATGGTATCTCGATGATAAAATTGAATATTGTACAGTGAGGACAGCCCCCATGATTACAGCCATACCCATGAAAGCGGAAAATATTTCCAACCATTTTAGCAAAGCCGATGAGGTACTGTTTATTAATGACCAAGCTCAAGTAGTCGGGCGTTTTACCAACCCCGCTTTACTCGATGGATGTGAGGGCAAGCAGCAATTAGTCAGTTTGATACTGGCACAAGGCGCGAATCGGGTGATCATACGTAATATTGGCCAGCAGTTATTGTCTAAGCTACTAAACCAGAATTTGAGTGTATTTCATGCAAAAAACGGCCGTACAGAGTTACAGCATTTTGCGGCTGCTGTTTTATCCGACTGTGAACAATATACCCAGGTAAGTCAGGGGCGTCCGTCAGTGAAACATATTGCTAAGCAAGCTAATGGCGGTTGTTGCGATCATGATCATGCTGATGGAGAAGCGGGCTGTCACAGTGGACCTGAGGCGAAACGTTGCTGTGAAACCAAAGCGGGCGCAGAAAGCGCCATGATGAAACCTTGCTGTAATAAAAAGCACTCACTCATGCACCAACATTAGTGAATGCGCAGGTCGAAGTGATGTGCTTACAGCGCTGTTAGTTTTAAATCATAGCGCTGTAATTTACGATATAAGGTACGAACACTGATATTAAGCTTAATGGCTAATTCTGCAGGAGACCCTTGAAATTGCTCACAGACCTGAAAAAGATACCTATACTCAACGTCATCTAATGACATAATCGTGGTTGCCGTTTTTAGGGAATTGTTTTCTTCGGTCGACAGGTGATTAGGTTGAACAATTTCAGGTAAATCACTGCTGTGGATCATATCTTCGTTGGCTATTAATGCTGATTGCTCAATAATGTTTTTCAATTCACGAATATTACCTGGATAGGCATAACGACTGAGTAAGGTTAACGCATTAGCTGAAAACTTTTTATGTTTGTATTCAGAATATTTAATAAAGTGATTAACGAGCGTTGGAATATCATCATGGCGTTCACGTAACGAGGGTAAGTAAATCGGAAATCCTGCAATGCGATAATACAAATCACGTCTGAATTCTCCTTTTTCAACTAAATCGAGTAAATTTTTATGGCTGGCGCTGACTAATCTAAAATCAGAACGTTTTTGTTTTAAGCCCCCAACGGCGCGATAGCATTGAGTTTCAAGTAATCTGAGTAACTTGACTTGCATATTCATTGGTACGTCGCCAATTTCATCAAAAAACACCGTCCCACCATGGGCGATTTCAATCAGACCTTTTTTGCTGGTGGTCGCCCCGGTAAAGGCACCTTTTTCATAGCCAAATAATTCACTTTCGAATAGATTCTCACTCAGTCCGGTACATTCAATCACCACAAATGGCTTATCACTTCTACTGCTGGCTTGATGTACAGCTTTGGCGACCAGCTCTTTACCAGCGCCTGTTTCACCTTGCAATAGTACTGCAATGTTGGATTGAGAGGCGCGATTTATCCGATTGAGCATTTCCTTAAACGGCGCGGATTGACCGACCATAGTGCCTTTTTTAGATTCGATCGATGCATAATCAATAGCATCTAGAATCTCTAGAAACCCTAAGATTTGGCCATCATTATCTTTAATCGGTTTCATTAAAATATCGCAATATGACTTGCCATGAGCCGTGCTATGGATATGCATCGCATTGGCTGCTCTAGTCGTACTCAAGCATTGCTGTAAAGGGCAATCTTCGCCGTGTTTGTCACAAGGTTCGTTACTGTGATGGGAAATCTGATGACACTTACTTTGACCCAATATCACTTTGGTCTCATATGTTTCTGCATAGGCTTCATTGACCGCATGTATGACATAGTCTGGGGTAATAAATATTGCCGGTTTATCAATCGCGTTTATCATCGATTGGACTACGGTAGTGTTATCCATTTATTGCTCTCGCTTGTCTACATATGCATCAGTTAATTCTAATATGTCATTATAGGTGCCATAATTGTCACGTCAATGCCACATTTGTCACTTGGTAACCTTGCATTTACATTATCTAAACATTGATTGGTTCTAGGTAACTGATTTCATTGCCTTAAAATTTAAGATGTGATCTGGCACAAGCTTTGTATAGCTCTAATATACATGTCTGATGGCCGTATTGAGTTCAAAGACACTGTAAATGGGGAGAACATTCAATGGCTAAAATTGTTGTGATAGGTGCCGGTACTGGTGGCATGCCAGCCGCATACGAAATAAAAGAGATTTTGGGTAAGGACCATCAAGTTTTAATGGTTAACGAACATGATACATTTCGTTTTACCCCTTCTAATCCTTGGATTGCAGTTGGGTGGCGAGAACCTAAAGCCATTACGTTCCAGATAGAAAAACACTTAGCAGATAAAAAAATAGAATTTAAATGTGCCAGAGTGACTAAAATTGATACTGAAAAAAATCAACTTATAACTGCTGATGAAGACATTATTGACTATGACTATTTGGTTATCGCAACCGGTCCTAAACTGGCATTTAACACTATACCTGGAGCAGGCCCTGAACACTTTACTCAATCTATTTGCACACTTGAACATGCAGTAGAGTGCAAAGTTGATGTCGATAAACTGTTAGCTAATCCGGGTCCTGTGATCGTGGGGGCATTTCAAGGTGCAAGCTGCTTTGGGCCGGCTTATGAATACGTGTTTATTTTAGACAAGGTGTTACGTGATGCCGGCATTCGAAGCAAAGTGCCAATTCATTTTGTCACTAGCGAGCCTTATGTTGGGCATTTAGGTTTAGGTGGCGTTGGTGATTCAAAATCAATGCTCGAGTCTGAGTTACGCCAAAGAGATATAAAATGGATATGCAATGCCACGGTTGACTCTGTAGAGGAGGGCGTGATGCATATTTCAGAGCTTGATAGAAAGGGAAATGTTGATTTTTCTCACTCATTGCCATTTCAACATTCAATGTTAATCCCCCCATTTGCTGGTATTGATGCTGTCGCGAATGTTGAAGGACTATGTAACCCTAAAGGCTTTGTTATTACCGATGAACATCAACGTTCACCAACATTTAGTAATATTTTTGCGGGTGGCGTTTGTGTGGCAATCCCGCCAGCAGAAATAACGCCAGTCCCAACCGGAATGCCAAAAACAGGTTACATGATTGAGTCGATGATGACTGCAATCGCTCACAATTTGCATAGCATTATTATTGAAAACAGCCCGCCTAAAAGTAAAGGCACCTGGAATGCAATTTGTATTGCTGATATGGGTGACACAGGTGCAGTATTTGTGGCAATGCCTCAAATAGCACCGCGTAACGTCTCTTGGTTTAAAAAAGGGAAATGGGCACATTTTGCCAAAATTGGTTTTGAAAAATACTTTCTACGAAAAATGAAGACAGGTAGCAGTGAACCATTATACGAAAAATATGCGTTGAAACTCATGGGGATCACGCGCCTAGAAGCAGAGGATGATGATAATGACATTAGCAAAGAATTGTAATCAACACGTGGCAGGATTTGGCAAATTAGGCGCTTTACTAATACTCGCGAGTATGTGCAGCGTTAGCCAAGCAGCATCATTAACCGAACAGCAAATGCTTGAGCAAGAGGCTAATGAGCGTATTGCCGAATTTAGCCAAACATTAAAAGGTCAGTTACAGGCAGCCATAAAGCAAGGTGGATTGCCCAATGCTGTGTCTGTGTGTAAGTCGGTAGCGCCTGCCATTACTGCACAGAATTCGAAACAAGGCTGGACGCTCGCTCGAACCAGTTTGCGGGTGCGTAATTCAGACAATACGCCAGATGCATGGGAGTTAGCACAATTACAAAAGTTTGAAGCCATTCAGTCTTCAGGACAGTCATCCGTTGATAAACTGATAGTGGCCAGCGAGTATATTGTTAATGGCGATAATACTGAGTTTCGTTATATGAAAGCCATTCCAACTCAAGAGTTATGCTTAGGTTGTCATGGCAGTAATATTAACCCTGAACTGAGTGCATTGATTAATAAAACCTATCCTGATGATAAAGCAATTAACTTTGCCCTTGGTGATATTAGAGGTGCATTTTCATTGCAAAAAGTCATCAGTGATCCAGTATCGCCGATGACAGCCAAACCCTAATAAAGACGTAAATAATGACGTAATAAGGCTTAACAAACGTTAAGTCTTATTACGCAAAACCTAAATCATAGTGAGTTGATTCGTTCGCAATTTATTGCGACATAATTCGCAGTAAAAGATGATGATTTGACTTAACATTATACTGTAATAATCAAACTTCCTCAGTCAACGATAAATGATGTTGCGAATGTGACCGATATTCATATGAGGTTTTATCTAACAAATGCCCAAGGGATTTTGTTGGGAGTAATGTGTCATGAGCAAAATCCGCATCGATCCTTTTTATCATCACGTTAGCCATACGATTACTTATGTGGTGACGGATCTTGCTACGCGTCAAAGCGCCATAATCGATCCTGTTTTAGACTTTGATATCGCCTCTGGAACCATAAGTACCCACTTTGCCGATATGCTGATTGAGCATATCGATAAACATGGATATGAAATTGAATGGATTTTAGAAACGCATGCCCATGATGATCATATTTCAGCGGCATGCTATATCAAGAAAAATCGAGGAGGGATAACGGGAATTGGCGAGAATATCACCAAAGTCCAGCACACGTTTAAGCGATTACTTAATCTTGATGAAAGCTTTCAGTGTAATGGTGAGCAGTTTGACCAACTGTTTGTCGATGAAGAATTGATTAAATTAGGTCATTTAAATATTCACGTAATGCACACTCCGGGCCATACACCAGCTTGTGTTAGCTATCTTATTGAAGACACAGTGTTTGTCGGTGATACCTTATCTACACCTGAGTTAGGGACTGCGAGTACTGAATTCCCAGATAGCAGTGCAACCACCTTATACCATTCAATTCAACGGATATTAGCATTGCCAAATTGTACCCGTGTATTTGTAGGACATTATCCACCTACAGAAAAAAACGCGGAGAATCAATTAGAAACATCGGTTATTGCGCAAAAAAGGAATAACCGCGTTGTAGGGGGGAAAGTCACTCTTACTGAGTTTGTTCAGTTACATCAACAACGTCATATAAATGCTGATACTCCAGCTTTGCTACTACCCGCAATCCAAATCAATATTCGTGCAGGCAATATTTCACCCATAGAAGGTGAAGATAACTATTATATTAAAATACCGCTAAATCAATTGTGATCACATCACGAAAATAATCATCTTACCAATTAGTGGTCAAATATACGGCCTCTGGCTAATGGCAATGAAAGATATCAGCCATTAACCAGAGCATATCTAGCTTACTGTGATTTAAACCTTATACGGCACTAATGGAAATCCATCTTGTTGCCATTGCACCATACCACCTGCCACAGATAGTGGTTTTTTAAAGCCCATATTTTGTAATGAATCGGCAGCAAGTGCGGAGCGGCCCCCTGTACGGCAAATCAGAAATATCTCTTTTTCTGCTAATTCATTTAATGCTAAAACCCATTCGCAATGGTGACTGACCAAAGGATGCTCGTGTATTTTCATCTCTAATACACCACGAGGGAAATTCACTGCACCTTCGATATGGCCTAATAAAAATTCTTCGTGTTCACGGACATCGATAATAACCACATCAGGGTTAAGCATTGCCGTGAGTAAATCATGGGTACTCACTTCGATAATGTTAGCTTTGATTTCACTTATGTATTCTTGAGCAGTTTTCATGTGTACCTCGTGATATTAAATAATAGATTTAGTTAGGATAAATAGCGCCATTAGGACTAAAAACACGGCAAATATTTTCTGTAATATTGCTTTAGGTAAATATTGGCTTATCCATTGACCTGCAATACTGCCGACAAACCCGCCAGTAATCATGATCCCAATAACCGACCAGTCAAACTCAAGCCCTTTATCTGAAAGCAATGAGTAGTATTTTATAAAGCCAACGAATGAATTCATGGTAATAATCAGTAAGCTGGTGCCAATCGCGAGTCCAATATCAATACCACCGAGGATCACCAAAGCCGGCACAATTAAAAAGCCGCCACCAACACCAACAAAACCAGTCACAACACCGACCCCTAAGCCTTGTAAGAGGATTTTGGTCACATCCAGCGTGCCTGCTTTACATCGACTTGATTGATTACGCCACATCATGACGGCACCCATAAGCATTAAAATGACAAACACAGTCAGTTGAATGTCACTGGTCACAAAAGTGCTTGTCCAAGCACCTAAGTAAGTCCCCGCCATGCCAGGTAAACCAAATAAGAACACATGACGCCAAGAAACCTTTTTATGCTTAATGAAACGCATACTGCTGATTAAACTGATTACACCAACGATACATAATGATGAAGCTATGGCTAATTGTGGTTGCATACCAATAAGATATAACAACACTGGAACCGTAATAATTGAGCCTCCAGAGCCCAATACACTCAGCACTAAACCAATCAATAATGCGCCAATAATTGCTTGTATCATTTTGATGACTCTTAGGTTTAAAGAAGGTTAATCGGGATTTTTAAATAGACTGTGCCATTGTCTTCAGCATCAGGCATTTTTCCTGCACGAATGTTGACTTGAATCGATGGCAATATCAGCCTTGGCATGGCTAACGTGGCGTCTCGTTTTTGTCGCAAAGCAACAAAATCGGCTTTTGACATGGTGTCGTTAACATGAATATTGTGTTGTTTTTGTTGACTGATTTGAGTTTTAAATTGGTGGTCACGGCCTTCAGTAGGGTAGTCATGGCACACATAAATGTCGGTCGAGTCTGGCAAACTAAATAATGTCTGGATTGAGTCATATAAGGTATTGGCATCGCCACCAGGGAAATCGCATCGCGCAGTCCCCACATCAGGCATAAAGATAGTGTCACCTACAAAAGCGGCTTGTTCGTTAATGATGTAGGCTAAATCGGCAGGTGTGTGCCCTGGAGTATGCATAATGCGTATGGTCATATCACCGACTTGTAGCCGATCACCATGTTTAAATAGTCGATCAAATTGACTGCCATTCGGCAAAAAACTCGCCTCAAGATTAAATATGCTTTTAAAAGTATCTTGAACTTCGGTGATATGCTCGCCAATGCCTATTTTGCCACCGACTTTGTCACATATAAAACTGGCAGCAGATAGATGGTCTGCATGGGCATGGGTTTCTAATATCCATTTCACCGTCAAGTTTTGACGTTCAATCCAATGTAAAACTCGTTTGGCACTTCGAGTATCAGTACGACCTGACTTGTAATCAAAATCTAAAACAGGGTCAATAATAACGGCATATGAAGTGGCATTATCGGCAACGACATAAGTGAACGTTTCACTGTCATCATCTAAAAACTCATGGACACTAAAAGTAGAGTTCATTATAAAGTTCCTATATTAATCCTATGTAAAAGATGCACAGGAACTTAGATCCCTGTGCCGGCAAAATTAAAGCGATTTTTTGCTGAAATACCAATCAGTGTATTCATAACCTTGGTTTAAACGGGCTTTGGCTTCAGCAGTAGTGGCTGGTGGGGGGACAATAACGTCATCACCAGGCTGCCAGTTTTCTGGAGTCGCTACGCCATTGGCGTCGCTGGTTTGCAATGCTTTGACTAAACGAACAAATTCGCTAATAGAACGCCCGTTGCTCATTGGGTAATAGACCATGGCACGTAATATACCTTCAGGATCGATAATGAAAGTTGCACGCACAGCGGCGGTATCACTCGCGCCAGGTTGGATCATGCCGTAGGCTTTAGCCACTGCCATTGATAAATCGGAGATAATAGGGAAGGTAATCTCAACACCAAAGTTTTCTTCAATATTACGTACCCAAGCAATATGAGAGTGAATGCTGTCGATAGATAGACCCAATAATTCGGTATTAATCTCAGCAAACTCTGCAGCGTGTTGTGCAAATCCCATAAACTCAGTAGTACATACAGGGGTGAAATCTGCTGGATGCGAGAATAACACCAACCACTTGCCTTTATAGTCAGTGAGAGAGCGCATACCATGAGTCGTCTTGGTATTAAATGCAGGTGCTGGTCGGTTTAATTGTGGAAAAGAAACAATAGAATCAGTCATGTTATTACTCCAGTAGTGGTTAACTTAAATTCCGCCTAATCTGTAAAACAGATTACAAACATACTTAGTAATAGCAATTGGTGGGCCAAGTTAGCTTGGTGCGAGATCTTATTGGCATATTATTTATAACATATTGAAAATTATAATTTTTAAATCAGTTAACTTTATAAGGCTTGATATCGGTGTTATCTAATAGCGACTATCGTCTCGCTATGCTTTGCCATAAATGACACCAGCGACAATAATGGTGACAAATATGGCGTAGAGAAGTCAGTTATTGATGGTAATAAACCCTGAACCCAATCCACGAGATCAGAAACACTGCTGCCTAGTAGTCATGTGAAGTGCTGGGGGAAATGTGGTTGGATATTGAATAGAAAAGAAATTAACGGATCAGCAAAGGTTAATCTGAAATAAGCCAAGACTCATGAGCAACTAGAATGACGTTGAACGGCCTTAAATAGACTCTTTATTCGTCAGCACTGTGAAGCGGCTCTTGATTATGACTTTTGAGCCTATACACATATCCTCTTTAGCTTTATATTTTAATGATTAAATCCAATATTTATAAAGGGTTAAGACACTAATGGATTTGGCAAAGCTTTCCCGTATTAGCATGAAACACTTAATCACTTTGCATGTGATGCTTGATACCCTCAGTGTCACTGCCAGTGCTGAACGCTTATGTTTAAGCCCCTCATCGGTAAGTAAAACCTTGAGTCAGCTAAGAAACAGCCTTAATGATGAATTATTTTATCGACATGGTAACTCGCTAATCGCCACACCCTTAGCGCGAAGACTGGGCCCTAGTGTGCAGCAGATGATCAATGATATGAACCATATCATGAGCCAAGATGTGTTTAGTCCTGCTGATTATCAGGGCCGTTTTGCGCTCTCTATGCGTGAAAGCACCTTTGAACTACTGGCGGCAAAAATAAGCGCTCATATTCTTAAGTTAGCGCCTAACATCCATTTAGATATTTACAGTAAAGACAATATTGGTTTTGATGGGTTAATAAAGGGCTCGTTAGATTTCATTATTTTACCCCACGACCTAAGTCAGCCGACGGATATTGATGACGATTTAGTCTGGGAAACCTTGATCAATGATGAGATGGTTTGTTTAATGAGTGCATCACATCCTTTGGCTTTGCAGCAAGACATCAGCCTTGATGACTATTTGCGATTCAGCCATATAGGTATAACCGATACCGACTTAAGCACACCCTTTTTTGATATTTTGCTGGCTCAGCAATCCAAAAAACGCGCGATCCCCATTTCAGTAGCAGACTTTGGTAGTGCCGCCTTAATGTGTCACCACAGTGAATTACTGTTTACCTGCTCGCGCCACTGGGGAGCCACAGCCAAACAAGCCCAAGGGCTGGTCATTAAAGCTTTACCTATAGATTATGGCAAAGTCGCTTATAGCCTCGTATGGCATAAGCAAAGCATGAATGATCCCGCACACCGATGGTTATATGAGCAAATATTACACTGTCGTCATTGCTAAAATAGGATGTCGAGATTAAATCGACTTAATTGAATTAAAGATATAGCGCCGGTAAGGCAAGATTATTCACTCCTCGCTGGCTCAGCAGCGCGGCTAATTTTTCGATATCAGCCTGAGTGCATTGCTTCCATGTTGAAGCGATTTCACCAACTCCGTGATGGTGAAATGCATTTAGTTTAACTCGGGTATCACTTGGTAGCTGAGTTAAATAAGCCGCTAGGGCATCTATCTGGGTATCATAATCTGTAACCTCAGGAATATGTAACAGTCTCACTTCATACAGCTTATTGTGCTGAGCAAGTAACTCAATTGAGTTAAACACCGCTTTGTTGTCTCGCCCGGTAATATAGTAGTGAGTAGCTTGGTGCCATGCTTTTAAATCAACCATAGCACCATCTAAATAGGGGAGTAACTTATGCCATCCCGTGCGACTTAAACTACCATTGGTGTCGATCATGCAAGTTAAGTGTGCTAGTTGCTCAGATGATTTAATCGCCTTAAACAGAGTAATAACAAAAGGTAATTGCAAACTCGCTTCGCCGCCGCTAACCGTAATACCGTTAATAAAATATCGCTGACAACTAATGACCTCAAGGATTTGCTCAAGCGTATAAGTTACCGTTTTGGGCGAGGATTGTGCTTGGCATACCCTAAGGCAAGTATCACATTCAGTGCACTTAGTGCTGTGCCACACGATATGTGGCTTACATTTTAAATCTGTATCTTGCGACGCAATGAGCGTCAATGCTTGCTCAGGGCAATGATCAACACAATCGCCACATGCACTACACAAACTTATCGTTTGCGGATTATGGCAATTTTTGCATTGATAATTGCAGCCTTGTAGAAAAATTACCAATCTACTGCCCGGCCCATCGACGCATGAAAACGGCAATATCTGGCTTACAACAGCCAGTTTACTCATAAACAAAAGGCGCTTGTTCGTGAGCAATAACACGGGCTTGGCGCTGTAATATGCCGGTATTCATGGCAGCCTCAGCAGCTAAACCGCTAGTATTGCTGCGTGAACCACGTTGTTTAAATGTTTCAATGTCAGATCGTTTGACCATGTAACCAGTAACGCGGACTAAATCATTATTCGCGACATTGGCGGTAAACTCCCTAAAACCTGAGCTAAATGCGCCTTTACAAAGTTGGAACATGGCTTGTGGATTCGATTTTACGGTTTCATCTATGCTAAGAATATCGCTAATTCCCGCAGTATAATATTGATGATGCTTCGCTAACGCTTGAATATGACTAATGGGATCGGGCTCTGTGCCATAAGGAATACGAACACCAGGAGTCACATCTTTATCGACGCTAATACCACTTTGAGAATGTAATAACGCACGCCCCTTATAACCATAGGTCACCGGAGTTGATGTCACCATGTTAGCCAATGCAGCTGAGATCCTTAGGCCTAATTCATTAGCTGCCTGGCTGTGGCCATAGGCGTTACTGGATAGACTAATAGCCTCTTGCGATCCAATAGCGGCAGCTAACCCCTTAGCAGACAGGGCTTGTAAAATATTGACCGCCTCAGCCATACCGTAAATCCCAAACATAGGCGCAAAACGGTTCTCATCAATGAGTTGCTCCTTAACCAAAAAACTGTCGAAAAAATGTGATTGTTGATGTAAGAATGCCGAACGCGCTTCAATAAGCTCAAAGGTGAGTTGGCCATAATAAGGCAGTACTTGTTGAAAAAAATCATCGATGCTAGTGGCTTTTAAGGCAACTTGTTTTAAGTTAAGTCGTACTAACGTATTGGCGCCGCCAGCTAATGGGAGCGCGTTATAACAACTGACAATGCCAAACCCGCGCTTATCGAATGTTTCAGCATGCAACGAATAGTTGGCGATGTGAGGCTTATTGCAAAAACAAATATTGGTGGTCGCCTGCAACAATAAATCATCTGGTGTTATTGCAGGCTCGTACATAAAGGTCAAATTAGGCGCAATTTGTTGTAACTCAAGGTCAATGCGCAATAAAGTCCGGCAAATAATATTATCAGTCGGACCAATATTCACATGCATAAATGCATCGGGCAATATGCGGTCAAGTAAGATCCAAAAGCGGGTTAATTTGCGATAAATGGCATCAGCGTCAAGCCCAGCAACAAAAGGCATCAATAACGCATCTAAATGACCTAAGAACACCGGAATATTGGTCACCGACGGCACATGATGATAAAGCACCATTAACGCATTGAGGGCATCATCAAAATCTTCAGCCGGTGATAACGCTAAGTACTCTGAACCTTGCTTCAGGTATTTAGCATAGTCGGGCAGAACATAACGCGGTTTAAACGGCGCGTGGCCTTCAAACATATCGCAAATAATACCGTCCTTCATCGCATTACTAACCTGCTCAGACACTGCCACATATGGCAGACTATTTTCAGCTTCTAGGGCCAAATAATTTGATTTTTGCTTAGGAGAAAGGTGAGGGTGGCTGACTATTTGGACAATATTTTCTTGTAATGACATGCTGAATTCACTTTTTAAAGGCTAATGCTTAATAGCCATTAATCTACTCAGTGACCGGGTGTTTAAACAGTGAAAATAGCTGAGGTTGGCATTGATAAAATCGAAATCCGATGATGCAGATCACAATCAATCAAGTTCTCTACTCCATACTATGTCCTAATAATTCTAAACGCATAATGATTATCGTTAAGCTGAATTGATTAACGGTTGAAGTCATTGATAAACTTTTCTAAATTGGCTCTTTAAAACTGATAGATAGAAAAATAAAACTCAATTACAATGGACGACTTTTGCTTCAAAAATATTCGCGATCTGAGCATAAAATGCCAGCGTAAGATCTAAGGAACATCTTTAATTGAGAACATTAATTGTCTTTATCACAACAGGCTTTATCCTGTTAAGTGGTTGCCAAACGGTGGCAATTAAAGATGCCGACGCAGACCGCAATATCAGTACTGCCAATAAAACAAGCTCAACGATCCCTAAGTCTTTAGCCCGCCGAAATTACCAAGACAATGGTGATGTGTGGGAACGCATCCGCTACTCAATGGATATGCCAATCCCAGATGAGCAGTTAGTTAACCAATATCGACAGTGGTATATCGATAATCCACAGCATCTTGAGAGTATTTCGCAACGCGCAAAGCCGTTTTTGTATTTAATTGTGCAAGAGTTTGAACATCGAGATTTACCTATTGAATTAGCCTTACTACCTATGGTTGAGAGCTCATTTAATCCTTTCGCGTATTCCAGTGCCGATGCGTCAGGTCTATGGCAGTTCACCTCACCAATGGCCAGCCATTTTGGCTTGCAGATGAATTGGTGGTATGACGGTCGAAGAGATGTGCCAGCGGCAACATCCGCAGCATTAGATATGCTCGAATACCTGTACAAAAAGACCGATAATTGGTTATATGCACTAGCGGCATACAATGCCGGTGAAGGGCGCTTGCGTGAGGCGATTAGATATAATGAAGCGAGAGGACTGAGTACTGACTTCTGGTCTTTACCCTTGCCTAAAGAAACCAGACAATATGTACCACAACTGCTGGCAATCGCTGATGTGATAAAAAATGCTCAACGTTATGGTATTGCACTCAAAACTATTCCTAACAAACCCCTTGTTGAAGTCATTGATGTTGGCAGTCAAATCGATATCTCGGTAGCAGCTGAGCTTGCAAATATGCCCATTGCCCGGCTACAAAATCTAAATCCTGGATTTAATCGTTGGGCGACATCGCCAGACGGACCGCATCAATTAATAGTGCCTGTTAGCAAGGTAAATGAATTTAAAAAGGCACTTGCTGATACTGACATTAGCGCCAGAATGAAATGGTCTAAATATCAAATAAAACCGGGCGATAGCATGAGTGCTATTGCTAAACGTTATCAAACGACTGTGTCTAAAATTCAACAAATGAACGACATCAATAGTGATAAAATAGTTGCCGGTAAATTTTTGTATATGCCACAAGGCGTATCGAGCATGATACCAGAGGTCGAACTCGCTTCAACAAACAAACAACCAAGGACCATCACCACATCTAATCAGCCAGCAGTTCGGAGCGATCACACGGTAAAATATGGGGATACTCTTTGGAGTATTGCCAAAGTGTATAAGGTCAGTGTGGAACAAATTATCGCTTGGAACAAAATGACGGACAAAGACAAGTTGACGGTAGGTAAAACCCTGCAGTTTTATCAACAGCCCTTCCAGCAACAGCAGACTCAATTGTAACCCTGTTGTTTAAAAACTGATAAGCACAATAACTCAAATGTTGTAAAAGTTGAGCGTTACATAAATGTGAGTATTTATCGATTTAACCTAGTGAAGCACATCGAAATCCAGCTTTGCCATCTGGACACTTTTGATTATACAGATCGTTTAATAGAGTGACCCACAAGGCTTGAGTGATGTTAAATCTTAGTGTTCATATTTTTTCATATTTGTTTCCCATCAGTTCATAACCAACTCAACAGCCATTCATAAGTTTTGAATATAGTCACCCTATCAACAAGAACATATATTTTAGGGTAATGAATATGAACATTAGAAAAACTCAACTAGCTCAGTCAATTTTGTTAGGCAGTCTAATCTTATCGGCTACCTCTTTTGCCAATGCTGCAGATGATAATGTCTTCGATGGAGCCATAAGTGGTAAATTAACCTTTGCTTCAGATTATGTTTTTCGTGGCGAATCGGAAACGATGGATGCAGAAGTACCAGTGGTACAAGGTACTCTAGGGTGGGGTAATGATCTGGGCTGGTATACCGGTGTATTTGCTTCCAATATCAAATTTGCAGACCCCAATTTAGAAATTGTTACGGCACCTTATATAGGTAAAGCAGGTGAGTTTGGCGATAGTGGTATCAGTTACGACGTTATGGTTTTTTCTTACCTGTATCCAGGTGCCTCATATTCAAATTATACCGAACTGTGGATCAAAGTTGGTAAACAATTTGGTCATGCAAATGTGCAATTAGAAGTGACTCCAACAATCGACGATTGGTTTGGCGTAGAGGGCTGGCAAGGTGTTAACTATGCCGTTCATCCGAGCTATCAGTTTGACAATGGTTTACATGTTTCAGCAAGTATCGGCTACCAAGATTTAGATGGTAATGGAGCAGAAGGTTGGGGACACTGGAATTTGGGAGTGAGTAAAACCTATGCCGGCCTCAATTTTGATGTTCGTTATCATGGAAGTACCATGGATAGCGATCATAAGGTCTACGGCACTCAAACAAAAATCTTTGATGACCGAGTGGTTGTCGGCATCAGCAAAAGTTTCTAATATAAAAACATAACGTCTTTTATTGCTAAACTACAAATATAATTGGATCTTGTTTTACATATCCCCATTATGTGATCTAGGTCCTTTTTTATAAACCAATTTTGCTAGCTGCCACTCATTCCTTGTATATCTTTATAGGCAAATATGAAAAGTTATGAATAATAACGACCATTATTAGCAACACTATCTGGATTGGACGATGGCACATTCTGGTTTAACAAATACAGTACTCGTCGTTGACGATGAAGCAGTGATCCGAGCTCGATTAAAAGGTTATTTTGAGCGTGAAGGTTATCGGGTGCTTGAAGCTGGAGACGGCGAACAGATGTGGCAACAGTTTACAAATCAACATATCGATTTGGTGATGTTAGATATTAACTTACCCGGTACCGATGGTTTGAGCTTGGCACGTGAACTGAGAAGTCGTTCGGACGTTGGCATTATTTTAGTCACAGGTCGTGATGAAACCATTGATAAAATCGTTGGTCTTGAAATGGGCGCTGATGATTATGTGACTAAACCATTTGAATTAAGAGAACTATTAGTAAGAGTTAAAAATTTGTTGTGGCGAATTTCATTAGTTAAAAAAGCACAGCAAGACGTTGTAGAACAATTTGAACAGTGTGACGATATCATTGCGTTCGATAAATATATTCTTGAGTTAAACAGCCGAAAACTGAGTCGTGGTGACGAGGTGATAAAGCTGACTAAAGCAGAGTTCGAATTACTTACCGCCTTTGCATTGCATCCGCAGCAAGTACTATCTCGTGAGCGACTAATGCAGCAAACAAGCCACCGTAATGAAGATGTAAATGATAGAACCATTGATGTCATTATTCGTCGATTACGAAACAAGCTACAGGCTGACCTGTTTGTGACGGTTCATGGAGAAGGCTATTTGTTTGCGACAAAGATTAAAGATTAGTTTTTGGCGTCACGCGGTAAATAGGGTAAAAACTTGCAGGGGCTAAGCTGTTATTAAACATATCGAGTTGCACCTTTCCTTGTTCTAACGCCTGTATTTGTGGGCCAATATCACCAAATGATTGTGCTCCCTCAAGTAGTTTTACCATGATGTCTATTGCTAATTTACCTTGTAACACCACTTGATCATCACTGCTGAAAGCGACTTTATTACGATGCAGTCCTCGCAATGTCGCTGGCGATAGATAACTGCTCACAAGCTTTACTTGGCCAGCTAATTGTTTATGTTGCAATGTTCCAATTGCTGCTTCGATAGCAACAGCACTGCCTATAATATAGCTAGGAATATGATCATTAAGCAGATGATGAAGTTGGTCACGATAAAGGTCACGATTATTATCGGTATGGCGAATTGATGTAATCTCAATATGACTATTGGCAATAGCATCTTGAATACCGAGCTCAACCCAATCGCTGCCACCAACACTTTCTGGACCAGTGAGTAGTGCGAGTGTTACTGGAGATGATGGCGGTATTTTTTTAACAGCTTTAGCTATAAAGTGGCCAGCTTCCCAGCCCATTTGATACCAATTAACGCCTACACGAGTCGTTATCATGGGGTTATCGAGTCTATTCACTAACGCTATGATGGGTTTATTAATCTGTCCAGGATAGTTATCAAGTAAATTAGGGGCCACGGCACCGAGTAAGATGGCATCGAACGGCTGATTAAGGCAGTATTCAAGTTGTTTTAGTTGTTGCTCTTTTCTGTAATAACTGCCGGCTTCAAATAATTCTAAATCAATGCCTAATTGGCTGGCTTTTGACACCAAACCGTAATCAATGCCGATCCAATAAGCATCTTTGAGGTGAGGTACTAAGGCACAGATCCGCCAAGGCTTTTTGGCCGAAGTCAGTTGATTATATTGTATCGATTTTACTGTTTGAATTTTGGCATTAAATGGCGTCCGCTGTTGTAATATCCAGCTAGAATCTAATGTAGCCTCAGCAAGTAATGGTATTGTCCCTAAGCAAGCTATGAGCAAATAAATAAGTCGGCGCATTATATTGTCTCGATTAAGGTTTCTAAACAGAACACTAAGATTTTTTGTAATTATAACATTTTAAGGAATGACTGTGAGCACTTTATCACTATCAGGCAAGAGCTTAGTAGGTCGCCTTATGTTGGCATTTTGTCTGCTCGGATTGTTATTGTTAATGTTAGTTAGCCTTGGCAGCATTTCGCTTTATTGGGTAAAGCTTGCTGACCAATATTTATATGAAGAGGCGTTACCCGCATCTGAGGCTGCAAGGCAATTGATGCAGTCTTCTAATGGCTTGCTCGACAATGCCCAAGCGCTGGAACGAGTGGAACAAGAGGCACAACGCGTTTTCCTTGGGCGTAAGTTGTCACTCGAAAGCACTAATTTACTTTCCGCTATTGAACGACTCAATTCGTTAAATCTACAAAATCATGGTGTCGATAAAGATAAGCAATTAGCTCTATTAGCTGGTGAAATTATCCATGACTTATCGGTATTCGGCCGCCAAGTGGGTAAACGTTTAGTGTTGGCGGCTCAATTGAATAATAAAGGAAGCGCACTCGCGGAAGCAGCCAGTAAGAGTAGTGTTTTACTTGAAGCAGAACAAGCTGTGGTCGATTCAACCATTCTGGCCAAGTTAAGTTTAGCTTACCCTCAAGTGGTTGGTGCTGAACAAAGTGCCCAACTTTTGGACTCCATCATAGAACAAGACTTGGATGTTCGTGAACGTTTAAATCGAGCTTTGGGATTGATCCATCACATTGAGTTAGTAGGGCAGTTATTACAGTCTCCAGAACAACAACTCGGATTAAATAACGTACTCGACAATATGGCTCGAGTACTGTCTCCAACGACTTATACCATTAATTCTACTCGCGATAACTCCCAAAACGGTAATGAAATACCGAGCCCTTATACTGCTTCAGGCACGAGTGGGCAAATTGATTTAATGCCTCTAGAATTACTTAAAGGCTTAATTCGAGATCCGGTTAGAGCGACAGAGCTTGAGCACCAATTGATAATGTTAAGGGAGGTGAATGATGGCTTAAGTTTGCAGCAGCAATATGCTCAATTGCTAACGAAACAAAATGCGCAGCTGTTAACGCTGACGGATAAATTAGGCCAACTGAATAAGTCAGTCGATAGCGCAATGAAAGCACAACAGCTACAGGCAGAACATGCCCGAAGTAATTTTTTACAGCAATTACTGTGGGCTAAATCAGGACTTTGGGCGACAGGTATTTTGATGTTAATCATTATGCTGTTGGTGGTTTATCGAGTTATTTATAAAGGTATCGCTTTACGCCTAAGTGAAGCAACTGCAGCATTATCTCAATTAAGTCAGGGCAATACCGAAGTAGTACTTGATCCTCACGGAGACGATGAACTCACCGCGATGGCTTCTGCCATTGAAGCTTTTAAACAAAAAACCGCGCACAATCAAGTACTGCAATCTGAATTACAACAAACGGCATCAGAATTATTTGCCCATAAAGCCTCACTTGAAAGTACTGTGCAGGCACGTACACTCGAACTGGCTGAAACCAACCGTCAACTAGACGCTGAAGCAAAAGGACATTCGACGGCTAGAGTGATGGCAGAACAAGCTAACAAGGCAAAATCGCTATTTTTAGCGACCATGAGCCATGAAATCCGTACTCCGCTAAATGGTCTTTTAGGCACCCTGACTTTACTGAGTCACTCGCCATTACCTCCAGCACAAAAACAAATGTTGGCATTATCGCAATACAGCGGCACCTTACTGCAAAATGTACTTAATGATATTTTGGACTTTTCCCGTTTGGAGCAAGGTAAATTAACTAACGAACCACGGGCTGTTGCGCTTAATGAGCTGCTCGATGAAGTGATGGCAATCATGTTAGCTGGTGCGGGATTGTCAGGTATCTCGTTATATTTAGTTCGCGGTAATTTACCTAAATGGATAACGGTAGATGGCCCAAAATTGCGCCAAGTGTTGTTTAATTTGCTCGGCAATGCCATTAAATTCACTCCAGCAGGACAGGTTACATTACGGGTAAATGTGGTCGAGAAACGATTAACCTTTGAAGTGTCAGATACTGGCGTTGGCATAAGTAAAAAGGCCATGGATCAATTGTTTATCGCCTATGGTGCACAGCCTAATCAAGGCAGAACCAGAGGCACAGGACTCGGGCTCGCAATTTGTAAAGAATTAGTCTCATTAATGAATGAGGTTAATACTGCCAATGATTCTATTTGGGTCAATAGTAAAGTGGGTGAGGGTTCCACCTTTGGTTTTAGTTTGCCATTGCACATCTGTGAGCAAGAACATGAGGTTATCTGTGCAAAATTACCTAAAGTTGATCCTAAATGTGTACTCGTTATCGAAGACAACAAAGTCAATTCCATGGTAGCCCAAGGGTTTTTAGCACATCTTGGACATCATTCCGTACTGGCTGATAGTTGTGCTCAAGCAAGAGCGTTGTTTAACGTTGATAGTGCGTTGAAGTTTGACGGCATTATGCTTGATATTCAATTAGGCGATGGCTCAGGAATTGAGTTATTGGTAGAGTTGAAGAATATTGCTAACGCAGCCCAAAAAGACATCAGCATAGCCGCTTTTACGGCACAAATTCAACATGATGACATAAACGAGTATCAAGCAGCGGGCTTTGACGACGTATTAGCCAAACCGCTTAATATGAAGTTTTTAGCCAATTGGATTGGTGATGCAAGTGATAAGTCAGCAATCAACAGCGACAACACGAATAAGTTAACTAAGATGGATAAACACAAAGGCTTTACACAAACGACCATAGATCAAAAATTTTCAGTTTGTAATGAAGACAATCAGCCTTTACTCGATGAAAAGCAAATTAATGAAGACTTACAATATCTTGGTACAGAAGCTGTTAAAGAGATGTTAGCGTTATTTAAAGTCAGTAGTACACAACACATCAATGCACTGGCAGCTTTACCTATAGATAGGCCAAAAGCGTTACACGCACTTAAAGGCAGTAGTGCCAGCATTGGCTTTATTCAGTTGAGTCAGTTGTGCAAACAATTAGAAAAAGATGGCATTAGTGATGATTCATATTTGTTGCTTAAGCAAGTATTGCAAGCATCCATTAACGCACTTGAGTTGAAAATCTAAACCTAAGCTGTTGTAAAATATTGATAATAATTATATCTGTGTGTGTAACCCTAACGCTATTTATCCTGAACTCAAACATTACATATAAAAACACCGAGCTTGATCGGTGTTTTTATATGGGGGTTAATTATATAGATATCCTGTTACTGAGCACCTTTTAGTCCTACACAATCGCTTTCAACCCAAGCCAGAGTGAGGTGAGCAATGGCTGAATAAAACTTACCAGTATCCACAGAGGTAAGCCTATCTACAAAACGGGGTAACCAAGCGTGGAGATATTGCCTAATAAAGCTGAGCTGAGTGTTATCGTCACAAGCACACGCTTGGTGAGCGACATAAGCCAAAATAACGGCAATATGGTCAGACGGTTCAGGAAATTCACTTTGAACCGTTAATTGGCTTTGTTTTAGATATGTTTGCATTTGCTGATGCTGTTCACCAAATAAGAGTACATCGTCCTTGGCAACTGCATTATCGTTAAGATATAAACTGGCATAAGGGCTGGCGCTATGCTTTGTTCCTACTAAAAATAGGCCACAATAATCGGCAGCAAGCTCTAATAAAGCATGATCAGTATTGACGCTGTTAAGGGTTGAATTAAGCACTGAGTTTATGGTTTCAATGTCTTGACTCAATAACGGGTCACTGGCCAATTGAGCAAAGAATGCCTGAGCCTGACTTGCAGTGAGCTCTTGTAATAGCTGTTGGTCTAGCTCTTTTGCAAACAGTGATGAGAGCAGCTTATACACCACCGAACGACCCTGGTTCATTGGCGTGTTATACAATATCTTGTCATTCATCTATGTTATCTCCTGAGCCTATTATGGCCGTTAACTTAAGCGCCAAGAATTAAATCGCTTAGCGCACAGTGATAATACTTACACGTTATAGCTGCGTTTCTATTGGGCCACTAAAAGAACTGACGTCAGGTAACTTACCTTGATACTTTTCGAAATCGACCAAGCAAGTGTATGCGGAGCAAGCCTGGGCAAGCTTTGATGTACCAATATCTTGCGTTAACGTATTAGGGTCACCATAGCTGCACAACGCCCCAATTTCACTACCGCCTTTTTTAGACCCATCTTTACCGACTGGGCCATACCAAGCTCCTTCATGAATTCGGATAACCCCACTAGGGAAGCTGTCGGATACCACTGCACCCGCTAACAGTTGACCTCGGTCGTTAAACACACGAACAACATCGCCATCTTTAATGCCGCGCTGTTTTGCATCGGTAGGATTCAAGTACACGGGTTCACGGCCTTGTACCGTATAGGTTTCCCGATATTGCTGCGACTCACACATTTGTGAATGTAAGCGTTTATCTGGGTGGCAAGATTGCATCCACATTGGGTATTTATCTGAACCAGGACCACCATGGCTGCGCTCTGACTTTTCTATCCAAGTAGGATGGCCAGGACAGTCATCGTAGTTGAATTGGGCGATTTTACGGCTGAAAATTTCAATCAAGCCCGATGGTGTACCCAATGGATTCATTTCAGGATCATCCCTAAAGTCGGCATGGCGAGTCCAAGGTTGGCCTTCACCAAAATGTACATAACCTTGTTTCCAGAACGTGTCGAAATTTGGCATATCGAACTTACCGGCATTATCGGCTTTACAGTCGTTATAAAGTTTCTTAATCCAGTCAAATTCAGACATGCCACGGGTATATTCTGCCTCTTTACCCATTATTTTGGCAAAGCGGGTAAAGATATCAAAATCAGACAAGCTATCAAATAATGGTTCAACCATTTTTTGCATCGCTAAAACACCACGGTTAGCGTAGCTGCCATAAACGTCAATGTCATTACGTTCAAATGTAGTACAAGCGGGTAAAACGATGTCTGAGAAACGGCACGTTGCTGTCCAGTTAATGTCGACAGTGACCACACATTCAAGCTTTTGAAATGCTTGCTTCATCTTATTTCTATCTTGGTGATGACTCCATGGATTATTACCTGAAAATACCATCATCTTAATATCAGGATAAGTGACCTTCGCCCCGTTTGCATCGATGGTTTTACCCGGTTCTAAAATGGCATCAATCCAACGTGCAATCGGAATGGTGCTACTTGCACCTTTAAAATCATTACTGTCGAATAATGGCTTTTGGCCTTCATCAAGATTACGAGGAAACGCGCCCGGTGCAGCTGCGCCCGATGAAGGAACACCAATACTTGAGTAATGATGGCCATAGCTGATACCACCACCAGGTAAACCAATTTGGCCAATCATAGTGGCAAGTACAGCTGCCATCCAATAAGGTTGTTCACCGTGTTGTTGACGTTGAATACACCAACCCATCATGATTTGAGTACGACCTTTGGTCATCACTTTAGCTAAATCACGTATAATTTCAGGGCTAACACCAGTAATTTTACTGGCCCACTCTGGTGTTTTAGCTACGTTATCTGACTCGCCTAAAATATAAGGTACGAATCTGTCGAAACCTAGGCTGTAGCCCTCAATAAATTTTTCATCGTGTAACTTACTGGTGATCATTTCATGGGCAATACCCAGCATTAACGCAACGTCAGTTTGTGGGTTGACGTAAAGTTGCTCACAGCCTAAGTATTTTTGGGTTTTAGTGACCACTGGGTCGATACTGATCACCCGGATCTTACCTTGTTTTACTTTTTCTTTAAGCTCCGCTAGATAAGCGAACGATTCGTGGGTTTCCGCATTCCAACCCACTTGCAGGTTTTTATAGGGATCATTTGACCACAAAATGATGGTTTTAGATTGCTCAAGGATCAACGGCCATGAAGTACCTTGGGCATAAACTTCAGTAGAGCCTAAAATATAAGGCAAAATAGTTTGGCCAGCACCCGTTGAGTAGTCACCTATTTTTTTGACAAAATTACCGTGCATTCCAACAGCGCGTTGCATGTGACTGGTACTTGAATGCAGTTGTCCAGTGGCGCGCCAGCCAGTTTGACCTGCGTGCAATCCTGATGGGCCATATTGAGTTTGCACCTCATCAAGTGAATCTTTAAACAGAGTCAATGCTTTATCCCAAGTGACACGGACAAAGCGAAAATCACCTCGTTGACTGGTATCACTTTTATGACCTTTCAATAAAAAATCTAGGCGTACCATAGGGTAGCGAACCCGTGAAGGGTTGTAGACTAAGCCTTTAACGCCATTAATCATATCGGTAGGGTATTTGTCCAACTCAAATGGAATCACCTGGTCAATCACGCCATTCTTACGTTTCATCTTGAATGCACCAAAGTGCGAACCGGTAGTCAACCAGTCGTCATTTGCTTTAGTGCCCGCAGCTGCAAGGGCATTGAATGGTGCCAAAACTGATGTACTGCTTAGTCCAACATAAGAAGTCGCCACTAAGCCTTTAAGAAAATGTCTTCTGTTCATGATGATATCCTATTAATGCGCCGACTTATCGAAAGTAGATGAATGCTCTTGTAAGTACTTTTGTACAAGCGCTTGAGTGTCTTGGTCCATGTTGACGAATGCAATCATGCCTTTAAACATTCCAGGCCAGCTGTTAGCGTCAAAATGTGCTTCTGCTGGTTGGGTGTGGCACACACTACAACTTCTGGTATAAGTGGTGCGGGCATAATCCCAAAGTGGCTGTAAATCGTTAATTAGGTAGTCAGCATCTGTCCAAATTTTGGCTTCAACACGCTGCCATGTTAATCCGGTCATGGGGTCTTCTTTCTGTTCAAAAACATTCATTACGCCTTCTTCTAAAGCAGCATCTTTTGATAACTGAGCCGACAGAATGTTAAGACCAAAATCGAAATAGATAACACGACCAGCACCAATTTTTTTACGCCAACCATTAATACCAACTAGTACACGACTGCCATTGATTTCAAGTACCGTCACTTTAGTGGCAATGTTTAACGTGCCAGCTTCAACATCTGTTTTTTGATTAAAATAAAGGGGTTTAGTTAAGGCAGTAAAGTACTGAGCACCAACCACAAGACCAGTTTCGCCAGATCCTACTTGTGCAATGAGTTCTGGTGCACGAGAAGTCCCCATGTCAGGAAGTTTGTGAGCAATACCTTTATGGCAATCAACACAGCTCTGGTCTATCTCTGCTGCACGCTTCATTTGTTTTTGCGCCAACTTTGACATGTCATCCCATTTCATCGAGTCATAGTTATGGCAGTTTTTACACGCCAAAGAGTTATCACGGTCGAAGCGTTTCCACTCACGGCTAGCCATCTCTAGACGTTTTGATTCAAATTTTTCTTCAGTATTAACAGTTTGCATCAACCAGCCCCACATATCATGTGATGCTTCAATCTTGCGCCCAATTTTACGACTCCAGTTATGAGGCACGTGACAATCGGGGCAAGTGGCCCGAACACCAGAGTGATTAGACCAATGCACCGTTTTCTGTAGCTCTTGGTAGGGCTTGCTTTCCATACTGTGACAGCTAATACAGAACTCTTCAGTGTTGGTCATTTCCAGTGCAGTATTAAAACCACCCCAGAATATAATCCCCATTAAAAAAGCAGATAGGCTAATTGTGCCTAATGTAAGATATTTGGCAGGCTGGTTTAGCGTCCGCCAGGTATTAATAAACCATTTCATAACAGCATCCTTTATAAGATTGACTCATAATTTATTTGAGGATTAGTGCGCAACAACGCCACCAAATGCTTGGATCATCCAAATGACAAAACCATACGCACTAATGCTGGTTACTGTGATAATGGGAAAGAATAAAAAAATGATAAACCCAAGAGCTTTCAGCTCCTTAGACTTCACATTACGTTGGGGATCTACTACGTTTTTTGTTGTCATAGCTTGCTCACTTAAAAAATTACCTTTGCTGATGACAGCTATATTAGATAACAATTGTTAATGGCACTCAGACTGTGGATGAATGAACGTAGACAATATATGAAAGATTATGAATAAATAGATTGAGTACCAACAAGAAAGGTTGCGGTAGAAAATAACACCGGGGTAGAGACTAGGGAAAGTGAGATTATGGTTTATGCACCGCATCGCTATCTACCATAGCTTTAGACTATTTTGTGGTTTTTTAACCCGTAATTTTATTCAGGTCTAATAGAGAATTACATTAAACTATTACGATAATAAAAAGCTAAACACTCGATGTGATATGACGTGTGATAACAATGTTAAACAACACCATAAAAAAATAGATTAAAATCTGTTAACTACACTATAGTTATTCTATTAATTTGACACTAATGGAGTAATACAAGGATGTTGATTTTAAAGTTTATTTTATTGTCTTTAATCGTATTTATGCCAACTTCACATGCAGGTGAAACATGGAAAATCGCATCACTAGAGTGGGCTCCTTATGCGGGCTCAACCATCCCAAGTATGTAAAGATGCACTTGTACCATGGATTAATACTATGGGTTCTTGATCAGACTTTGGTCCTTCATCTCTTGAGTGAATATTCATCCTGAGAAGCAGGTTGAGCCCAACGCTTACTCAGCTCTGCAACTGACTTATCAGGTGCTTGATTAAGGCAAGCTAAAAGTACCAACAACAGATATAAAAAATATTTCAACAATTCGAACATTTGTGCACCTTATTATTGTCACAGGTATTATTGCTAATAAATATTAACAGCAGTGTTCCTTAGATTAGATAGCCACTTAAGACTACAATGCAAATGAGGTAAATCTTTGCTAAGTAGCTTCAAATAATGACAGCCATATAGTTACAATAATGTTAATAGCAGGCTTGCAGCATACACAATGACATTTGTTATCACAATATCCCCAGAACAAGATGCATTGGCTCTCTTAAGTGCAAAATATAGCTTATATGGTAGAGCTTTATTGGCCGTTAAATATGTTAAAATTTGTTTTTATCACTATAAAACAATGAGATAATCTTATTCTAAAGAGTTTGTTAACAAATATTAGCCTAGCTCACAGCATGATATAACTGATATAGAATATATAAGCCAGTTCTGACCGTTCTAGGCGGATAGAGGCGCTCTCTGTAGTGAGAGTATTAACGTACTTAGCTTTTTAATCACTTACTAGGCATCGTATAGTTAGTCGCTAAATGTGACATGTGTCGAACAAATCTAACTAAAAATCGTTATAGTAAGATCATCTTCGAATTCTTGGGCGCCATATATGCTGAAAGTTTTGTTAAATATAGCGATTATAATATCACTAGTAGGGCAATTATTGATGCCTAGCTTCGCTATGTCTAATGAAATGTCTATGCCTGCAGAAATGGTCATGTCTGACGCACAATCGAGCCCACCTCATCAGTCAGCAATGATGAACACTGACTGTGATAACGAGCCTAATTGTTGTTTAGGTGATATGAGTCAATGCATTAGTCATTGCCATGCGATCGCGAATACTTTTACGTTTTTTACAGGCATAGAGCTTATCTCTATAGGGCTAACCAGCACGAAGGCCAGCTTGCCTTTATGGGTATCAACCCCTTCTAATCTATCAAGCCAAAACCCACCTCCAATAGCTTAATTCTTTATCTAAATTAATTATTTATATTAGTTACCTATATTAATTACCACATTAATTTATAAAGATTTTTGTTGCTATCGTTATCAGCATCAAAAAGTTAACGGAGTTTATTATGAAAAAATTTATTGCTATTTCACTACTATCTTTAGTCAGCTCAGTATCAATGGCTGCCACTATCTCATTGCCAGATTATTTGATCTTTACTGCGGTCGATGGAAAACCGGTATCAAATAAAAGCCAATTAGAAATCTCTCCTGGTCAACATCTCATTGAATTACAGTTTTATGAATTGTTCTCATCTGGCGCTGATGATACTAATTTCATTAAGTCTGATGCGTTATATTGGAGTTTAAATCTATCTAGAGATGAAGATATTAAAGTGTATACCAAAGAGATTCTATCTTCGAAAAATGCAAAAAACTTTATCAAATCACCGTTTATAACATTAGAAAGCGCCACTATCAAAGGTGAAACCGTCAAGTTAGTTAATCACGAAGAGCTAATGGCTATCATCATGAAACAACATAGTAAAATGATGCAGCAATAACCCTCTAATAATAGGGCGCTCTAATGCGCCCTATTATTTTAATATTCAAACCCTACTTGACCTGTGTGTTACACATAGGTTTATAGTCAGATGATTATAATGATTAACCTTAGCGGTGGAGGCTGCATGAAAGTGAACCAACTTGCTACTGAATTAGGTATTACTGCCGACACAGTGCGCTTTTACACTCGCATTGGCCTACTTAATCCGAATAAATCTCCAGTCAATGGTTATAAAGTCTATGACCATAAAGATAAGTCGCGTATGCAATTTATCTTAAGCGCTCGCAGACTTGATTTTTCAGTTGAAGAAATTAAAGTGATTTTTTCAAAAACCGATCATGGCGAAAGTGCCTGCCATCTTGTGCGAACGTTAGTTAAACAAAAGCTGGCTGAAACGGAAAGACAATTTAATGAAATGGTTAAACTACGTTCAAGGCTTGCACACGCAGTTGAGCAATGGTCAACCATGCCAGATAACTTACCGACAGGAAATATGATTTGCCATTTGATTGAAGGTTCACATCAAACAGATGGCACTCCTGCAAGTATTAATCAGGATGATAAGATTACATTAACACCAACGGAGGTTAAGTAATGGAACACACAATGCATTCACCTATACAGCTCAATATTATCGGCGCAGGCTGCGCTAGCTGTGTTGGTAAAATTGAGAAAGCCATTAAAACCGTACAAGGCGTAGATTCGGCCGATATGAATTTTGCAGATAGAACGGTACTTGTTACTGGTCAAGCAACTGCAGAGTCCATTATCAACGCGGTAGAAAGTGCTGGCTACAATGCCACTCAAATCCAGGCTGAGTCGGCAGAAGATGCCATGAATGAGAAAGAACAGGCTGATTTACAACATTATAAAAGTTTATTACGCCATACCATTATCGCTTTAAGTGTCGGTATTCCGTTGATGATCTATGGACTTTTTATTGGCGAGATGACGGTATCAAGCCTCTCAGAGCAAATGGTATGGGGGCTGGTTGGTGTAGTTACCTTGGCCATTATGTTGATATCCGGTAAACATTTTTATATCGGTGCTTGGAAGTCTTTTTTAAACCATAACGCCAATATGGACACCCTCATCGCCTTGGGAACAGGAACGGCTTGGATATATTCGATGCTAATTGTGGCATTTCCACAGTGGTTTCCTGAAATGGCAAGACATGTTTACTTTGAAGCAACCACGATGATCATTGGTTTAATTAATCTTGGTTTAGCACTAGAAGTGAAAGCGCGCGGTAAGACCTCTGAAGCCATTAAGCGTCTTATTGGCCTGCAAGCAAAAACGGCGCGGGTTATCCGTGATGACAAAGAAATCGATATCGACATTGCCCAAGTGTTACTTAACGATCATGTTAGAGTCCGTCCTGGCGAAAAAATCCCCGTGGATGGAGTGGTTATTGAAGGTAAAAGTACCATTGATGAGTCAATGCTGACCGGTGAGCCCATGCCAGTTGAAAAAGCTGTTGATGATGATGTGGTCACCGGTACTTTAAATAAATCTGGCTCAATCATATTTAAAGCAACACGGGTCGGAAAAGATACCGCACTGGCGCACATTATTAGTATGGTCAAACGGGCACAAAACTCGAAGCCACCGATTGGTCGATTAGCGGATGTCATTGCCGCTTATTTTGTACCAGCCATTATGATCATTGCCATTGTCAGTGCCATGGTGTGGTTTAACGTTGGTCCTGAGCCATCAATGGTATTTGCCATAGTGTCTGCTACAACCGTGTTGATTATCGCTTGTCCTTGTGCCCTCGGACTCGCAACACCAATGTCGGTAATGGTTGGCGTTGGTAAGGCGGCTGAATCTGGGGTACTTATTCGTAACGGTGAAGCTTTACAAACGGCCTCTAAAATCACCGCAATGGTTTTAGATAAAACTGGCACCATTACCGAAGGTAAACCGCAAGTTACCGATATTATTCTGGCTCATGCAGACAGTGAAGAGCAGGTAATTGCCTTATCGGCTGGAATTGAAAGTCACTCCGAACACCCCTTAGCACAAGCCATTGTTGACAGTGCCAACGCTAGAAGCATTAAAGCCATTAACACTGAACACTTTAATGCCATTTCGGGTCAAGGTGTAGAAGCTCAGATGGATGGACAAACATTACTGTTTGGTAATGAAAAACTGATGCAAGACAACAATATTGCGATTAGTGACTACCAAGCCAAGGCCCAAACCTTAGCCGAAGAGGCTAAAACACCTATGTATTTGGCGCTTGCAGGGCAGTTACTTGCCATTATCGCAGTATCTGATCCGATAAAATCCGATTCAATCGAAGCGATTGCGAGATTAAAACTCAGTGGCATTAAAGTGATTATGTTAACCGGAGATAATAAAGCTACCGCAGCCGCAGTGGCGAAGAAAGTCGGTATTGATGACTTTTTCGCTGAAGTGATGCCAGAAGATAAAGCCAAAAAAGTCGCTGAACTTCAGCAAAAAAATGAAATTGTTGGCATGACTGGCGATGGCATTAATGACGCTCCAGCGTTAGCCTTAGCCGATGTCGGCTTTGCAATTGGTACGGGTACCGATGTCGCGATAGAAAGTGCCGATATTACCTTAATGCGTGGATCACTTCATGGATTAGCCGATGCCATAGCCATTAGTAAAGCAACGCTGCGCAACATTAAACAAAACTTGTTTGGTGCATTTATTTATAACGTTGCGGGTATTCCGTTAGCGGCAGGAGTGCTTTATCCGGTATTTGGTATTTTGTTAAACCCAGTGATTGCCGGGGCGGCGATGGCCTTTTCATCGCTTACCGTCGTCAGTAACGCCAACCGTTTACGTCTGTTTAAAGCTAAAGAACACTAGGAGACTCAAAATGTTGATTAATTTACTGTGTATCGCATTAATCGGTTTTATCATTTGGTGGTTTTGGCTGTATAAACCATCAAATGAAACTAAGGTTGATGCCAGCACATCAATAGTGGTTAAAGACGGGGTGTATTCGCCTGCAAGAATTAACATTAGCGCCAATACGCCGACAGAAATAACCTTTTTACGCCAAGATAAATCCGGATGTTCCGCCACAGTCTTGCTACCCGACTTAGATATTAGCCAAGATTTAGCACTGGATAAACCCACCAAGGTAGCATTACCTGCTCTGGAAAAAGGCGAGTATCCATTTCATTGTCAGATGCAAATGTATAAAGGCGTGTTGATCGTTGAGTAAGCGTTGCCAGCCCGTTATGGCATAACGGATTGGATAATGAATCTTTGGGGGACATGAACAAAATGACGTTCAGAACTTGATAGTGTAATGTCACCCTAAGATTTAATTAATGATTATCGTTAATGTAACAAAGCCTATCGGCAAAATGAATTTACTGAGCAAAAATGACCCAGACAATTGACTTATCCATACTTTATTCTTTAAGAAATTGCCCTTATGCAATGCGGGCTAGGTTGGCGATTTATGCTTCAGGCCAGCAAGTTCAGCTACGCGATATAGTGTTAAGTAACAAACCTGATGAGATGCTTAAGGTGTCACCTAAAGGTACCGTCCCGGTACTAGTCACCACCGATAACCAGGTGATCGATGAAAGCCTAGCCATCATGCAATGGGCATTTTTACAAACAGACCCAGAAGGTTACACTAACAAAGCAGTCCCCAACGCTTTAGATGAAATGTTGGCTGTTATTGCGATATTTGATAATGAATTTAAAGGTCATCTTGAACGGTATCGCTGCTCAAAACGTTACCATGAACCCTCATTACCAGAAGATAGACAGCAATGTGAGCGTTATCTTGCCGATCTGGAATCGCGACTCTCTCTGCACCAGTATTTGATGTCCGACAAACCGAGCTTAACTGATTTGGCATTAATGCCGTTTATGCGGCAGTTTGCCCAAGTAGAGCGGCAATGGTATCTACAATCACCCTATCCAAAATTGCGCCAGTGGTTGAATCATTTTTTGCAAAGTCGGATGTTCAGCAAGGTAATGGTACAAAATTCAATGTGGTTAGACACTAAACAACGCCTGATATTTGGCGCTGTTGTCTAGGGCTATTATTTTTATTGAGCTTGAGTATTTAAGATTAATTCGGCATAACGCGCCATTGGAATATTGATTTGTTGTTGCAATATTTGAGCATTACGCATGAGTTGTTCAGTTTCTATTTGGGGTATGGCATTTTTGAATGCCAGAATGATCCTGTTGCCACTGTCAACTTCGAAACTGATTAAGCGATGTTCAAATTCTAGCGCAAGTAATGCATCTAACTCTTGTCGAAGTTCTACCGATGTATGCCAAATATTGAGTACTAAAACGCCATTTTCATTAAGTGCATTTTTACAATCCCGTAAGTAGGATGACTGCACTTGGTTAGGTTCCATGCCTTGTGAGTTATACAAATCTGAAAAAATAACATCACTTTGGACAGTAGTATATTTAATGTGATGGACTGCATCGTCTATATGAGTAACGATGCGATGGGTATCGGGTAAATAAAAGTAATCTTTGGCGGCATTGACTACCGCTTCGCGGTATTCAACCGCATGGACGTTTATATTAACGAAACTATTGAGTAAACACTTTGCCATCGATCCCGCCCCCAGCCCCATAATAGTGGCGATGTTCACTGTCGGAAGAAACAATAATCCGCTCATCATGGCTTGGGTATAACCAAGATGTAATCCATTTATATCATTGAGTTTCATGCAGCTTTGATAGATTTTCCCATCGAAGCTAAGAATACGGCTATTTTTTGTTTGATAAACATAAATGGGGCCGTGCTCATCTTCAGTTGATGAGATGCAGGTTCCTTTGATATCCATGGTATTGTTAACATCGCTTAAATACGTACATGTAACGGGTAGGGCAGTATAGCTGATAATAGACGCGGTAAATTAATTGCTTACGAAGTAAAGCTCTTTGAGTTGATATCAAACGGCTAAATTATTCGTGGTTAAGTTAATATAATGTATCCAGAAAGTGACTTTTTTCAAATATAAAACTACTATCATTATTACGACAATAACAAATTGATTTTTTATGAAAAAATATCTCTTTACCTTAATTATCATTTTGCTATTCGCTTGCGAACAACCCGCTACAGAAAAAGCCCTGCAGTACAGTCGTTCGCCTAGTAATAATACCGCGTTAACCTATCGATTTGCGATTCACCCTTTACACAATCCGCAAAAGTTATTCGAAGCTTATCAACCGCTGATTGATTATATCAATCAGAAAATCCCTGAGATTGATATTGAACTCGAAGCATCAATCGATTATGCCTCCTATGAACAAAAAATCCGCGACAGAAAGCCAGATTTATTACTGCCTAATCCATGGCAGACCTTGCAGGCTAGGGACAACGGATATCGAGTGATTGCCATGGCTGGTGATGCTGATGATTTCAAAGGGATTTTTATCGTAAGAAAAGACAATAATATCCAAAAACCAATTGAGCTCAAGGGTAAAAGAGTGAGTTATCCTGCACAAACAGCGCTTGCTGCGACAATTATGCCACAGTATTTTTTGTACACTAATGGAATCGATATTAACCAAGATCTTGATAATATCTATGTGGGTTCACAAGAGTCTTCAATCATGAATGCATATCTTGGTAAGGTAGCTGCAGCAGCAACTTGGCCACTTCCTTGGCGATTATTTCAAAAAGATCACCCAGAAAAAGCAAACCAGCTTAAAGTCATTTGGCAAACACCATCTTTAATCAATAACTCAGTTATGGTACGTGATGACTTTCCTAAAGAGATTAGTCAAAAAATACAACATTTACTGATTACTTTAGCAGACTCACCAGAAGGTAAGGCGATTATGCTCGGTATGGAAACCGCTAGATTTACTCAGGCGGAAGATGCTGATTACGATGTTGTACGCAGCTATATAAATAATTTTGAGAGTAAAGTGCGTCCAGTGGAAAGCTCAATCAATGATTAAAAAATTGCAACGTATTCTATTAGGCACATTGCGCCGACAAATGATGATTGGCATGACGCTCATCATCACTTTGATGATGGGATTATTTGTCTGGGATACCACTCATCGCCAACAAAAAATTAAAGTTGAACAATATAAAGATCAAGCTATTGCCCTTGCAGATACTTTAGCGACTTCGTCTGCTATTTGGGTTGCCTCGCGAGATGTCAGCGGTCTGCAGGAAATCGTCAATGGTGTCTCAAAATACCCTAACTTAAAGCAAGCTATCGTCATCGATTTACGTGGCCAAGTGTTGGCACATACAGATTTGACTAAAGTGGGTTTGTATATCGATGCATTCAACCAAGACAATGATCTGCAACAGATACATTATTCTGATAGTAGTATTGATGTGACTAAAGCCATTGTTTTAGCGGATCGAGAAATTGGCTGGGTGGTGATTGATTTAGATAGACGCGCTTACTTAGAAGAAATTAACCAAATAAAAATAAACAGTTTCTTTTATGCACTTACTGCCATTTTACTTGGTGTATTAATCACCACCTTAGCCAGTCGTTATTTAACTCGTCGTTTGTATATCATTCAAAAAGTAGCCGACAAAGTCCAAACTGGCGCCACTCATTTACGTGTCAACATGAAGGGAACTGATGAAGCTTCGTTACTTGCTAAACAATTTGATCAAATGCTGGATAGCTTGGCATTAAGGGAATCTCAATTAGCCTCATTTTATTCTTTAGATTTGGTCGGTTTAACGGTTACGTCACCAGATAAAGGCTTGATCAGTATCAATCCTTGTTTGTGTAAGATGCTGGAATACACCGAAGAGCAACTGAAAAAATTAACATGGAATGATTTAACCTACCCTAATGATTTAGAGGCTGATGAAGCCCAATTCACCAGGTTACTTGCCAATGAAATTGATGGCTATAGTTTAGAAAAACGTTTTATTAGCAGAACAGGCAAAGTGATCCCTACCATGTTAGTCGTGCGTTGTGTGCGTAAAAATGATGGCAGTATTGATTATGTTCTGGCAATGGTTCAAGACATCAGCAAGCAAAAAGAAGATGCTATTCAAATAGAGCGACTAGCCTACTTTGACCCGCTAACGAAATTACCCAATCGGCGGTTATTAGATGATAGGTTAAAACAAGCATTAATATTTAGTGATCGGAATCAGTATTATGGTGCGATATTATTTCTTGATCTGGATAATTTTAAAACACTCAACGACACCCTAGGACATGATATTGGTGACCTGTTATTGCAACAAGTGGCCAATCGACTTATCAATATTATCCGTGAAGGTGATACAGTCACTCGCTTTGGCGGTGATGAGTTTGTGATCATATTAGAAGGCATTCATTCTAATGCTTTTGTTGCCGCCACACAGATAAAAGCGATTGCCACGGCTATTTTAGATACCATTAACCAGCCTTACAATATAGTAGGCCATAGTTATTCGACCAGTACTAGTATTGGTGCGACTTTGTTTCTCGGCAATAATACCACCCCAGATGAGTTACTCAAACAAGCTGATATTTCCATGTATCAAGCCAAAAAATCAGGTCGAAACCTTGTCTGCTTTTTTGACCCTAAAATGGAAATCAGCATTATCAATAGAGTGGTGCTTGAACGCGATTTACTCATTGCACTAGAACATAATCAATTCCAATTGTATTACCAAGTACAAGTCGACAGCTCAAACACCCCCGTGGGCGCCGAAGCACTTATCCGTTGGAACCATCCACAGCGTGGCATAGTGTCCCCCTTAGAATTTATCCCGTTGGTAGAAGAAACCGGCATGATTATCGAAATAGGACAGTGGGTTATTGATTCGGCCTGTAGGCAACTCAATGCCTGGCAGCAACATGTTAATACAACAGGATTATCATTATCTATCAATGTCAGCGCCAAACAATTCCATAAAGCCGATTTTGTCGACATAATCAAAAAAAGTATTGATAAATATAGTGTTAATCCTAAATTACTTAAAATTGAATTAACTGAAAGTGTACTGTTAAATAATATTCAAACCATTATCGAAAAAATGAATACTTTAGCGGCTATAGGTATCCAGTTTTCGTTAGACGATTTTGGTACCGGTTATTCATCGTTACAATATCTCAAAAAACTCCCATTACATCAGCTTAAGATCGATCAGTCATTTGTGCGTGAACTATGTGTTGATAGTAACGATAAAACCATTGTTAAGACCATTATTTCGATGGCACAGAGCTTAGGTTTAAGTGTAATTGCAGAAGGTGTAGAAACTGAACAACAACAGCAATATTTAATCAGCCAAGGGTGCCGTAATTTTCAAGGTTACTTGTTCAGTAGACCGATACCAATTGACCAGTTTGAAAGCCTAATACCTCAAATCGCTTAATTAGGCAGATGCCAGTAGGCTAGGGCGACGATAAGCAAAATGCGCCTATTGACTTAGAGTCAATAAAGCGGCTATTGCGTAGAACATGGAATGAGATAAAGCGAGATTTTTATTCTAAGGTGTGCGTATAAGGGGCCATGTTGCCGCTGGAATAAACACCGAATGAATCAACACGATGGACCAATAGTGGCTAAAGTTAATTAGCCACTTTACTCGACATTATCTAACAAATGCCTGTTAACATAGACTGTCCCAACTCAAGATAAGCATTAGCATCATCAACAATCCCTTTCGATTTAAGATGATGGGCAAAACCCAATCGTGCACTCATCAATAACCAAAATATCGTACTAATTAAACCCACAATGCGCCATAGCGTTGATTTTGCCCATTTAAGCGTAAAGGTAATCGAGAGTACATAAAGTACAAAACCACCTAATTTAGACGATGCCCAACCGTTCACAAACGGGTACAAGTTCAATGGATTAACGATAATCATGTAAACAAAGGTGCAGATAAACAGAGCATACAAAACATGAGGACCGATCTTGAGCAGTTTATTATTGACCTTGTCAGAGCCTTTCATCGTCAACACAAAGTTAATGATAAAAAATATAAACGTCAGCGCAATTATTGTCAGGTGGGTGTGCTTAACTATCATGTACATGGTCTTGTTCCCTAAAAAGTAATGTGTATATAGTACTTATACCGTGTGTTTGTAGTTTAAAGCAAAGTCTGTAACCAACGAACCTTAATTACGTACTACGGTGGCGTTAAGATCAATATCACCAACTCAGTCTAATTATTGTATTTGAGTATCGTGCTTATATGAAAAATAGGCATCAAACTTCTCTTACAAGCTTTCTCCTCATATCAGCAATACAGCATTGTAGGCTACAGTTTTTTCATTTTAGTGCAGCTCATGAGTACTAACTCTTTAATCCGTTGCTCAGGTGTTATCTTTGCGCTTTTGTCGGTTTTTTGTCTTAAACCATTACACTTTGCGCACTGACTTTACAATGAATTTACTAGCCAAGCGTTCATCTCATTCAGCTTCGTCCTATCCAAAGATAACAGGATATTTTTCAATGAGTCTGTAGACATCTTCGATGATATCGCCCAATCCACACCAATAATTCTAATGGCTTTATGTGGGTCATACTATTCTCGGTAAGGTTTCTAAATATGTAGATCAGACAAATATTCATGCCAAGCTGAGTGCGGCAGCGAACAGAGTGAAAAATAAAATACACGTATGATGAGCATTAACATCATGAGTTAATTGTGGTCGCTAACTCTTATTTATGTAGTCAATACATAATGTTGCATAGACTGAACGAGTTCAAAGTGATTGCAATTTAAGCCACAGATGGTGATATTTTTTTACCATTTTTTTATTTTTATGCTAGGCAGGCGCTTCACTTTGCACAGCAAAGTGATCTAAACGCGTCAATTTTGAGGATAATATGCAAATAGAAACACTTCACGATGTTATGCAATGGACTAAAAACATGCACCAAGAACTGCACTATTTTGCAGCAAATTGTGCACTAAAAAGCGATAGTGTAAGAGTTGGATTGCTGCTTAAGTACATTTCAGAGCACGAAAAAAAAATGGCGCAGATAATGAAAAAGTTCGAAGACAGTGGTAACAACAGTGCGCTTAACACTTATAGTCGGCATTACTACGAAAAACTCGCTATTTCAATTCACACTGAAGGTGAGCATCCGTTTGAAAAGATGGATACGGATGAAATAGCGATTGTCACTCTTGAATATCACAAAAATATTGTCGGACTATTTGAGTATCTGCAAAAGTGCAGTTGTGCACCTTCCGTGACGGAATTTCTTAACGATATATTGTCGGTTCAAGAGGTAGAGGGAAGGTTATTGGCACGTAACATGAAACAAATTGACGATTTGTAGCATCAATACTCCTCAGACCAAAAGTCATAGCGTCATGCTGAGTGGTTTCGTATTAGAAACTATGCAGAATGCGCTCCCTCTGGTAAGCAAAGCCTGTTTAGTGGCTGACTTTATACGTTATTTTAGCCACCAAATTAGCGTTAATTTGGCAACAACGGCGAATTCACATCAAGCCATATATAGACAATGCGACATTTCAACAAATCTAAGCCGAATTTATCGGTTTTATGACCTTAACTTGATGTGACTCTGCAATAAAACTCCGCGACGTTAGCAAAAGAATGACAGGTTATTCACAGTGTTCATATTTTTTAACATTTTGAATACAAACATTAAAATCGAAAACAAAGCCACTATCAAGCGTATTCTCGAAAGTACGCTAACGCACAGAGTCTAAAACTAAATATCAGTATAATTTAATCGTTAGTCATCAAATCTTAGGTATCACTTAGATATCAAATGTCTCTAGTCATTGCAAAATACAATTTATTAATATTGAGGTGAGCACATGCTTTTTAATAATTCAAATATCTCGGACTCTCCTATTCGTCAGAAAATTCGCGAGTTCTATCGTATTGATGAAAGTGTTGCGGTAGAGCATATTTTACCGTTAGCAAAGGTTAACCCTGAAGCTGCCAGCAGAGCGTGGGAAAAAGCCCGTAAAATATCACTAAAAATACGTAGAGATGAGTCAGGAAACGGTGCTGTAGATGCCTTACTCGCAGAATACACATTATCCAGTGAAGAAGGTGTGGTGTTGATGTGTTTGGCCGAGGCCTTATTGCGTGTACCAGACAAACACACTCAAGATGCCCTAATTAGCGACAAAATTTCTCAAGGTGAGTGGCGAAGTCATTTGGGCAGCAGTGATTCACTGTTCGTTAATGCCTCATCCTGGGGATTATTAGTTACCGGCACTATGGTTGATTATGCTGATGAGCGCGAAAAAGATAGTTTTGATTTATTGAAAAAGATTATTGGTCGTTTAGGAGAGCCTGTCATTCGTAAAGCAATGAACTACGCCATGCAAATTATGGGTGAGCAGTTTGTTATGGGCGAAACGATTCAAGCTGCAACAGAGCATGCTACCAAACAAGATCGGCAAGGCTTCGTATATTCTTACGATATGCTAGGTGAGGGTGCGCGCACCATGGATGATGCGGATAAATATTTTAAAGCTTATCAAGTTGCTATAGATACTATTGGCGCGGTTTCTCTCGCGTCAGGTAAGGACGATCCTCGCAGGGTTCCTGGTATCTCAGTTAAGCTTTCTGCTATCCATCCTCGTTACGAATTTGCGCAAAGACAACGGGTAATGACTGAAGCTGTGCCCAAACTTAAAGCGCTTTGTTTGCAAGCTAAAAAATACAATATTGGTTTAACGGTTGATGCGGAAGAATCTGAGCGATTAGATTTATCCCTTGATGTTATTGAGGCGGTATTTAGTGATGACGATTTAGCGGGTTGGAATGGCTTTTCGATGGCGCTGCAAGCTTATCAAAAGCGGGCTATTTTTATCCTTGATTGGTTGCATGAGTTAACCGTTCGTGTTGGCCGGACAATGATGGTGCGTTTAGTTAAAGGTGCTTACTGGGATACTCAGATTAAAAACACTCAAAAAGGCGGCTATCAGCATTTTCCGGTATTCACTCGCAAGGCTTCTACTGATGTGTCTTACCTCGCCTGTGCGAAAAAATTACTCGAATATAGAGATACTCTCTATCCACAGTTTGCTACACATAATGCTTATACTGTGGCGACTATTCTTGAACTGGCGGGCAATGACAAAACAAGTTTTGAATTTCAATGTCTATATGGCATGGGTGGTTCTTTATATGATCAAGTTGTTGCCAGTGAAAATGTTCAATGTCGGGTTTATGCACCGGTTGGTCCTCATAAAGAGCTACTCGCCTATTTAGTCCGTCGTTTGTTAGAAAATGGCGCTAACTCTTCTTTTGTTAATGCCATTATTGATGAGTCTCAACCGGTCGAATCGTTACTTGAAGACCCGGTTGAAAAAATGACTCGCTTAACAGACAAATATAACGGCCAGATAATCAAACCTATTGCGTTATACCACGATGAAAATGGTGTGGGTCGAGATAACTCCAAGGGCCTAGATTTAACCGACATCAATATGCTTACCCCGTTAAAAACATCACTAGATAACTGGGCTGAAGCTAACCAGTTCTGTGAGAGTGATATCCGAGAAGGGGCTGTGGCCATTAGAAACCCAGCAAAGCAAAGTGAAATCATTGGTTTCCAGCGACATCATGGCAAAGATGACATGCTCGCGATGATCGATACAGCTCAAACGGCGTTTGCCTCATGGTCACAAAAGCCTGTATCGGAGCGCGCAGCCTTATTATGCAGTATCGGCGATATTCTCGAACATCATAGGGACGAGCTCATAGCCTTATGCATCAAGGAAGCGGGAAAAACGACTCAAGATGGTATTGATGAAGTCAGAGAGGCTGTTGATTTTTGTCGTTATTATGCACAACAAGCGATTGAACTTGCAGAAGATGATCGTTTAGAAGCCCGTGGGGTGGTGTTATGTATCAGCCCTTGGAACTTCCCGTTAGCAATATTCATCGGCCAAGTAACTGCAGCCGTTGCAACTGGTAATACGGTGTTGGCAAAACCCGCCCAGCAAACAAGTTTAATCGCATTACGCGCTATTGAACTCATGGCGTCTGCTGGACTACCTCACGGGGTTGTACAAGCGGTTATTGCCAAGGGGAGTGAAGTAGGCAGTATTATTATTCCTAATGCACATATTCAAACGGTTATTTTTACGGGGTCAATTAAAACAGCGACTATGATTTCGCAAACGTTGGCTGATAGAGACGGCGCAAAAGTGCCTCTCATTGCTGAAACGGGCGGTCAAAACTGCATGATAGTTGACTCCACAGCTTTGCCAGAGCAAGTGGTTGATGATGTTATTTCTTCAGGATTTCAGTCTGCTGGTCAGCGTTGCTCTGCGCTCAGGGTGTTATTTTTGCAAGAAGACATTGCTGATACGGTTATTACAATGCTTAAAGGCGCATTAGCAGAATTGCATGTGGGTAATCCAGAACAACTGAGCACTGATGTGGGGCCTGTCATTGATCAAAAAGCGCTAGAATCACTCAATGCTCACAGTGATTATATGAAAACTCATGGTCAGCTATTGTACCAATGTGCGATATCTAATGAAGAAAATGAAATAGCACAAAACGAAGCTTTCTTTTTTGCACCGCGACTTTATGAAATAGACAATATTAGCGTGCTCAAGCATGAAGTCTTTGGTCCCTGTGTGCATATTATTCGCTTTAAAGGCGATGAAATAGAAAAAGTCATTGATGATATTAATGGTACCGGTTTTGGTTTAACTATGGGTATACATACCCGAATTGAACAGCGAGCCATTCGTTTGGCGACACTATCGCGTGCAGGTAATGTATATATAAATCGTAATATGATTGGCGCTATTGTCGGGGTGCAACCTTTTGGGGGGCGTGGTCTTTCAGGTACAGGGCCAAAAGCGGGTGGCCCCTTTTATTTAACGCGTTTAGTGAAAGAAAAAGCCACTCCTGATGCCGATAAATTTAACTTATTGCCATCGCAAGTCGATGCCTTAGTGAGCGATGCGGGATCAAAAGCAGAAGCAGAATTATTGATGGATAGGGCGAATGTAGCAGAAAAAATCTGGCGCATGACCGAGCTAAATCAGCGTATTGTTTTTGTTCGTCAAATGTTAGTCGAAATAGCTAATATCGATAGTATTGATGATTTAGCCGATGACTTAAATCGTACTTTGACAGCCGCTAATTCACAATTAGTGGCTGTTGAAAAACACCTACAAAAGCCAACAACACTTCCAGGTCCAACAGGTGAGTCTAATATTCTCTATTTGGAAAACCGCGGTAATATCATCTGCTTTGCTGATAAAAATGTAACTTTCCATTTTTGGATGCTCTCTATCGTAACGGCTTTGGCAACCGGAAATACCGTTATCTCGGTGGTTTCTGATTTATTTTATGATCAAGCGCTAGCCATTAGAGATAAGTTCGTTACAGCAGGTTCTGATGAGAATGTTTTTCAAGTTACCCGGTTAGGTCATTTAACCACTTTGTTGGCACATCCGGCGTTATCAGGAGTTGTTGTTGATAGTCATTGTGACCGAAAACATTATATCAGTGACAGACTAGCTGAGCGTCAAGGCGCAATTTTACCGGTTATTAGTTCAGAGTATTTTGATAATCTCATTCAACGTTTATTAACAGAAAAAACCGTTAGCATTGATACAACCGCTTCTGGTGGTAATACGTCGCTAATGACCTTAGATGAAGAAAACTAACTATTTTAGAATGTTATGGTTAAACAAATATTCTGAATATTTATAATTTCATCAACTGAAACGTTGATGAAATTATTCACTTTAGTGACAATCGATAAAATTAAAACGACCTAACAGGCAAACTAAAACGATAGACGAACAGATGTATTATTCGAGTTGACCATTAATGGTAACAGAGGATTTGGATATGCAGTCTGTTCGTTGTCGAACAGACTGCATTTGGTTTTATCGGTATGATTTTACTGTGCGATTAGAAACATTAAGTAACCAATTATTGTAGTTAAAGTCAAAGACAATCCCGATTAGTGAATCTTGTCAGATGACTGATTGCACATTTATAAATAGAAGGGCTTGTACTGAGCCCTGAGGAGAAACTATGATTCAAACCAACCAAATTCAACCTGATATGCCTGTTTTTTGCTCCGAAGATGGTCAATTTGCTACTGTAGATCATATGGAGGGCACCGATACCCTCAAGCTGAAAAAAGATGACAGCGGTCAACACCATTACATTCCGCTGAGCTGGGTAACTTCAATTGAGGGCGATAAAGTTAAAATCGATCGTCCAGGAGACCAGGCTATGCAGGAATGGTCTCAAACTCCGCCAACAGCTACAGGACACTAAAGTCTTGCTGTACCGCTAAACAGAGATGGCATGCACTCATGCCATCTTAAGACCAGAGCGGGAAGTACTGAATTTATTTCCCGCCATCACTATCACGTCGTATGTTAGACAATATCTAATTTTCGCTGACAGTTTAGTTTGCCCTTCTTTTATAGATGGTCCCTGTAAATAACATACTGGTATTGTGTCTTAGACTCAAAGATGAGCCAGAGCACAATACTCGTGTGTCGTTTTATTAATGAGATAACCTGGTGAAGCGATATTAAGTGCAATTTCATATCAAGATTCTTCTTCAACATCAAACAATCTCAATGTTTACTCAAAATCACGTTTTTACATATTTAAGTTCTGTATCTGCATGTAATCATTGGTGATACTAAGGCTTTGTGGCAAACTGAATATTATTGCCGTTTGCAATCGCGCTAGAAGGATCTAGATCTCGTATGAGTATCAATAAAGCCAAGCTTACCGAAACCGATATTATCTCTAAATACATCATGCCAGCTATCAAAAATGCTGGGTGGGATGATATGTCGCAAATTCGCCAAGAGGTGAAATTGCGTGACGGTAAAGTCATTGTGCGTGGTCAATTGGGTGTGCGCAAAACGGTTAAGTCTGCTGATATTGTGCTGTATCACAAACCCAGTATGCCGCTGGCTGTTATTGAGGCTAAAGCCAATAAGCACGAAGTGGGTAAAGGCATGCAACAGGGGCTAGATTATGCCCGTTTACTTGAAGTGCCTTTTATTTTTGCCTCCAATGGCGATGGCTTTATCTTCCATGATAAAACCAAGTTAGAAACACCTGAAGAAAACCAACTTGAATCAGAGATCCGCTTAGAAGACTTTCCATCACCACAAGAATTATGGACTAAGTACTGCGTGTGGAAAGGTTATACCCAAACCCAGTTACCTATTATCAATCAAGAATATCATGATGATGGCACGGGTAAGCACCCTCGTTATTATCAACTGCAAGCCATTAATAAAACCATTGAAGCTATTTCATCCGGTAAAGACCGCGTGTTACTTGTCATGGCGACCGGTACGGGTAAAACCTATACCGCATTTCAAATCATCTGGCGTTTATGGAAGTCTCGCGCTAAAAAACGAATCTTGTTTTTAGCCGACCGTAACATTTTGGTAGACCAAACCCGCATAAACGATTTTCAGCCCTTTGGCACTTCAATGACCAAAATCACTGGACGCACGGTTGATCCTGCATTTGAAATTCATTTAGCCTTATACCAAGCATTAACCGGCCCAGAAGAAAGCCAAAAAGCCTTTAAACAAGTCGACCCAGACTTTTTCGACCTAATCATTATCGACGAGTGCCACCGTGGTAGCGCTTCAGAAGACAGCGCCTGGCGTGAAATTTTAGAATATTTCAGCAGCGCTGCTCAAGTTGGCCTTACCGCCACCCCTAAAGAGACTGACCAAGTATCAAACTCCGACTACTTTGGTGAGCCTGTCTATACCTACTCACTCAAAGAAGGCATTGAAGATGGTTTCTTAGCTCCTTACAAAGTCGTGCGGGTAGATATTGATGTCGATCTACAAGGCTGGCGCCCCACAAAAGGTCAAATAGATAATAACGGTGAAGTGATAGAAGACAGAATTTATAATCAAAAAGACTTCGATCGCAACATGGTGATTGATGAACGCACCCAATTAGTTGCCGAAACCATTACCAACTACTTAAAACGCACCGACCCGATGGCCAAAACTATCGTGTTTTGTAACGATATTGACCACGCAGATCGCATGCGCCGTGCTATTGCCAATCTCAACCCTGAGCAAATGGTCAAGAATGAAAAGTACGTGATGAAAATAACCGGTGATGATGAGCTTGGCAAAGCGCAGTTAGACAACTTCATCAATCCCAAAAAAGCTTATCCTGTTATTGCCACCACCTCAGAATTAATGTCTACAGGGGTAGATGCCAAAACCTGTAAGTTAGTGGTGCTGGATCAAAACATTCAGTCGATGACCAAATTTAAACAGATTATTGGCCGTGGCACCCGCATTGACGACCGATACGGCAAGCTGTGGTTCACCATTCTCGACTTTAAAAAGGCCACCGAATTATTTGCCGACGAACGCTTTGACGGTACACCAGAAAAAATCATTAGAGTGACGCCTGAAGATATTGAAGATGAAAATGTTGATATTGACTCAGTTGGTGATGAGGTTACGAATGAAAACGGTGCCGATGATAATCAAAACCAACAGGGCGATGAACATCAGGATGATGAGCACATAAACGACCCCCAAGGCGATGGTAGCTTTGATGAAGGTGAATGGGACGAAGGCGAAACCCGTAAAATCCATAAGTACCGCGTGTCAGGTGTTACTGTTAGCAAAGTGGCTGAACGAGTGCAATATTACGACAGTGACGGCAAATTAGTTACCGAATCTTTTAAAGATTACACCCGTAAAACCATGGCGAAACAGTTTAGCTCACTCGATGAGTTTGTTAAGCGCTGGAATGAATCAGATCGCAAACAAGCGGTGATTGATGAACTGGCACTAGAAGGCATTATTTGGTCGGCACTTGAGGAAGAAGTGGGTAAAGACATGGACCCTTTCGACATGATTTGCCACGTGGTGTATGACCAACCCCCATTAACTCGAAAAGATCGTGCAAACAATGTGCAAAAGCGCAATTACTTCACTAAATATTCCGACACTGCACAAGCCGTACTGCAAAATTTACTGGTAAAATATGCCGATGTCGGCGTGCAAGAAATTGAAAACATGCAAGTGCTTAAAGTCGCACCGTTTACCGAGTACGGCAATTTGAGTGAGATCGTTAAAAAAGGCTTTGGCGGCAAACAAGAATACGAGCAAGCCATTAGTGACCTAGAAGCGCAGATTTATCAAATTCATCAGCAATCAGCCTAATAGAAATGACAAAGGGGTGTTGACCACCCCCTTTGCTTATAAAATTGGTCGTCGAACGAGTTGTTGAGCTAGCTGTCTAGTTCACCTGAAAGTGCTGTGATACTCATCGTAATGTCATCATTTAAGCAGCTATGATTAACATATTGGCTGCGAACCTTATCAAGGTTGAGGCCTTGATAACTAGGTAGCTCTACCAATATATCAAGGTATGAATCTAAAACTTCCTCTTTGGTTGTTTTCCGCTGTAGTTGCTTCTTAATGTTCTCTGCAAGCTTTTTCTCTGCTTCATCATTATTGTCATCATAAAGAGCCTCATAAACTAACCCTGCAAAGTTGTTAATACTGAGGTTTAGCTTTTGCAGTAACTCTTTTATTTGTTTCTGTTTTATTTCTGTCCCCATGTGTCCCCACCCCTATGTCATTCTGTACCTGTCTTAGCGAAGACACCAATAATATTAACTAGTAAAAAGGAATTGAACATGACTAAAAGTAAAACTCCAATGACACCAGAAGCCGCTGCTCGCATTCACTCGGGTACCGCCAAGCAAAGTGGTGGCAAGGTAGAAAAAGGCAGTTTTGTAGGTCGCGCACAACGTGCGGCAGAAACTAACCAAAAGTCAGGCAAATAAGGAGACTACCTTGAGCAAATCAACACCAACCTCAAAAGCACCAGCAGCACCACGTCCAAGTAACAATCCCAATTACCCAAGCACGACGGGTAAACCTTCAGGTTACGGGCGAGGTAACGTTCCAAAGAGTAAATAAAACGATTTAGCGTTAAATTTGGCTAAAGCGGTCCCAGAAGGTGACCGCTTTTTACGTATGTAATTATCGACAGCTGTTAGCATACTGACGAAAAATAGGAACGAACCCTTTCGCATCATCTTTATAATCAGAGTAGGGATAATCTTCTTGCGCTCCTTTAAGAGCACATAGGCAAACATCACGCTTGCTGAGATAACGGCTTTGAGAAATAGAATTTTTACTTCCATTAATACAGCTATCTAATAAAGCATATTCAACCGCTATCGGATAACGATCTCCGTAACCTTTGACCTCGTCATTCAGGGTATGAACGCCAACATAAGTTAAAAGGATCATCGCTGTGCCTGTGATCAATTTTCGTTTAGAAAATTCAAATCCCTTGTAGTCTTTCTTACATTTGTTACAGCGGACATTTTCGGCGTATTCGATTTCGTTATCGTGCTTACAATGAGGGCATTCAATAATCATGGGACACCACTAATACTCTTCCTTGTTAATTAGTTGTAATAAAAAATATTTAACCATAAAAAATTACATTTTGCATAACCAATTTCATCAGAATCATATAAATGATTACCATTTAAATTCTAATATTAAACTTAACAGGTTCAGCAAATAGTATTTTGTTTGGCATTTTAGATAATTAAGAATTATATCAGTGTATTGACATAATGATTTTGTTATTATCATTGCAATATTTTTGTTTTGTGAGCACATTCATGTCTATCAGTTCAGCAATTAAATCCATCCAAGATATTATGCGTAAAGATGCCGGTGTCGATGGTGACGCCCAGCGATTAGGGCAAATGTCTTGGTTACTGTTCTTAAAAGTATTTGATGCCCAAGAACAGGAGTTAGAGCTTGAACTAGACGATTATCGTGAGCCAATCCCTGAAGCGTTTTTATGGCGCAACTGGGCGGCAGATAATGAAGGCATTACCGGTGATGAGTTACTTGATTTTGTAAATGATGAGCTATTCCCACAGCTTAAAAATCTCACTGCACCAATAGATAAAAACCCACGGGGTTTTGTGGTAAAAGCGGCATTTTCTGATGCGTTTAACTACATGAAAAACGGCACGTTACTGCGCCAGGTGATTAACAAGCTTAACGAGATTGACTTTACCGACTCAAACGAGCGCCACTTGTTTGGTGATTTATACGAACAAATATTAAAAGACTTACAAAGTGCCGGTAACGCGGGTGAGTTTTATACCCCGCGCGCCATTACTAAGTTTATTGTGGCGGTAACCGATCCCAAATTGGGTGAGTCGATTATGGACCCTGCGTGTGGTACTGGCGGATTTTTAGCTTGCGCCTTTGATCACGTTAAAGCCAACTTCGTTAAAACAGCAGACGACCATCAAACCCTGCAACAGCAAATCTTTGGTGTGGAAAAAAAGCAGTTACCGCATTTATTGTGTACCACCAACATGATGTTGCACGGCATTGAAGTACCAGTGCAAATTAGACACGGCAACACCTTAAAAAAACCGCTTTCAAGTTGGGACGAGCAAGTAGACGTTATCATCACCAACCCACCATTTGGTGGCACCGAAGAAGACGGCATTGAAAAAAACTTCCCTAGCGAGTTTCAAACCCGCGAAACTGCTGACTTGTTCCTGCAACTTATTATTGAAGTGCTTGCAACGAAGGGGCGTGCCGCCGTGGTATTGCCAGATGGCACCTTGTTTGGTGAAGGCGTTAAAACCAAAATCAAAAAAATGTTAATGGACGAATGTAATCTGCACACCATAGTGCGTTTACCTAATGGCGTGTTTAATCCCTACACCGGCATTAAAACCAACATTTTGTTCTTCACCAAAGGCACGCCAACTAAAGACGTGTGGTTTTACGAACATCCATACCCAGCAGGGGTAAAAAACTACAACAAAACCAAACCGATGAAGTTTGAGGAGTTCGAGACAGAACTTGAATGGTGGGGTAATGAGGCTGACGGCTTTGCATCGCGTGTTGAAAACGAGCAAGCCTGGAAAGTGTCGATTGAAGATATTATTGCCCGCAATTATAACCTGGATATTAAAAACCCCCATGTGGGCGAGGTCATTAACCATGACCCACAAACGTTACTAAGCGATTACGCCAAACAACAAGCCGATATTCAAGCACTACGTGATCAACTAAAAGGCATCTTGTCAGCCGCATTATCGTCTCCTTCGGCAGCATCAGACGGTGAGGGCAAGTAATGGCTGATCCAATATTAAACCGTCATTCCCGTGAAGATCAGAAGCCAAGTAATACATCACCAGATAGTTTAATCACTGACCATATTGATATTTGGACGACCGCCATTGAGCGAAAATCCTCTGTAGGACGTGGCACTTCAAATAAATTTACCTTATATGGCATCAAAAAGCTGCGTGAGCTGATTTTAGAATTGGCCGTGCGCGGCAAGTTAGTGCCTCAAGATGTTAATGATGAACCAGCTTCAATATTGCTTGAACGTATTGCTGCTGAAAAAGCCCAATTGGTGAAAGAAGGTAAGATTAAAAAACCGAAGCCGTTGCCTGAGATTAGTGACGATGAAAATCCTTTTGAATTGCCGCAAGGTTGGGCTTTGTGCCGATTTGATAATGTAATTGATCAGCAGTTCCCTATTTCATATGGTGTTTTAGTGCCTGGGGATGATGTAGAAAATGGTGTTCCATTTGTAAGGATCGGGGATCTCGATATTAAAGTCCCTTCCTCCTTACCAGAAAAATCAATATCGTGTGAGATTGATTCGAAATACGAAAGAACAAGGTTGTGGGGCGGAGAAATCCTTATGGCGATTGTTGGCAGTATTGGAAAGCTAGGGGTCGTTCCTGCTAGCTGGAAAGGTGCTAATATAGCTAGAGCTTTGTGTAGAATTAAACCTTGTGAATCGATATCTAAGCAATATATTCTTGTTTTATTGCAAAGTAGATATATGCAAGGAAGTTTTCTGGGTGATACCCGAACATTGGCTCAACCAACATTAAACATAGGATTAATTAGGACTTCATTGACCCCAATCCCTCCACTCGAAGAACAACACCGTATCGTCGCTAAAGTCGATGAGTTGATGAGCTTGTGTGATGCCCTTGAAGCGCAAACTGAAGCGAGTATTGGGGCACACCAAACCTTAGTCGAAACCCTGCTGAATGCACTGTTACTGCCTAACATCACTCAGCAAAAAGATAGCCAATCAGCCAGCCCAGAGACATCTTTTGCTGACAGCCTTGAGCCTGCACTTAATGATAGTTTTGTAGACAGCTGGCAACGTATTGCCGAACACTTCGACACCCTATTCACCACAGAAGCCAGCATCGACACCCTAAAACAAACCATCCTCCAACTCGCCGTCATGGGTAAGTTGGTAGAACAAGATCCAAATGACGAACCCGCCGCCAAGCTACTAGAGCGAATCGCCGCCGAAAAAGCTCAATTGATTAAAGACGGTAACATCAAAAAACAGAAACCACTGCCAGCCATCACCGACGAAGAAAAACCGTTTGAATTGCCTGTTGGTTGGTCATTTTTACGATTAGAAAATATGTGTGAGTTAATAACAAAAGGATCATCTCCCAAATGGCAGGGTGTTTCATATACTGAAAATCCTGAAGATGTTCTTTTTGTTACAAGTGAAAATGTTGGCGCTTTTAAGATGTTACTTGATAAAAAAAAATATGTTGAAAGAAAGTTTAATGAAATTGAACCTCGTTCAATTCTGAAAAAAAATGATTTTTTAATGAATATTGTTGGCGCCTCAATAGGTCGGTGTGCAATTTTTGATTTAAATGAAGTCGCTAATATAAATCAAGCAGTCTGTTTAATTAGATCATTCCCAAACTCAATTGCTTCAAAGTTTTTTCTTCACTTTTTTAATAGTCACACATGTATTGCATATATGTATGACAAACAAGTTGAAAATGCCAGGCCTAATCTCAGTATGAGTAACATTGCTAAATTCATTATTCCTATTCCTCCACTAGAAGAACAACATCGCATCGTCGCCAAAGTCGATGAGCTAATGACCCTGTGCGACCAACTTAAAGCCCGTTTAAGTGACGCCCAAACAACTCAACTCCACCTCACCGACGCCATCGTCGAACAGGCTATTTAACATCAAACCTCAACCTATAAAGAAAGAAGTATATGGACATATTAGAAAGTTTATTGCGCAGTTTAGATACACAATCAGTAAGTAGTGCCATTTTAGTATTGATGGTTATAGTTTTTGCATTAGGGTTATTTTTTACCAAACAAGCCAAGCAAGTTGAGTTCGTCAATTATGTGCCGACGTTATTAACGACTATGGGGATTTTTGGTACGTTTTTAGGCATTGTATTGGGCTTGTTAGATTTTAATCAGCTTGATATTGAAGCCAGTATTCCGCCTCTACTTGAAGGATTAAAAACCGCATTCATTACCAGTTTGGCGGGTATTTTATTCTCGCTGCTTTTCAAAACAGCATCGACATTTTCTTTTTTAAAACCCAAACAGGTTGAAGAAAGTATGTCTCATGCAACACCTGAGGCAATATTGGGTGCAATGCAGGCGCAAGTGACTGAAACACGCGCTTTAAAAGATGCGCTTGTGGGTAATGAAGAATCCACTTTATTTGGGCAACTTAAAATTTTGCGTGGTGACATAAACGACAATGCCAAGTTGTCGGTAAAAAATCTGCAAGAACAATCCATTAAGCAACAAGAAAAGTTTGACGCATTTTCTGAAAAGCTGTGGCTAAAATTGCAAGACTTTGCCGATACGTTATCTAAATCTGCTACTGAGCAAGTGATAGAAGCCCTAAAGCAAGTGATTACAGATTTTAATAATAATTTAACTGAGCAGTTTGGCGATAACTTTAAGCAGCTTAATGAGGCAGTGATTAAGCTTGTTGAATGGCAAGAAAACTACAAATTACAACTTGAGCAAATGCAGCAGCAATATGCCCAGGGTGTTGAGTCCATTTCAGCGACAGAGTCTTCTGTTGCGCACATTAGTGAGCAAAGCAAAATCATTCCGCAATCTATGCATGAACTAAAAGGCGTAATGGAAGTAAATCAACATCAACTGGCTGAGCTTGAACGTCATTTAGAAGCCTTTAAATTAATGCGTGATGAAGCGGTTAAAGCAGTACCTGAGATTAGAGCCCAAGTACAAAGCACCGTAGAAGATATATCTGCAGCAGTGACTACAGCGAGTGACCATTACAAAACACTTCTATCTGAGTCAGATGATTATATTAAAGCGCATGTTAAAACATCAAATGATCTACTAGAGAAGTTTGCTAGCGAAACTGAAAAAGGCATTAACAGCGTTGGTGAACGTTTAATTGAAAGCTCAGATAAAATAGGCAAAGGAATTGAAATCGCGGGTAATGAATTTACAGACAACACTGCTCGAACAAATGAAAGCTTAAAAACCACGTCAGATCACCTGCAATCTCAAACAGAAATCATTAAACAGCACTTACAAGATACTGTTACTGACTTAAATAGCACCATGCGAGACATGATTGAAAAGTTAGTTGCTGATGCTAAAGACATAAACTCGACAATGAAAGAAGCCAATAAAAACTTGGTTACTGACACTGAGAATGTCCGTGACACAGTAGTTAAATCAGCAGAAAAATTACAGCAAAGACTTAATGAAGTGATTGATGATGCTGCGACGCAACAGATTAACCAAGCTAAACGTACATTTGATGCAATGGAAGAGCAAATTAAACAACAAGTTGGCTTAACAGGTGAAGCCGTCGATTCACAACTCAAACTGATTGACACTGCCATGCAGCAAGAAATCAATCGTGTGATGAATGAGATGGGTCAAGCATTAGCTCAAGTCAGCGGTAAGTTTGTTGAAGACTACATTAAATTGACTCAAGCAATGAATGAAGTTGTTAATCAGCGAGTAGCCTAATGGATAAAATATTTGGCACGAGCCACAGTGCACAGGACAGTGGCGAACATTGGTTGACAGTGTCTGATTTGATGGCTGGTTTAATGATGGTTTTCTTGTTCATTGCTATCGTTTTTATGATGATAACGCAAAAAGAAAACGACAAAATTAAAGATGTGGCTGTTGCTTACCAAGAAAACCAAGTGGCAATTTATCAAGCCTTAGAGGAAGAGTTTAAAAAAGATCTCGATAAATGGGGCGCGACTATAGACAAGGAAACGTTAGCCTTCAATTTTCAATCACCAGATGTATTGTTTGCTAATAATGAAACGCGTTTAAGTGATGCATATAAAGAGATTCTTAACGATTTTTTCCCAAGATATATCAATGTTCTAGCACCGTATAGAGAATCGTTAGATGAAATAAGAATAGAAGGGCATACGTCAAGTTTAGGGATTCGTGGTTCATCAGATGCAGAAGCCTATTTCTATAATATGCAACTATCGCAAGGTCGTACCCGGTCCGTCTTAGAATATGGATATGCACTGATGCCAGCTGATGCTGAGTGGATAAAAGCAAACATTGCAGCAGTGGGTTTTTCATCCTCACGTTTAATTTTGAACGATGGTGTAGAAGATGAGGCAATGTCTCGTCGTGTTTCGTTTAGAGCAATAACGAACGCTGATATTCAAATTAAACGGATATTAGAGGCTCAATAATGAAACTAACCGTTGATTTAAGTGCATTGCATCGAGCGGTTGCGCCACTAGGAAATGTCGTCACTCATTTTAATATTAGTAGTCGTTCAACAGAACTTGAGAGTATTGGAAGCCATTTAACGAAAGGATTAATTCTCGGTAAAGATATCCAGTTAGACCAAATTGATGGCTCCGATGGGATTTTGAATTATGATGGTCATCAGGTCATGCTTTATATTCCTGATCAGGGCGAAGATATTGAAGTTGTAATGGTAGATGGAAAACAAGGCCGTCGTATCCATGTCGCTGAATGTTCTACATTAGATTTAATGCGAAATACTGGACGATTCAAACGGTATGACGTCATTAGTCGAGTAGATGGTTTATTTCCAGTATTTGGCTCTGTACACAGCTATCAAGAAGATATAAGGGGAGAGGCCGCTTTAGGTGTATGCAAAAACTGTTTAAAAATCCTTAATTATAAGGGATATGCAACTCAGAGCTATGCAGCAAAAGAGAAAGTATTTAATCATTTTTCATTTGAACAGTTTTTTGAAGTGTACAGTTCCTATTTTAAAAGTTTGCCTATTAATAGTACCAAAGCATCAAGTAATTACACTGCAGATTGGCCTGCTATCTCATCAAAGTTAAGAAGTGACTTAAATTACACTTGCGAACAATGTGGTGTTCATTTAGCTAATGACTCTAAGTTATTGCATACACATCATATTAATGGCAATAAAGCTGATAATGGCGCTGATAATTTAAGAGTCCTTTGTGCTGATTGTCATAAAAAACAACCTCATCATGGTCATATTTATGTGAGTAATGAGGATGTGTTAAAAATAAACCAACTTCGCCGAGAACAGCATAAGTTTGATGTGTTTGATTATAACAATATCCGAGAATGTGCTGACACTGCATTAGATGGTCTATTGCAAAAGTGTCAGTCAATGAGATTACCTGGGGCAGAGTTAGGCGTCGTTATCAATGATAAAAGTAATATGATTGCTATCGATTTATGCTGGCCTAGACGTAAAGTGGCGGTGTTAATCAACATGTCTAATGCTAAAGCTTTGAGATCACATGGTTGGAATGTGTTTACTGCATTTGAAGCATTAAACAATTTTGAAGTATTTCAGGCACAAGTTAGATAAGCCACAATAAAGTAAGTTTAGTTTGTTTTAGTCAAATCCCCCTATGGGGGCCTAACCCAATGTACAGGTAAGATTATAATGCATACCAAAGCAGCATTTGTTTTTTGGATAACCTTAACTCTCTACATAATAACACTTTTTACAGTTAGTTATGTGGGGGTGTATCTCACTTATGTTGCATTACCAGTAATAATACTTTCAGGTTTGATAATGAAATTCACCAAACCTAAACCTGAATATAACGAAGTGATAGGTTCTGCTAGAGCTTTAATAATAGGAACTAGTGAGACAACTACAACAGCACTTGGTGGTTTAAATTCTTTTTTAACCGAAATGAATAATTCTATGAGTGATTTTAATGAAATCACGGATTTAAGCCAGAAGCGAACCGAACACCTAAGAAAGCATCGTCAACAATTAAGGTTAAAATTAATTGAGATAAGCCCTAAATACGAAAACAGCCAAGACATTGATAGTATATCTAAAAATAATAAAGCACGAATAGATGTTGAGTCGAAAATACTGGATATAGAAAATCAAATCGCTACGATAAAGACTGCATGTGAGTTAGAAGTTAAAAGCAGAAGTCTAAAAGGAAGTTAATGTAAATTGTCTTATCTGATGACATTTTTAGGTTCATGTACCTTAAACCAAGGAAAATAATTTTTGTACATAACATAGGACTTCTATGGCTATACGAGGATACTTTGTGAACATATTTAGTTTATTTAAATTAAAATCTGCAAAAAAACGTCTTGTGGAAGAGGCTACTTATCAAAAGGTTGTAAATGAGATTGCCAATGGAATGCGCAGCGATGGTTTATGGGCCAAAGCAATGGATAAGGCTGCTGGAAATGAGATGAAAACAAAAGCCCTTTACATTCAATATAGAGTTCAATCACTCAATGATGAGACTTTTATGAATTCTGTTGCTGCCCATGAGCAACGAATTATTACTGCAATACAAGCAATTGTATCTATAGGTTGTAAGGTTGAGGGTGATGAAAATAAAGGTTGGCGCATCATCAGTTTAAAAAAAGAAAGTAAGGATTTATCTTGGAAGGTAAGAAATCTTAATGAATTAGAAGCCTTTGCTATTGCTGCAAAAAGTATTTGAATATGGATTAATTTGGAGTTAGCTAAAAAACTAGTGGAATGCATCGAGTTTATTCTGGCCATGAATTGGTGCATTTAATTGAGCGTCATCACAATGAACGCTTCAAAGGGACTATGGATAAGCATCTTCCTAATTGGAGAGAAAGACGCAGCTTACTGAACAGTTTACCATTGGCATATGAAGATTGGAGTTACTAGACACAAGGCTTTATAAAGTAGGTCTAACGACAAAAAAACATACCACAGGATTTGAAAAAGTCAGGTGGTATAAACTGACAACAAAAAGCGCTCTGAATAGGTTATTGCACCGAAATTGTGCGCTGAAATCGTTCTTTTCAATTTAACTATCTGACTCTAAATACTAAAAGGCCAGATCCACGAAGTGAGACAAAACTCATTTGGTATGAGAAACCACAAAAAGGCAATTGGATAAGATTACACAATTACTCTATTTAACATAATATACATTGTGCGCACACTTGTGTGAGGTAATATATATGTGCATATTTGCAGTTATGTTCAATAACGATATGAATCAACAGTATGTTTCATTTACATGGGCATTCTAATCAAAACCTAGCATACAGACATCAATACTGTGTTTAACATCGTGCTGAGATTGCATACTTTAATTTTTTACGGTCTGTTCCTAGCAATTATTTAATCTCAGCGAGATGATTTAATGGTTTATTGAATGCACTTTGATGTCGTTCAGTTTGTGTGGTGTGCAAATACTGTGATGTTGTGTCGATGCTCTCATGACCAGCGTCGGCCTGGACATGTGATAATGGCCGCCGGTTGATATTGATATCATGGGTGATCCCAGTATGACGAATATTATGAGCACTGAGTTTTCGCATAAGTTGACTGTCATGTTCAAAACCATCTTTAGCAGCATTGTCTGCAGCTAAGTTAATGAGCTTGTCTATTTCGTCACGTATATGCCGAATACCAAGATTGGCATTGATGACACCAGATTCTCGTCCGTGGGCTGCGGCTTTGTGCCTGACAAATATAGGATGTTGATCGTTGATATTGGGTAAATCGCTGAGCTTTAGATAACGTCGATAATCCACTAATCCAGCCAGCAAGGCTTTTGATATGGCAATATTACGGGCTTTGCCGCTTTTGGAAAATGGTACATGGAAATACCAAATGCCAGAATGTGGATCTTGTCTGAACTGGCTCATGATGGGCGCATAACCTGCACGGGCACTGATTTCAGATATGCGTAAATAGCAGCTATATAATAGTGTAATGAGAAATAAACTGCGTTGATGTTGTTCCGGCTGAGTGCTGGCCAATTGGCTAACGGTGCTAATAACATAAGACCATTGTAACTCGGTAAATGCGTGATGATTATTGTCTTCATCGATAGTGAATTTACGTTTTATGGCAAACCGACTGTGTTTAAGCCATAACTGAGCTGGGTTTCGCTCGGTATATTCCTCGCTAATGAGATAGCCATAAAATGACGATAATATGGCAACTTTAGTCTTTAGTGCATTATCACTTAGTTGATATGGTAAACATTTTCCAAGTTGTTTTTTGCCTATAAATGGTCGCCATTGTGGGTTTGGTGATCGCTCTCCAGAGGCTTTATTGAGTTTAAATTGCGCAACATTAAAATACCCGATTAATGCTTTTGGTGGTGATTGGCAGTAATCGATGTATTTGGCAATGTCTTTTCGTGTGACTGATATAGGCGATAATGCCACAACATCGAAACACCAATGTAGAAACGTAGTTAATTCGCTACGATAGGCTTTATAGTTATTTTCAGACTGCTTTTGCTCAAATAACCAATCAGCACAATGCTCTATTATGAGTCCTGCATCAGCAACTTTTTCGATTGATATTTTGGTAATATATTGATTTATGTAAGCATTACCGTGAAGTACATACTCTGCCGCATCAAATAGTGGCAATACTGGCGGTAACTCATCACTTATGTTCTTTGGCATATTCTTAAATATAGGTTATTGATTACATTAGTTTATTATACTATTTTTTGCCTGATGCCGATAATGTTATTTATCGGCATCAATGATGATGATTCTTTAACGAAACAGATTTCAATTGTAGGTTTTAATGTGGGTCATTTTAATATGTGTTTACGGCAATATGCTGGTCTGATATCAGTTGCGACACACAATGATCTATGGGGTTTAATCTAGTACACGCCTGATGGCATTGCTTATTGTGGCAAGATGTTCGTTTTTGACAACTCCATAGACATAGCTGCCAAACGGTTTGTTTACTTGCCTTATCTAAACATTGCAGGTCGGCAGCACATAAATGGCCTGCTTTGATTAGTTGGGCCACTTTGTCTGCATCAATAGAGACATTTAATCTGTTCATGTCTACCCCCTTCTTTTTAGCTATATCTATTAAGCGCTTATTGTAACTAGCCACGTTGATTCTGGGCTCTGTCACGTTTACCCTCTTCCCTTCTCAGTTTGAAGATTGAGCGAGTTAGATTTATCATACATTAATGAGAATGATTATCAATTACGTTATTAGTGTTAACGTCACTTCTGCGCGATTTGTCACAATTTAGTTAAAATAAATAGTTATGTTTCAACAATGGATGGTGAGTAGAAATGATTGGCTTGCATAAGAATGGGGTCAAAAAGGTTAATAATCACATTTTACAGCAGCGTTTGGCGGTGAAATATCACACTATTAATAAATATAGGAACAGAGGTTCAATCTCAGAACAAGAAAACGTCGTTTTCGTATCGAGGTTTAAGTTACCTCTGCCCTAACCTGCAAAGGTATTGATATGCAGGATGATTAAACCATTGACCTACTAATTATCGTTATCCGCTAAAAAGTCGTATATCAAGGTACGTGTTTGTTTTTGGTAATCAAATGAGATAAATACCCGCCACACCATATAATTACTGCTGCATGAGCCAAAGATTAAAGAGCCTTGATAAGTATTGTCTTTAATTTCGGACAATGAAACGGGGATAATCCCCATAAACATATCGCGGCCTTCTATTCTCATTGAAATATTAGTGATCGCTTGATTGCTATTTAGCGTAACTATTAATGGTTTCTCGCTAGGAGTATTAACGGGATCAATCAGTAAACCAACTCGTAAGTCGGCTACTTTTTTGTAACATTCTCCAGCAGAAAATTGACATAAACTGGTATCAATTGCTAAATCATCCTTTTCTTGTGTTTTTGGTTTGTCACAGGCTACTAAAAACATTAAGAAAATGGTCAAAATGAAAATCTGGATAATTTTGTGCACAATTTTTAACCTTTTAGGCTGAGTTAGTAACATTATCTTCCAGAGCTTGATCTAGATCAACTTTGGTATATTTTGTGAAGTATCTTTTTTGACTTAGCTCAAGTATCATAACACCGCCTCATGCTAGAGAGAATTAACATGAGGTAACACCTTGACAAATGGCTTTAAAAATAGCTTTTAAAAGCTCAATTTATAACCTTCTGTCAATCTAACTGGTAAAGCTCGCTTTACTAAATATTAAAAGTATAAGTAATAAGCCGTGGAAGCATTATGATGAACCATTCCCAGTCTACAGGCGCTGATTACAATTACACTATTGTTCGCCAATTCGCATTAACCACAGTTTTGTGGGGAATCTTTGGTATGGCAGTAGGTGTATTTATTGCTGCTCAGTTAATCTGGCCGCAACTGAACTTCGACACACCTTGGTTAACGTTTAGTCGTTTACGACCTTTACATACCAATGCTGTGATATTCGCGTTCGGAACATCAGCTCTTTTCGCTACATCTTACTATGTTGTGCAACGCACTTGCCAAGTCCGTCTATTTGCGCCTAAATTGGCCGCATTTACGTTTTGGGGTTGGCAAGCCGTTATTATTGCAGCTGCTATCACTTTACCAATGGGGTTTACTCAAGGTAAAGAATATGCAGAATTAGAATGGCCTATCGATATCGCAATTACGATTATTTGGGTTAGCTATGCAATTGTTTTCTTTGGCACAATCGCTAAACGAACTACGTCCCATATTTATGTGGCTAACTGGTTCTTTGGTGCCTTTATCATTACTGTTGCAGTACTTCACATTGTTAACTCAATGGCAGTACCAGTAAGCTTATTTAAGTCTTACTCTCTGTACTCTGGTGCAGTCGATGCGATGGTTCAGTGGTGGTATGGTCATAATGCGGTAGGCTTCTTACTTACTGCTGGTTTCTTGGGGATGATGTATTACTTCGTGCCTAAGCAAGCTGGTCGCCCAGTTTATTCATATCGTTTATCAATTGTTCACTTTTGGGCATTGATTGCGTTATACATCTGGGCCGGTCCTCACCACTTACATTACACCGCCCTACCTGACTGGACTCAGTCATTAGGCATGGTAATGTCATTAATCCTATTCGCACCTTCTTGGGGCGGTATGATTAACGGTATTATGACCCTGTCTGGTGCTTGGCATAAGCTTCGTACAGACCCTGTATTACGTTTCTTAGTTGTTTCATTGTCTTTCTATGGTATGTCTACCTTCGAAGGCCCAATGATGGCAATCAAAACAGTTAATGCTTTATCTCATTATACTGACTGGACTATTGGTCACGTTCACTCTGGCGCGCTAGGCTGGGTTGCAATGGTGTCTATTGGTTCGTTATATCACTTAATCCCAATTCTTTTCGGTCATGGTCGTATGTACAGCATGAAGCTGGTTAACGTTCATTTCTGGTTAGCGACTATCGGTACTGTATTGTATATCGTCAGTATGTGGATTTCAGGTGTTATGCAAGGTCTTATGTGGCGTGCGGTTAACGCAGATGGAACTCTAACTTACAGTTTCGTCGAGAGTTTAGAAGCCTCTTACCCATTCTACTTTGTACGCTTTATTGGTGGTTGTTTCTTCTTATCCGGTATGTTGCTTATGGCCTATAACGTTATTCGTACCGTTAAAGCGTCTAAAGATTCATTACCTGCTATTGCAGAAGCTTAAGGAGCCGATTCGATGAAATTTAATCATGAATTAATTGAAAAGAATGTCGGTCTGCTTGCTATCTTCACTGTTATCGCCATTAGTTTTGGTGGTTTAGTGCAGATTACTCCGCTGATATTTCAAAAAGACACAACTGAACCAGTTGAAGGTCTGATTCCGTATACAGCTTTACAAATTGAAGGTCGTGATATTTATGTTCGTGAAGGTTGTTACAACTGTCACAGCCAAATGATCCGTCCTTTACGAGCTGAAACTGAGCGCTATGGTCACTACTCTGTTGCTGGTGAGTCTGTTTGGGATCATCCATTCCAGTGGGGCTCTAAGCGTACAGGTCCTGACTTAGCACGTGTTGGTGGGCGTTATAGCGACAGATGGCATGAAGTTCATTTAAACAATCCTCGTGACGTTGTACCGCAATCAAACATGCCTGGTTTCCCTTGGTTAGCTGAAAATGTGCTAGACGGTGAACTGACCGGTGACAAGATGACTATCCTGCGTAACCTGCATAAAGGCGGCTACAAAGGTAATGATCTTTACACTGATGAAGAAGTTGCTGGCGCTAAAAAAGCGGTTGAAGGCAAGACAGAAATGCAGGCTCTGATCGCTTATTTGCAATCTTTGGGTCACGCACTCAAATAGGAGGCAATAATGGATTACGGTACTTTTCAAGGTATTTTGACCATAATTGTTATGGTGACTTTTGTGGGGATATTTTTCTGGGCATACAGTAAGCACAGCAAGTCAAAATTTGATGAAGCGGCGAACTTAGTGTTTACAGAAGAAGAACTTGCAAAAATGTCGAAAGACTCGGGAGATCAGAAGTAATGATTATGAGTAACTTCTGGAGCATTTGGATTTCTGTACTGACGATTGTGGTCATTGCTGGTTGTTTTATCCTTCTTAAGGTAGTTAATAATAACTACACTGGTGTAGAAGAAGGTAAATCGATGGGCCACAGTTTTGATGGTATTGAAGAACTGAACAACCCACTACCAAAGTGGTGGGCGTACATGTTCTACTTAACCATCGTTTTCGGTGTGATCTATTTAGCTCTATATCCAGGCCTAGGAAACTATAAAGGTCTGTTTGGTTGGACAAGTTCTAACCAAAGTATTGGCACTGACAAAGGCATTAAAGCTGACTCAGCGGCAGCGATTGAAGCAGCAAAAAATGATAACCGTTTATCACAGTATGACCGCGAAGTGGCTCACGCTGATGAAAAATACGGTCCTATTTTTGCGGCTTACTTAGCAACTCCGTTAGAAGAGTTGGTAAAAGATCCTGAAGCATTAAAAGTGGGCGGACGTTTGTTTTTACAAAACTGTTCACAGTGTCATGGTTCTGATGCTCGCGGCTCTAAAGGCTTCCCGAATCTAACAGATGACGATTGGTTATATGGTGGCGATTTAGCCACTATTAAAACCACGTTAATGAATGGTCGTAACGGTATGATGCCGCCTAAAGGTGGTTTACCTATCGAAGACAGCGAGATTAAAGGTCTAGCTGAATACGTCATAAAACTATCTGGTGGTGAACATGACGAAGCGTTAGCAGCCCAAGGTCAAGGTTCATTCATGAAAGGTTGTTTTGCATGCCATGGTATGGATGCAAAAGGTAACAAGTTCATGGGCGCACCTAACCTAACTGATAACATTTGGTTATATGGCGGAAGCCGTGGTGTGATTGCTGAATCTATCATTAATGGTCGTGCCGGTGTGATGCCAGCATGGAAAGACATTCTTGGTGAAGAGAAAGTTCACGTCATTACAGCTTACGTTTATAGCTTATCAAACAAATAGTTAGTTATGAGTAATATTAAGGCCTCGAGATTATCGAGGCCTTTTTTTTAAGTGATTATTAAGCCATTACGGGGTAAAATATCCCCCGAATTATTACCACTATTTTAGGATGTATTATGTCGGATCAACTCCCTTGGTATAAGCAATTTTGGCCTTGGTTTTTAATCATCTTGCCTTTGTGTGCCGTTATTGCCAGTTTAACGACCTTAAAGATTGCTTTAGATAATTCTGACTCATTGGTAGCAGAAGATTACTATAAGCAAGGTAAAGCGATAAACATGGATTTGCGCAAAATAAAATATGCTCAACAAATTGGCATGAAATTTTTAGTCACGGTTGCAGATCAAGAATTAAAAATTACCCAACAAGGTGGTCCGGAATATCGTGCAGCGCTGAATGTGCAGTTTTACCATCCGACAATAGAAGCCAAAGACTTCAGTTTAAATGCTACTGCTGACGCAAATTACGTGTATCACATCCCATTAGATTCTGCGATAACAGGGCCTTGGGAAGTACGCATTGAAGGATTTGATGCCAAATGGCGTATCCAGCAACGAATTGATATTAAAGATGATGTTGAATATTGGCTCAATTAATAACACATTGACTGCGTATCTGATTAAAAATTATTAAATGAAGTTGGTATAGCCACATGACATCTTGCTTTCATTGCAATGAGCCAGTTCTTACGGGAGATCAGTTTACTACGATAATAAATGGGCAAGCACAGCCTATGTGCTGCCCTGGTTGCCAAGCCGTATCGCAGGCCATTATGGATGCAGGCCTGAGCAGTTATTATCAATTTCGCAGTGAACCTGGAAATCGTCAGACGGCACTGGTGCCAGAACAGTTGTCGCAATACAGTGCCTACGATTTACCGGAAGTGCAGCAAGATTTTGTCCATAAACAAGGTGCTATTGATTCAACCTCTTTGTCTATCGACGGTATTACCTGTGCTGCTTGTGCCTGGTTAATTGAACATAAACTCAAACCGGTTGCGGGTGTCACTAATGTGCTGGTTAATTCCACCACACAACGAGCGTTAGTCAGCTGGGACAGTGAACGTATTCAACTCAGTGAAATTTTACAAATAATCAGTAAAATTGGCTATCAAGCTGCGCCTTACCAAGTTGATGAACAAGAAAAACAATCTAAAGCAGACAGTCGTAAATTCTTACTTCGCTTAGGGCTTGCAGGTTTTGCGACCATGCAAGTGATGATGTTTGCCCTCGCTTTATACACCGGATACTTTACTGATCTGGATGTTCAATTTCGTGATTACTTTCGCTGGGTAAGTTTAATTTTTGCAGCGCCTGTAGTGCTTTACTCAGCTCAACCCTTTTATTTTAGTGCTCTTCGTAGTGTATTAAGTGGCAAACTTAATATGGATGTGTCTGTTTCAATTGCAATTTTAGGTGCTTATATCGCCAGTTGTATTGCGACTATGCAAGGCAATGGCGAAGTGTATTTTGAATCCGTATCCATGTTTACCTTCTTTTTATTATTAGGTCGTTACTTTGAACAAGCTGCAAGGCAAAAAGCTTCTGTTAGTTCGAGTAATTTGCACAAGCTGGTGCCGCTGACAGCGCATTTATGTCATGAAGGTGAGATCACTGAGATTGCCGCTAAACAATTGACCATTGGCGATATTATTTTAGTCAAACCAGGCGAAGTGATTGCCGCTGATGCCGAAGTGGTAACCGGACAATCAAGCGTCAATGAGGCTATGCTTACCGGTGAACAAATGCCGATCAGTAAACGCGTGTCAGATAAAGTCTATGCCGGCACCATCAATATAGAACAACCTATTGAAGTGCGAGTGACAGCCCTTGGGCAAGATCAACTGGTTGCAGAGATCATTCGTTTACAAGAGCTTGCATCAAATAATAAACCTACCATTGCTTTAATTGCCGACCGTTTAGCGCGATACTTTTCCGGTACGGTTTTATCCATAGCGGCAATAACATATGTCGTCTGGTCGTTCGTATCACCAGAAGATGCTTTTTGGATTACATTATCGGTGTTGGTCGCAACCTGCCCATGCGCCCTCGCCCTTGCCACGCCAACTGCCGTTACTTGCGCAACCGCTATTTTTACTAAGTTAGGTGTGATCCCTCGAAAACCAGGTATTTTTGAAAAACTGACCAAAATTAATCATGTGGTGTTTGATAAAACTGGCACACTTACCTGTGGCCAATTATCAATTGGTGATGTACAAACCTTTGGTGGATATTCATCAGCGCAAGTACTGTCTATTGCAGCGGCCATTGAACAAGGATCCCTCCACCCGATTGCATTAGCGTTTAGCCCTTTCTATGATAATCAACATCAAGTAGACACAGTTGAACATCATATTGGTTTAGGCATTCAAGCCAGTATGAACCAACAGCAAGTGTCTATTGGAACAGCACAATTTGTTAGCCCAGATATGTTACCGATATCAGTAAAAGCCACTCAAAGTCAGTGGATTTACCTTTCTATTAATAACGAGCTAATTGCCAAAATCGAAATGCTTGATAAGTTACGTGTTGATAGCCTTGCGACAGTTAATGCACTAAAGGCTGCCAATATAAAATTGAGTATTGCCAGTGGTGATAATTCCGGACATGTTGAGTTTTTAGCACATAAAATCGGTATTTCAGATGTGCATTCAGGTTTATCGCCTCAAGATAAGTTAGCCTTAGTGAATCACTTACAGCAAGATGCTAATGTAGCCATGTTTGGCGACGGTATTAATGATGCGCCAGTACTTGCCGGAGCAAATTTGTCAGTAGCGATGGGAAGCGGAAGTGCAATTGCCAAAAATAGTGCGGACTTAATTTTACTCGGCGATCACCTATCACGTTTTAATGATGCTATTTATGTCGCTAAGCAAACCCAGCGCATCATTCATCAAAATCTTTTATGGGCTTTCGCTTATAACATTATTATTTTGCCATTAGCGGTTACCGGACATGTTGCTCCGTATATTGCCGCTATTGGTATGTCTGTTAGCTCATTGATAGTGGTGAGTAACAGTTTACGCCTTCTTAGGATCAAATTATGAGTATCATTTACGTATTAATACCTATTGCGATGTTGTTTGTATTAATTGCAGTTTCAATTTTCTTTTGGGCGGTAAAGTCTGAACAATTTGATGATCTTGATAGACAAAGCGTGTCGATTTTATTTGATGAAGACAGTACCAACAATAAAGGTAACGTCAGTGTAACCAGTGATATCGATAAGCAACCATCAAACAGTGATACTCATATCGCTGCTGTAAAAAATAAGCCAGAACCCATGGCCTCAGACACTGCACATAAACCAGAGTAAAGCTTGTGATTGAATATAATCTTGGTGGTGCATTTATTGTTGGCTTAATGGGGGCTGCACATTGTTTTGGCATGTGTGGCGGATTAATTGGTGCTTTTTCAGCCAACATTCCCACTAATGGCCAAAGTCGCCTAGGCAATCAACTGACGTTTCTTTTTAGCTATAATCTTGGGCGTATTTTTAGTTATACCATCGCGGGGGCCATTGTCGGTGGCAGTGTGTCAGCCTTAGGTCATTTATTTGATGCCGATAGCTATTTAATATTCCTGAGAATTTTTGCTGGAGTCATGATGATATTGACTGGGCTTTATATTGCTCAGATATGGTTCGGCATTGTGCATATTGAGAAAGTGGGTAAATTGTTGTGGCAATATATACAACCGCTAACCCGTAAATTTATACCGATAACTCACCCGCTACAAGCTGTTATGGCGGGTATGGTTTGGGGCTGGTTACCCTGTGGTCTGGTGTACAGCACACTCACTTGGTCAGTTGCATCAGGTAGCGCATTACAAGGCGCCTTGATCATGTTGGCGTTCGGTTTAGGCACTTTACCTGCTTTATTTGCTGCGGGATTAGCGGCAAAAACCTTGGCGCAATGGGTACAAAAGCGTGCAGTGAGATTATTCAGTGGTGGCTTATTAGTGGTATTTGGTTTGCAAACACTTTACATCGCTTTTCAACAACTCATATAGTTCGGTCACTGTTATTTTATGATATTGTAACAGCCAATAACAAAACCATTTTAGCTGATATGCATTAGCAAAGGCTGAATTTAATTACTATTTAAATCAATGGCTTGATGTGTAACTTGTACATTTAGTTACTGTGAAAATAAGATAATATAACAAGCATTAATGCGTAGATTGTTGTCAGTGAACTCGCAATTAATACACATTTTCATGACGTATTGAGAGCTAACATGGTGTGATAAATAGACTTCTGTTTACTAATATTACTCTATATCGTCGGAGTACCTTATTAGTTCAGAATGGTATAACATATAATTGTCTTCATAAATTGAGAATGGGTATGTCTTCAGATTTGATAAAAGCTCGTCCATCCACAACAGGTTGCGCCATTCATTGCCATGACTGCAGCATGGAAGCCTTGTGTATTCCTTTTACGTTAAGCAATGATGAGCTTGATAAACTTGATAACATTATTGAACGTAAAAAACCCATTCAAAAAGGTGACCTTATCTTCAAGTCTGGTGACACACTTAAGTCACTGTATGCTATTCGTTCTGGTACGATTAAAAGCTATACCATTACAGAACAAGGCGATGAACAAATTACCGGATTCCATCTTGCCGGTGATGTGATTGGTTTTGATGGTATTCATGCCCTACGACATCAAAGCTTTGCGCAAGCATTAGAAACGTCAATGGTTTGCGAAATTCCTTACGATACCCTAGATCAGTTATCAGGCACTATGCCTAAACTACGTCAGCAAATCATGCGATTAATGAGTAATGAAATTATGAGTGATCAAGAAATGATCCTCCTACTTTCTAAGAAAAATGCCGAAGAACGTTTAGCCGCATTTATTAATAATCTTGCGAATCGTTTTGGTAATCGTGGTTTCTCTCCCCATGAATTTCGTCTCACTATGACTCGAGGTGATATTGGCAACTATTTGGGATTAACGGTTGAAACGATTAGCCGTTTATTAGGCCGATTCCAGAAATCAGGACTAATTGAAGTTAAAGGTAAATACATTTCGATTGTGGATCATGCAGCATTAAGTACTCTTGCCGGAAATGCGCGTATTGCCACTTAAATTAAATTTGTATGATCTATCTCATAGTTTATTCATTAGGAAACGGTAATACTATCAACAAATAAACAAGTAAAAAACTCAACAGCTTTGGAGGTTATATGAAGGATTATAAGAAGATATTAGTGGTGATTAATCCTACAACGGATCATCAACCCGCATTGGCACGTGCTGTTGAATTAGCGACAAGAAGTCAGGCAGATATTACTGCATTTTTATCTATTTTTGACTTCTCTTACGAGATGACCTCAATCTTATCTAGCCAAGAACGTGAAGCGATGCGTCAAGGTGTGATTGATCAACGTGTTGCTTGGTTAGAAAATGCGATTAGTGGTTTTAGTCAGTCTAATATCAAGATTAATACTGAAGTTGTTTGGCATAATCGTCCCTTTGAGAGCGTGATTAATCATGCAATGAAAGGTCAGTATGATTTGATTGTTAAAAGCACCCATGAACACGATAAATTAAAAGCTGTCATTTTTACTCCGACAGATTGGCATTTAATGCGTAAATCTCCAGTGCCTGTGCTGCTGGTTAAAGAACACGACTGGCCAATTGAAGGCAAAATTGTCTGTGCTGTTAATGTGGTGAGTGAAGATGAAGATCATCAAAGCCTAAACGGTAAAATTATTAACCATGCGCTTGATTTAGCTAAAAAGTTCTCTGCCAGTGTGCATCTGGTTAATGGTTATCCTGGTACGCCAGTTAACTTAGCCATTGAGTTGCCCGATTTTGATGCCAATGTGTATAACAACACTGTGCGTATGCAGCATGAACAAAGAGTACAATATTTAGCTCAAGCTTATAATATTCCTATTGAAAATTGCCATGTAGAAGAAGGTTTACCAGAAGATGTTATTCCTGAAATGGCAGCAAAGTTAGATGCAGAATTAGTGGTATTAGGTACTGTTGGTCGCACTGGTTTTTCAGCGGCATTAATTGGTAACACTGCAGAGCATGTTATCGACAGCATAAATTGCGACTTGTTAGCGATCAAACCCGATGGTTATAAATCACCTTTACAAGATTAGTGTTCATTAGAATGGGTTAACTACTTTACCCTGACCTAGAATACTGGAATAATACGCGCCCTGAAACACTTGGTTACTGGGCGCATTTTTATGTCTGAAGTTGAAGTAGATACAATCGTTAAAAAAAATATTACTCGTATGAATAAACTGCAAAAGCGTCTGCGACATAACGTTGGCTCTGCCATTGCAGATTATAATATGATCGAAGATGGTGATCGGGTCATGTGTTGTCTTTCTGGCGGCAAAGACAGTTACACCATGTTAGATATTTTATTAAATCTTCAACAACGTGCCCCAATTAAATTTGAAATTGTGGTGGTTAATCTAGACCAAAAACAACCTGGCTTTCCGGAACACGTTTTACCAGCTTACTTAGATGAGATAGGCGTTGCTTATCACATTCTCGAAAAAGATACTTACTCTATCGTTAAAGAAAAAATCCCTGAAGGCAAAACCACGTGTTCTCTTTGCTCTCGTTTGCGTCGTGGTACTCTTTATGGCTTTGCTCAACATATTGGTGCAACAAAAATTGCATTAGGTCATCATCGTGACGATATTATCGAAACATTATTTTTAAATATGTTTTTTGCTGGCAAACAAAAAGCCATGCCACCTAAGCTCTTGTCTGATGACGGTGCCAATATCGTCATCCGTCCTTTGGCTTATTGTCGTGAAAAAGATATTCAAGAGTATTCGACACTGAAATCGTTTCCTATCATTCCTTGTAACTTGTGTGGTTCGCAAGAGAATTTAAAGCGTGGTGCCGTTAAAGACATGCTACAAATGTGGGACAAACAACATCCGGGTCGTCTTGAAACTATCTTTACTGCAATGCAAAACACCTCGCCATCGCAAGGTGTAGATCGTGAACAGTTTGATTTTGTATCACTAAAACGTAATCCAGATGTAGTTAACACTGGCGATGTAGCGGATGCAGACTTACCAGCGTTTGATTTTGTCGATATCAGTAATAATGGTCATATTAATTTAGACATCAGCAATCGAATCGATGTAGTGGCAACATTTAAACCCTAGTAAACATGTTAACGCTCGCGATTTAAATGAAAGGCGTTGATGAACATCAACGCCTTTATTATTACTGGGTCACCAGAGGGCTGATAATGCTAGGCTTTTGAGTAAATGAAATCTGTTTTAGCTGATTTATTTGTTCAACTGTTAAGGTATATTTTTCCTTAGCAATCGTTTCCACATCATCGATAACGACTTTCACTGTCTGGTTTTGCATATCTGTAAACTCAAACGATAATCCATTAATCGGTTTACGGAAATACTTCATCGGGAAACCTTGTAAACCATCAAGCAGCTTATTCATATCCTCTGTTAAGGCTAACAGTTCAGTTTGAGTGAAACCTTGCTTGGTTTCTTTCGCTCTAACTTGCATGGCAATCGCACACTGTTTAGCCTCTCCAGCCACCTTAATATTGACTAACCCTCTATCAGACTTTAACTGTGGATCATAAGGAATAAATAATCGCTGTTGTTTACTATACGTTAATGGATATTGGTCATTCTCGGTAGTAATACTGCCTGACACTATGGTGCAATCTGGGGTGATTGGAACGCTAAATGCTAACTCAACTAATGGATAGTTTTGCTTATTGACTTGCTTTAATCGGTCATAAAAACCTTTGTATTCTAAAGAAACGGTTTCAGCGCTACTGCTGTTGATTAAAAAAATAGACGATATAAAAATAAATCCGTTAATTAACGTACGATTACGCATTCGCGTTATTCCCTTGTAGATATTGTTTATTGTGTTTTAGCATTTCGAGTAATTCATCAATGTACTCATCTTTTCGTTCTGAATAATTAATTAAGCCATAGACTAACTTTTCAGCCGTAGGCTTAACTTTCTGCGCACGTAAATCAGCACGAATAGACCGGAATACACGATATGCTGGATGGGTATTTAAATTAATCATGTAGGCAATAATAGAATCTTTGGGTGAATCAAAAACTGCAACTTCATGAGTTTTGCCATCGGTTCTTGCTAATGGAACTAAACCACAACCTTCAGTGAAACACCATTGACCAAAAAAGTTAAACCCTTCGATAGCAAAACGGGAACTGCCCCACCCGCTCTCATTAGCTGCTTGTATTAGCACCATATCAATAGGAATAATATCGATGCGCTTTAACAATGGCGTCAAGGTATTACGAGTAAATGATTTAACGTCATATTGGTATTTGTTTAAAAGTGATGTAAGCCTATTATTATCCGCTTCACTTAATCCTAAACCATTATCAATTTGCTCAATAACAGCCAATAAAAATTGACGTTCGTGAATAATAATTTGATTTTGAGCTTCTATAGCAGGACGAAAATAATTAAAGAAAGTTTGTTTTTTAGTAGGAATATCATTTATTTCAGCAAACTTAGGTACTTTACCAAGGTCAATGTTACTTAGCTGCTGTGCTGCTGAGTCTACCGAGATCTGTGTCTGACTAGGGATAATCCATAGCCTAATTGCTAACAGTGCTAAAACGGCTAAGCCTAACGCAAATGTCACTTGACCTATAGTGCCTATTTTCAACAGTACCTGCCTTATCAAAATACATTTTCAATTTATAAATATGATTAATTATAACCTTAAAGGTCGATAGGATACAGTAAAGCACTTTTGTGATTAGCGTGATCCAAATCTGAGAATGACATTTGTGATTGTCTCAGATAGCAAAACCTAAAAATAATTACACTTTAATGACCATATACAGTTAAAATTAATCGACAGTGACAACGGGGCAGTGTTTCATTAACTGCGTATCGTTTTATTCAACAACTCAAGGACTTGAGCTAAAATTATGTTGAATCAACAACTCAATAATTATCATCATGTTGTCGCCATTGGTGGCGGACATGGATTAGGCCGTATTCTAGCTGCATTATCTTTTTTAGGCCCAAGATTAACCGGCATTGTTGCCACCACTGATAATGGCGGTTCTACCGGACGACTTAGACAGGATCAGCAAACTATCGCGTGGGGCGATTTACGTAATTGTCTTTCACACCTTGCATCACGGCCTTCGTTAGGTTCGATGTTGTTTGATCATCGCTTCACCGGCGACAATGAACTTTCTGGGCATAACTTAGGTAACCTGGTGTTACATGCACTCGATCAGCTTTGCGTAAGACCTCTTGAAGCGGTTAATTTAATTCGAGGTTTACTTAAAATTGAAACCCAAATTATCCCTATGTCTGAAGCCTCGACTCACCTTGTTGCGCTTTCCCATTGTGGTAACAAAGTGTTTGGAGAACTCAACGTTGATGGCATGAGTGAGGCACCGATTGCTTTATCATTAGAGCCCGAAGTAGAAGCCACTTTTGAAGCATGTAGCGCTCTAGCAAAAGCGGATTTAATTATTATTGGTCCAGGCAGTTTTTTAACCAGTATACTTCCACCTTTATTACTGCCACAAATTGCCAAGAGCATTCGTGACTCGAACGCACATGTGATGTTAATTGATAACTTAACCGCGGAGTACTCACCTGCAAGTACTTTTAGTATTGAAGATAAAATTGCTTGGTTTAATCAGGTAATAGGTAAAAAAGTCATTGCTGATGTTATTCAGCATGGTAAAGAAATTGATCTTTATCACTCAAATATCGACGGTGTTCGTTTTAATTGTTTCCCATTAGTCAGTCAACATCATCCTGGGCTTCATGATAAATTGGCATTAGCGGCAGCGATTGGCCAAGTTTGTGACTTACACCATAAACCGGTTGACTGCATAGCCTAAGTTCAAGTGGCCTTTGTTGCTGAGTTTGAGTGACCTTGTCATGTCACTATAAAAAGGCATAAAAAAGGGCTACTTAAAGTAGCCCTTTTTGTGTCTCATGCATTCAATGCTAGATAACTTGTGCAATCGCCTTACATACTGCAGCCATATTATTTTTTGTTAAGCCTGCGACGCTAATACGACCAGAACCGACAATATAGATAGCAAACTCATCTTTTAAACGAGCCACTTGGCTTTTGTTTAAACCAGAAAAACTAAACATACCATTTTGGCGCGAGATAAAACTGAAATCTTGTTGTACGCCTTCAGATTTTAAACTCTCAACAAACAAAGTGCGCATTTCGGCAATACGTTCACGCATCAGAGTTAATTCGGCTTGCCATTCTTGACGCAGTGCAGCATCAGATAAAATGGTGCTAACGATTAAGCCACCGTGTGCCGGAGGATTAGAATAATTTGCGCGAATGGTTTTTTTAATTTGGCTAAAACTTGTCACTGCATCTTGTTGAGTTTCTGCAACTATAGTTACCGCGCCTACACGCTCATTGTATAAACCAAAGTTTTTAGAAAACGAATTAGCAATTAATAACTCTGGTACCACAGCGGCAACGGCACGCAAACCTTGAGCATCTTCTTCAATACCAGCGCCAAAACCTTGGTAAGCAAAATCAAATAACGGCAATAATGATTTTTCTAAACAAATATTAGCGACTTGTTGCCACTGCTCCAACGATAAATCGATACCGGTTGGGTTATGACAGCAACCATGGAGTAATACCACGTCACCAACATTTGCAGTGGATAAATCGGCTAACATCGCATCGAAATCCATATCGTGACTTTCAGCTTTATAGTAACGATATTCTTTAACCGTTAATCCAGCTGTTTCGAAAATATTTTGATGATTGGCCCAAGTAGGATTACTGACCCAAATGGTGGTTGACCCAGTATTTCGAACTAAAAATTCTGATGCTACTCGTAACGAACCTGTTCCACCTGGGGCTTGAGCTGTAACCGCACGTTTATCAGTAATAATAGTGCTCTGAGGTCCAAACAATAATTCTTGAACGACCTGATTATAGGCTTGGACACCTTCAATACCCAGGTAGTTTTTTGTCTTTTCGGTTTCAAGTAAAATGGCTTCAGCTTTTTTTACAGAAGATAGAATCGGCGTTTGCCCTGCTTCGTCTTTATAAATACCTACCCCTAAATTAACTTTGTGAGGCCGAGTATCAGCTTTGAAAGCATCTGTTAAGCCTAAAATTGGGTCTGCTGGAGCAAGCGTGACTTTAGAAAAGATCATTACTACTATCCTAAGTGAAGTGGATGGACAAAATTTATTTAGTTATACCACTGTATGCAAGCGCTGAGTAGTGAGACTTTTAATAGTTGCGACAAATTTGATAATAAATTACATATTCATCAAATTTAAGCCCATTTATTATCATTATTATCAACATTAAGGTTTAGTAAAACCGAATATAATCAGCCTAACTAGACACTTGTTATAGGTACGTCTTTAAAAATCACTCACAGGCCAGTATTTAATGCCTCACTTAACTGATTAATAAAAAGCCCAGTATTGCGATTAATTAATATCAATGGCTACATTTATATAAGCGTGAGATACCAAGGTAAAATACACATAAATGTTATTTGGGTGAGTGATTATTGCAGATATTAAAATTGTTACAGGCATAAAAAAAGGAACCCGAAGGTTCCTCTTTTTAAGCGACAAACTAATTACTTAGTTTAACGCTTCTTTTGCTTTTTCAACTAAAGTTGCAAAAACAACTTTGTCGAAAACAGCGATGTCAGCCAAAATCTTACGATCGATTTCAATAGACGCCTTTTTCAAGCCGTTAATGAAACGGCTGTAAGACAGACCATTTTGACGAGACGCTGCATTAATACGTGCAATCCATAACTGACGGAATTGACGTTTTTTCTGACGACGGTCACGGTAAGCATATTGACCAGCTTTAGTAACTGCTTGAACAGCAACACGGTAAGTACGGCTACGAGCGCCATAATAACCTTTAGCTAGTTTAAGTACTTTCTTGTGACGAGCACGTGCGGTTACACCACGCTTAACTCTTGGCATTTTCTATCTCCTAAATTAAGCGTATGGTAGTTGACGCGCGATTGCTGGAACGTCAGATTTAGCAACTAAACATTTAGCACGTAAGTGACGCTTACGCTTAGTGCTTTTCTTGGTCAAAATGTGACGTAAGTGTGCTTGCTTGCGCTTGAAACCATTAGCGGTTTTCTTAAAACGCTTCGCTACACCCTTGTCTGTTTTCATTTTAGGCATTTCTAAAACTCCGCATTGGGACGTTAATAAACGTAAGGCGAGCAAAAGCCTCAAGAGACTTTTGCTACTTTAGGTTGCCCTACTATTTCTTTTTAGGTGCTAGCACCATAATTGCTTGACGGCCTTCCATTTTCGGGAAAGATTCGACAACCGCATATATTTCCAAATCAGCCTTGATACGGTTCAAAAGATCCATACCTAGGTTTTGGTGTGCCATTTCGCGACCACGGAAACGCAGCGTAATTTTCGCTTTGTCACCATCTTCCAGAAAACGAATCAGGTTGCGTAGTTTTACCTGATAGTCGTTTTCATCAGTGCCAGGACGGAATTTAATTTCCTTAACCTGGACCTGTTTTTGCTTCTTTTTTTGTTCCTTTTGAGCTTTCGCTTTATCAAAAAGGAACTTACCGTAGTCCATTATACGACAGACAGGAGGCTCAGCATTGGGACTGATCTCTACTAGATCAACTCCGGCTTCATCTGCAACGATCTGAGCTTCTTTTATAGTTAATATACCAATTGGCTCACCATCTAAACCTGATAAACGGACTTCAGGTACACCAGTGATTTCATCATTGATTCTATTAGGGGCTGGCTGTCGCCCTGCTGTTCTTTTGATCTTTATGACCTATTCCTCCAACAATTTGAGACTACGGAGCGAAATCTGTTGACGTATCATCGCGGCGAAATCTTCTAGTTTTAACTTGCCTATATCGATACCGTCACGTGTACGCACCGCTACTTCCTTATTTTCCATTTCTTGATCACCAACGACCAATAAATAAGGCACACGTCTAAGTGTGTGTTCGCGTATTTTAAAGCCTATTTTCTCATTCCTCAAGTCAAAAGATGCTCGAATACCCTGTTCTTTAAAGAATTTAACGATTTCTTCAACATAATCAGCTTGTTTGTCGGTAATATTCATTACAACAACTTGCATTGGAGCAAGCCATGTTGGGAATTTGCCGGCGTATTCTTCTATCAATATACCTATGAAACGTTCTAAAGAGCCTAAAATAGCACGATGGATCATTACTGGCGTTTGGCGACTGTTGTCTTCTGCGACATAAGTAGCACCTAAACGAGTCGGTAATGCATAATCGAGTTGTACTGTACCACATTGCCATGCACGATCTAAACAGTCATGCAAAGTAAATTCGATTTTCGGGCCATAAAATGCACCTTCGCCCGGTAATATTTCATATTTAATATTATTATTGGCAAGCGCTTGCTTTAAAGCATCTTCTGCTCGGTCCCACATATCGTCATCGCCAATCCGTTTTTCAGGACGCGTAGACAATTTAACCACGATATTTTCAAAACCAAATGTCGCGTATGTGTCATATACCATTTGAATACATGCACTAACTTCTGCTTGAACTTGGTCGTCAGTACAGAAAACATGTGCATCATCTTGTGTAAAGCCGCGTACGCGCATTAAACCATGAAGAGAACCCGATGGCTCATTACGATGACAACAACCAAACTCAGCCATACGTAACGGTAAGTCACGATAAGATTTTAACCCTTGGTTAAAAATCTGCACATGACCAGGACAGTTCATTGGCTTGATTGCGTATTCACGGTTTTCACTGTTAGTGGTGAACATGGCTTCGGCGTATTTATCCCAGTGGCCAGAACGTTCCCATAACACTCGATCCATCATAAGTGGACCTTTCACTTCTTGATAAGTGTATTGGCCTAACTTTTGACGAATGAACTTCTCGAGTTCTAAAAATATGCTCCAACCATCGTTATGCCAAAACACCATTCCTGGCGCTTCTTCTTGCATATGGTACAAATCTAATTGTTTACCAATTTTACGGTGATCGCGCTTAGCCGCTTCTTCTAGACGGACTAAATGTGTTTTGAGCGCTTTTTTGTCTGCCCATGCTGTACCGTATATACGTTGCAACATTTTATTGTCAGAATTACCACGCCAATATGCACCTGCCACGCTCATTAACTTAAAGTTTTGGCAAAAACGCATGTTTGGTACATGAGGGCCACGACACATGTCGATGTATTCTTCATGGTGATAAAGCGCTGGTGTTGCATCTTTACTGATGTTGTCATCAAGAATCGCAATTTTATACTCTTCACCTCGAGCGGTAAATGCATCACGAGCTTCTTGCCAAGAGACAACGTTTTTGACCACATCGTAGTTAGTTTTTGCAAGACTAAGCATGCGTTTTTCTAAGGCTTCAATGTCTTCATGGGTCAGTTTATGGTCTAAATCGATATCGTAATAAAACCCGTTATCGATTGTGGGACCAATCGCCATTTTAGTTTCAGGCCACATTTGTTTGATCGCGTGACCAAGTAAATGCGCACAAGAATGGCGAAGGATTTCAACACCTTCTTCGTCTTTAGCCGTAATAATAGCTAATTCAGAATCTGCAGTAATTAAGTCAGTTGCATCTTTCAGTTCACCGTTAACGCGGCCAGCAATACACGCTTTTGCTAAACCAGGGCCGATGTCTAATGCAACATCAAGAGTCGAGACAGGCGTAGCAAACTCACGTTGGCTACCATCAGGCAGTGTAATAATAGGCATTAAATTTCCTTTTCCAGTGGTGACCCACACGTAGGGCCACATGGTAATTAAGTATGTTCTATTTGAACGAGAAACACGTTAATGAAATCAAGACAGTACAGGAGTCTTAGTTACCCAAAAACGTAATCGTTTATTTTATGCGATAAGCGCTTTAGCACGCAACCACACAATAGTGATTTAGTGATAAAATTCAGGTTTTATGCAGGAAAATAAGGTTAATACAAGCAATTGCAGGGTTAATCAAAAAAACCATTTTTAAGATTATTGACGGATATCGCTAAGCATAAGAAAAATAATAGTCTACAGCCGCTATAATGAATGATATAAATTCACCACACAACTAGTTGAAATAAAATACTTTATACATAAAATTGTAAGCTTAACTTTATTTTAAATGAATTAATTTTTAACCATGAGAATCATTCTTATGGATGATCCAAATGTTGAAATGCTCACTATACTTATTAAAACGAGTTAGTCAGTGAGGAGTACTCGCTATGAGATTACTTTCGCGTGTCATCAGTTGCCCCCACTGCGGGCATCATCAACATGTTGCTTTAGATACCAGTTCTGGTGATCAAGAATATTACGATAATTGCCGTATGTGCTGCAATCCGATATATATTCGGATGCATCTTGATGATAATCGTAAAATGATAGAACTTCATATCGACGCTGACGATGAACAAATTTACTGATCGATGATGGCTTGCATAAAATGAAGCAAGCCATATCGTTTTAACAGCTTATGCAAGTTGCTTTTTTGCGAGCACTCTTTCGACCGTATCAACGATCACTTGAGTTTGACTGTCAATTTCGATATTGATTGTGTCACCAACACCGTATTGATTTAGATTGGTTAGTTTTAACGTTTCAGGAATTAAGTGCAAAACAAACCCACTGTCATTGACCTTTCCTACGGTTAAACTACAACCATTAATTCCCACAAAACCTTTATAGAAAATGTAGTTCATCCACTGCGGATCAACTTGGAGCTCTATATTATAATGTTCAGCGGTATTGCTAACCGCTTTAACTGTCGCCAACGTATGCACATGACCAGATAGTATATGTCCACCTATTTCGGTGCCAAACGTCAACGAACGTTCTATATTCACTGAGTCGCCAACCTGGGTATTGCCTAAGTTAGTCACGGCTAATGTTTCTTCCATTACATCAAAAAAAACCTTATCATTTAGTATCTTGGTTACCGTAAGGCAAACACCATTATTGGCTACGCTAGCACCTGTCACTAATCCTTGTGTTAACGCTGGTGTCATAGCGACTTCAAAGGTTTTAAGGCCGGTCGCATTGTTAATTGATACCACTTCACAAGTGGCTTGAACTATACCAGTAAACATAATTCTCTCGTTCCGTTATAGGTTTTTTAATGAATAATACAGGGTTTCAAATATCACGCTTAATCAAATTGGCGCTGCCAGTGCTGATAGCACAAGTTACACAAACCATGATGGGCTTTATTGATACTGTCATGGCTGGTCGCGTCAGTGCAGTTGATATGGCTGCTGTTGCGGTAGGAACCAGTCTTTGGTTACCGGCAATCTTATTCGTTCAAGGTTTATTAATGTCTTTTACGCCTGTCTTTTCTCAACATCATGGGGCGAATAATCAGCAAGCCATTCCCAAAATACTGTTTCAGGCAGGATATATTGCCATAATTGGCGGTATTGGTGTGATGTTCTTTCTTGCATCTTCTACTTATTTACTCGATTTAATGCATTTAGAACCTAAACTGCATGAATTAACGGTTGGATATATAGATGCTATTTTATGGGGAGCTATGCCGTTTGTCTTGTATCAAGTGCTTCGTGGTTGCAGTGAGGGGATCTCTTATACAATGCCAACCATGGTTATCGGGTTTATTGGATTAGCCGTCAATATACCGGCCAATTATGTGTTTATCTATGGCGGTTTTGGTATTCCTGCAATGGGTGGTGCCGGTTGTGGCGTCGCTACCGCACTGGTATTTTGGGCAATGCTAGCGGCGATGATTATTTATATGTTGGTTGATAAAACCTTTAAAGAACTTAAACCGTTTCAACAGTTTTATAGTCCGCACTTGGCGAGCATGTGGTCGATGATTAAACTGGGAATGCCAATTGCCTTGGCATTATTTTTTGAAGTGAGTCTATTTGCCGTGATCGCGTTATTTCTTGCTCCATTAGGCGCTAATGTTGTTGCAAGTCACCAAATCGCGCTTAATTTCTCTTCAATCATATTTATGCTGCCACTATCTATTGGTATTGCGGTCTCCATTCGTATTGGTTACTACCTTGGCCGTGGACAACCTGAAATATCGGCTCTTGTGGCCAAAGTAGGATTAGGTTTGTCTTTGTCATTAGCGGTATTAACCGCCCTACTGACAGTGATGTTTAGGCATGAAATAGCCTTGTTATACAATGACAATCCTGAAGTGGTTGCTTTAGCGGGTAGCCTAATGATGTTAGCTGCATTTTATCAAATCTCAGACTCAATCCAAGTTGTCGCAGCTGGTGCACTCAGAGGTTATAAAGATACTCGAAGTGCATTTTACATTACCTTGTTTTCCTATTGGTGTGTTGGTATGACTACCGGATATGTATTGGGCTATACCGATATGATTCGACCATCAATGGGGGCTCATGGATTTTGGATTGGATTAATTGCAGGATTAACATCAGCAGCGATTCTGTTTGCAATTAGGTTAAAGTACATTCAAAAGAAAGGCTTGGTATTTAGCCAAATAGGGTAATAACTGTAAATTATCAACGTTAAGCATGTAATTTTGCTTAACGTTGAAGCAAGTTGCACAGCAAATCACCATTTAGGCATAAATATGTTTTTTTTGCTTGCAAGCAGTAGGCTATCCAACTTACTATAGCGGCCGCTTTGAAGCGAAATGTTTTTGAAGTGATACTGTAGTAAACAATACACCCGTAGCTCAGTTGGTTAGAGCACTACCTTGACATGGTAGGGGTCGGTGGTTCGAGTCCACTCGGGTGTACCACTCTTCTCTAAGAGTCTAAATATAGAAATAATACAATACACCCGTAGCTCAGCTGGTTAGAGCACTACCTTGACATGGTAGGGGTCGGTGGTTCGAGTCCACTCGGGTGTACCATTTCTTGCTTTATCTCCTCGTTTTAAAAGCCTTTTTTCAAGTCAGTCATATTACTAGAATTAACCTAGCCTTTACCAAATCTGATTAACCTTGTGACAATTTATATTTTTTATATGCAAATTTATAGGGTTTCCTTGCATTATAAATTGGTAATTAGCAGTATGTAGATATAAAAAAGGCACAAATCACTAACGAGCTAAATATGTTTGTACAAGGTGTTTTGAAAACAACCTTTAATACTACCCTCATCTCCCCCAGCTTTGATTCTTAGGCCGTTAGTTAATCCTGTTCAGCCAAAAAACAGTCAAATTATTTGTCTTGTATGCTAATGGACATTCAATAACGTTGATACTCATGAGTCTATACACTTAGAACCCCGATTGTTGACTAAGATGATTTATCTACAGTCAAAAATCTGTCTAAGCAAGCATGAGCGACTACAAGTAAACTCATCTATTAAATTCTCCAGCGTTCAATCTTTAAACTGGATAATAAGATTATATTGGTCGCTTAACCTGATAAGCAGCTCTTTACTCATGGATACAGATTTAATGCTTTGTTGCTCACTATGCTTTGCCATATCACTAATGGCGACAACGCTTCGACTTATTTGTTCAGAAACGACCGATTGCTCTTCTATTGCTGTTGAAATTTGTGCATTTAAACCAGCTATTGCCGAAACTACATTGGTAATATTTTCGAAGGAATCACCAGTTGCATTAGCTAAAGCAACACATTTTTCCGATTGTTCATTACTTGAATTCATTGCTTTAATGGCTAGAATGGACTCCCCCCTTAACTCACCTAAAAGTTGACCAATCTCATTGGTTGATTGTTGAGAACGCATTGCTAGCGCCCTAACTTCATCGGCTACAACCGCAAATCCTCTTCCTTGTTCTCCGGCTCTTGCCGCTTCAATAGCCGCATTTAGTGCTAGTAAATTAGTCTGATCTGCAATACTGCTAATTTCACTAAGAACAGCTTCAATTGATTTAGTACCTTTAACTAAACGATCTATTGAATGGTCTACATTACTAAGTTGCTTTGATAACTCCTCAATAGCGGCAACCGTTTGAGTAACAATTTCTTGCCCTTTATTACTGCTATTTAAACCTTGCTGGGAAGATTGCGCAGCTCTACTTACAATACGAGCGACTTCTTGTATTGTTGAAGACATTTGATTAACCGCTGTCGCAACTTGATTGGTTTCACTCGTTTGTCTATTTAAGATGTTTTTAACGTCTTCGCCGCAATAAGAGGAGTCCTGCGCCAAGGCTGTCACTTTTTCTGAATCGTCAGATACTCGACCAACTACCGCACTCAATTCTGCTTTACGCATTTTTAAAGCTAATTCTATGATGCCGGTTGCATCGTTATTACCTGAATATATGAAGCTCATTAGAGGATTATCAAACACAGCTTTTGCCGTTTTAACCACGCGAGAATATTTAGTCCTCCATGAGGAAAAAATAATTATTCCACAGAGTGATACAGCTAAATTTGGTAAAGTAAACCACAATGAACTGTTTGCAAAAAATAAGGAACTTAAGGATAGCGCCATAAGAATGATGAATATAATTTGCACCCATAATGTTGAGTCTTTACTGAAGCTAATTTGCTTAAAGGGTTTACCCGCTGCAATTTTTCCGTATACAGAATCCGCTCTACGTTTTACATCACTGTCTAAATAAGTACGCACAGATTGATATTCAAACGTTTTACCCGTTTTGTCCTTTATTGGTGTTACAAAAGCATTTACCCAGTAGTAATCACCATTTTCACATTTATTTTTAACGGGTCCCATCCAGGAATTTCCAGCTTGAATATAACTCCACATGTCTTTGAATGCCGCCTTAGGCATATCGGGGTGCCTGACCATGTTATGTGGCTTACCCATCATTTCATCTAAAGAAAACCCAGAGATATCACAAAAACTTTTGTTGGCGTACTTTATGTAACTGTGCAAATCTGTTGTAGAAAGGAGAATTTCGCTAGGCGAAAAAGTTTGTTCTTTACTCATGTAAGTTACTCATTAGTTAGTTTGTGTGAAATGTTTACTGTGGCAACACTTTCAGGCGTCTTTTACAAGCAGTGAAATAATATTTTCAGATGTGAGTGGCTTACTAAAGTAGTAGCCTTGACCATAATCACAGTTAATATTGAGGAGATGTTTGATTTGTTCCTCGAGTTCAATTCCTTCAGCCGTTACCATTAGATTTAAAGAACTCCCCAGCGATACAATGGTATTAACCAAAACCACTTTGATTTCATTGAAGTTATTATTATTGATCCCGCTAACGAAAGACTTGTCGACTTTTATGGATGTAATAGGATAATTAGCTAAATACTGTAGTGATGAATAACACGTGCCAAAGTCATCTAACGCTATACCAACGCCTATTTTCCTTAAATTCGCTAATGCTTGATCTAACATTAGTGAGGGCTCAATCAGTGTTTGCTCAGTAAGCTCTATCTCTAAACAACGTCCATCTAATTGATACGTTTCTAAAAGTTTTTCAATGGAACGTGAGAATGTCGGATCTTTCATCTGGTAAGGAGATATGTTTACCGCAACATGAAGCTCTTTTCCTGTTAAATCCTGCCAGTGCTTGATTGCTTCAAGGGATGTTTTTAACACAAAATCGCCGACCTTATTTATAAGGTTTTTTTTCTCGAGAATAGGAATGTAATCTTCTGGAACTAAATGACTGAAGCGAAAATTGTTCCATCGCAGCAATGCTTCAAAACCAATTATATTTTGAGATTTGATTTCGAATTTTGGTTGATAAACAAGATAAAATTCATTATTTTCATAAGCTTGCTGCAAAGCTATTTCTAATGCGTAGTATTCAGCTGTCTGAATAAACATCGCATCCTCAAAATACGAATAAGAGCTTTTACCCAAACTTTTTTTCGCATCATACATAGCAAGATCAGCATTGCGAATTAATTGATCACAATTACGCCCACAGTCTGGATAAATGCTTATGCCAATACTCGCGCCAATTTGGACACTCTTTCCGTCGATAGGCTCAATGCATTCAATTGCGAGTAATATTTTTTCAACTATATTGGTCAGTGACTCACTATGAATAATGTCAGGTATGATAACCAGGTACTCATCGCCACCAAGTCGACCAATTGTATCTTCGACTCGTAATAAGTCTCTAAGTACATTTGCAATACAAATAAGTAACTTATCGCCGAATTCATGACCGTGGAGGTCATTGGCCTTTTTGAAATGATCTAAGTCGATAAACAACACACCAAATTTATTATTACTTAGATTTGCCCGACTAATAGCTTGGTCAAGTCTATCGTTTATTAGTTTCCTATTTGGTAAGTTGGTCAGTAAATCATAATTAGCTTGATGTATTAACTTCGCTTCATTTTGTTTCTTCTCTGATATATCCCGAATAACGGTAATAGCCACTTTGCGATTATTCAGCTCTGCTAGATTCAAACTTATCTCAACTGGAAATTCTTTTTCCTGCTTATTTAGTGCATATAATGTCTTTCCGAGCCCCATCATTCTCGCGCTCGAATGGTTGAAAAAAAGTGCTATTTTCTCGTGATGATTAACAAACCTTTTCGGCATGAGTGTCGCAATGTTTAATTTTACAAATTCACTTTTTGAGTAACCAAAAAGGTCTTCTGCACTCTTATTCACTTGAGAGATAACTCCGTCTCTATCGGAAATTATCATTGCATCAGGAGATGATTCTAAAAGCTTGTTTGACCATGCAAGTTGGCTCGATACTGCTTGTTTTTCATTTGTTATATACCTCTGAAATGTATAAAAAACTATTAACAAACATGATGCCAGTAAGACTAAAATGAGTAATTCAATACGTAAATATTCTAATGAACCGTTATAAGACGTTTGTGTAATATTGTTAGCTTTACTTTCAGCCGTATTTGTCAGAAACTCTAACTGCTTATTAATTTTTTTTATGTTTTGCGTATTTTGTTGTAGCTGGTTAAGTAATAAACTCTTTTCTTCATTAAGTCTAATTCTAGCAATAATTTGTTCTCTGACAGAGAGCCAATCTAAGTAAACCCGTTTAACCGTATCGACCCTACTTTTATCTCCAACAAATTCTTTACCCAGTAGATCAAATGCTCGATTAACTTGATTATCATAATGGTCATTGTGACTAGCTATATTTTCCAGTCCGTGCTTGTTAGGAATGTATATTAAATCAACTAGTGACAGTTGACTTAAAAGCGTATGTTTCCTTATGTCACTAACTGCTTGTGCGACGCGACTATAATTATTGAATGACTTATTTAAGGTGATTACACTCTTTGTGTACAATAAAAATATAGAAAACGTACAAGCAAGTGCTAAGATCAAAAAAACGACTATATATTTCATATTTCTTTTTTTTGCTAAGACACATTCAGAGCTTTTTTCACTTTTAATTTTATAAGCCATTGAAATAACCTCATTAAATTTAATGTTTACAATCAGTACATTGAAAAACTGATCGAAGACTTTAAAAATAAGCTCAATCTTTGCTGCTGTTTTATATTATTTACAGGCACCTATAACTGTTAAAAAATATTCATTCACCAGTGTAACTTTGCCGCGCAATTATTTAGTTATCAGATAATATTCTTTATTACTAGCTGCCATTATTGCTGTAGAACTTATTTTAAGCGGCTAGGCCTGGCGAAAAGTCTTACTCTTAACTTAAAGATGCGTCGTCACTTCGCACATGATATTTGCATATGTAAACAACCATATAGCTGATCATCTCATCATTGCCTGCCGGTTCATACCGTAGATCACCATAACGTTGTAACAACTAATTCATATCCATTCTGCTCCTTTTTGAAAACGCGGAAAGACCCAATTTTCAATGGCTTGATGAACTAATTTAGTGACTAAATTTATAAAGAAAACACACAACCCCTTATCATTGGCATTGCATTTTTTTAGAGTAGTTATGTTAGTAACTTAGCTATAACAATACACTCAAAAAAACATCCAAACTATTATTTTTAAGGGATAAAATTCATATTGCGATTTTTGTATGATTACTAACATTATGGTTTGTAGGGTTTGTGTAGCTCAAACTGTTATAATTGCGTAATTTGTATGCCCCAGTAACTTTATTTGCTGTAGATTATTGGCATATTATATTCATTCAATTAGAAAATATTAGTTTCTAGTGCGTTGTATCCAAAATGAAGTACGTTGAGTGTAATAGTATTGATGTCTATATTGATAATTTAAATGGACTGGACGTAGAAGCAACGCAGGTTGGTAGTGGACGTTTTTTTAGCACAAATAGAAATGTTAAGCTCCCGCTGATTGAAATCAACCATTGGCGTATTAATACCAGCATCTTATATCATGGAGCTTTAGCACAGGATAAAATTTATCTCTCTTTCCCCATAGAAAGGGAATCACAAATAATAGATGGCAAGGTTTTCGGTAGCGACTCTATTTTAGCCGTTTTACCCGACGAAGATCTATTGGTTCTTCATCCTAAACTTGTTGAAACAATGGATTTTTTAATCCCTTTGGCAGTATTGCAAGATTACTATAAATACCAAAACCTTACTGATACTTTACCATCATTAAAAAACCTGAGAAATAAAACTACATTTTCAAATATTGAGAATTTAAAAATAAAACAGCTTATTAATTATACGTTAAGTGTTATTGACCAAGTAAGCCAATGGAATTATCTGGCCGCAGTAGACGCTCAGGATACGATTTTAGTAAACATATTAGAAATTTTGGGTGAATCTGGTGGCAAAAAGATAATCTGTAGTTCAAAACATAGAGTCGTTGTTGTTAAACGGGCGTTAGCTGCTATCCATAAAGAGCCTAAATCCAATTTAACTATCGTAGAATTATCTAATATCTGCTTTTGTAGTATAAGAACTTTAGAATATTCCTTTAAGTCTATCCTTGGATGTTCACCCAAGGCTTATCTTATAAAAAGAAGACTAAACCTTATTAAGCATGAAATAAAATGCAGTCCAGAAAAAAGTATTAGTAGAATCGCTATCGATTTTGGGGTAGTTAATGCAGGACGATTTTCCAATGACTATTTTATGTATTTTGGCGAGTACCCTTCGGATACACGGAATAAATAATATCAACTGTCATAGGCTCATTTTATGGCAGTGCACACTTTACCAATAATGATATAAGTTAGGCCCTATATGCAGTGGCACACTAATTATGTGCCACTTAACTAGAGATGAGTATGTTCTTTACTTTATGAGTAGCTGCTATTGTGAAAAGCAATCCCTCTAGAGCAAAGTCAGTATGATTAAGATGGTAATGTACTGACCATTTACTTTTGACCAACGTGGATCGTACGCTTACCAAAGCTTTCACCATTAAGTAGACCTATGAATGCATTTGGGGCATTTTCTAACCCTGTGATAATCTCTTCTCGATATTTAATCTTGCCGCTTTTAACCCAAGCAGTCATCTCTGTCGCGAAATCAGGATACAGATGGCCAAAATCATCAAAAATAATGAAACCCTGCAGTTTTATTTTCTTGCGCAGGATCTGCCCCATCAGCCAGTTCATCCTGTCTGGCCCCTCTGGCAAATTGGTAGCATTGTATTGCGATACCAGCCCGCAAAGTGGGATTCGGGCGTTCGGATTCAATAGCGGAATAACAGCATCAAGGACCTTACCACCGACACTTTCAAAATAGACATCTATGCCGTTTGAGCTCACCTTAGCAAGTTGGACAGCAAAGTCAGCAGCCTTATGGTCGATGCAGGCGTCAAAGCCCAACTTGTCTACTGCATAGGCACATTTTTCCGCACCGCCCGCAATTCCAACCACATGGCAGCCAAGTAGCTTGCCAATTTGACCAACAGTGGCGCCGACAGGACCGGTCGCAGCTGCCACAACAATGGTTTCGCCTGCTTTTGGTGCACCAATCTGCTTCAGGCCAGCCCAAGCAGTAAACCCAGGCATGCCTAAAATACCGAGCGCCCATGAAAGATGCGACGAAGACTTACCGAGGTTAGTAAGCCCAACGCCATCAGACACAGCATAGTCCTGCCAACCATTGTAACTAAGTACAAAGTCGCCTGGAGCAAAGCCATCGATATTGGAATCAACAACTTGAGACACTGTGCCGCCTATCATCACCTCGCCTAACTCGACTGGGTCGGCATAAGATGGTGCATCGCTCATCCGCCCCCGCATATAGGGATCAAGCGAAAGGAACTCAGTCCGCAGTAGCATTTGTTGGTCGCCAGCAACAGGGATGGCAGTCTCAATCAAAGTTAACGTGTCTTCCGTAGGCTCGCCTGAGGGACGTTGGCTAAGAATCCATTGTCGATTCGTTGTATTTGTCTGTGTCATGTTCTATCTCCTTTAAAGTGACGCTTCGAGAATTCGGCGCACATCAGTTGGGGTGATGTCTTTATGTTCGCCAAGGGCCGTCATGCCATGTTCCTGCAAGGCACTAACGATAAGTTCAATTTCAGGGGTGGCAATATCGTAGTCGCTCAAGTGAGTCTTAATGCCTAGTTGCTCAAAGAATGCACGCGTAGCATCTATCGCAGCGTCAATTCGTACGGCATCAGAACCTTCGTTGATCCCCCAAACATTACGAGCATATTGCAGTAGTTTTTCGTGCTTGTGGCCGCGCTGATCATTTAATAATGACGGCAATATAACTGCAAGTGTACGGGCGTGGTCGGTATCATTGAGCGCGGTAATCTCATGTCCGATCATGTGAGAAGCCCAATCTTGTGGCACTCCGGCACCGATTAATCCATTCAAGGCCAGCGTGGCCGTCAACATCAAACTTGCGCGGATGTCATAATCTTCTGGTGTCTCTAGCGCTTTAGGACCAAGCTCAATAATGGTGCGCAGTAGAGACTCGGCAAAACCATCCTGTACGTGTGCACCGCTGGGGTAAGTCAGATACTGCTCGACGATATGAACAAAGGCATCTACTGCACCATTGGTAATCTGACGAGCAGGCAGCGTATAGGTAAGCTCAGGATCGAGAACAGAAAAAATTGGGTAGCAATGTGGACTTCTAAAAGGAAGCTTGGCTACCTTCTCAGGGTTAGTGATCACTCCACCATTATTCATCTCTGATCCTGTTGCAGGCAGTGTTAGCACAGTACCGAACGGCATAGCCTCGGTCACTTTTGTACTGCCAGCAGTAAGGATTTCCCAAGGGTCACCCGCATAAAGCGCCGCCATGGCAATGAATTTAGTCGCATCAATAACAGATCCGCCACCCACGGCAAGCAAAAAGGTGATGTCGTTATCAGCGATTGCTTTAACGGCATTAAGGGTCGTTGAATAACGAGGATTTGGCTCTATACCGCCGAACTCGACTAATGTGCGATCAGCTAGTGCTGTTCGAACTTGTGTTAACACGCCGGTCCGTTCTGCGCTACCGCCGCCATAGATAATCAATACTTTTGCATCTGCTGGAACATGATCGTTCAGGTCTGTGATGCGGCCTTTGCCAAAGAGGATTTTTGTGGGGTTATGAAAGTCAAAGTTTTTCATATTAGGACTCCTTCTGATTAAATGTGAAGGCGTACGCTTATGCTGACATACGTCGATTTTCTGTGTCTAGTATTCGAATGTCGGTAAACCTGATGACAAATATACTGGAAGGGTTTGCGCTCCCAGCCATTACAAAAAGACTTAGCAACAACATCGTAAATAGCGCTATTTTGCCAATAATGGTAATAGCCTAAATGGAATAAAATGCGTTGATCATATTCACTTGCTTGATATCTACATTGTTATTCTTTAGTAAATGGTCAACTATAATTGAATGAGTAAATCACCTAAAGCAACCACTTAGATATGTCAATACGATATTTAAATATAAAACTTATCATTACCTATGATTTAAGACATTTATATTTAGAGATAATATTTAAATATATTTTCAGCATGAAGCTAACCATATTAAAACAAGCTGATCAAAATCACTGTTAGTGCTGTGCTTTAAATAAACCAAATTATATTTTACTGTTTAGTTACACTAACATACCAATGTTAGCCTTTCCAATTAGGCCAATAAATCTTAATAATTGTAAACAGTTCAGACTAAAAGGATGTAATTGAGTACATTCAGTTAACAATACTAACGATTGAGATTAAGTTTTGTTTAAGTATGGAAATGATGATAGGGCCTAACAATAATCCGCGTATGTTATTAGCCACATAAGATTAACTTAATAATAACTCTTAAATAGATAAATAGATAAATAAGCATCTATGTTTTTAAATAAATCCTAACGCGCGTAAAAATCAACAGTTTCAATACTGCTTATTTCATCATCCATACAGAAATGTGGGCAGCCCAACACGCGGCCATGTTTCTCGATAGCTTCAACTAGTGTTTGTTATATATCGTAAAAGTAGGCTTTAAGTCGTTCTAAAGGTGGCCTAGTTACCGAACAAAGGTGTTCATTTTCGGATTTTTTTCCTCCGTTCCGTCGCGGATTACTTCAGTAGCATATTGTGATTTAGATTTGAAAAAATAGTATCAACAGCCCTTCTTCACGCCGGCTCGCTCACATATAGCATCAATAGTGAGAGTGCCATAGCTGCTCTGCCACATTAAATCTAATATTGCTTGTAGCAAGCGTTCTTTGCCATCACTTTTGCGGCCCATTTCCAGTACCTATCAATACGTTGACATTATTGAAATTGACTATTATCTATTCGTCTCGATACGCTAATTGGGCCAACTATTTAACCTCATCTTTAGAAACCGAAAACAATATAGCAGCTCCTATTATACCGGCAATTAATGAACCGAAAAGGATACCCAGTTTTGCTTGTTCAATTAAAGCGGGTTGTCCCTCAAATGCTAATACTGATATAAATAATGACATTGTGAAGCCTACACCCGCCAAAAAACCGATACCAATGATATGAGAAAATGTCACACCATCAGGCAATCTTACCGCACCTACTTTTAATCCCAACCAGGCAAAAAAGCTAATACCAATCCCCTTTCCTAAAACCAATGCGAGTATTATCGCCAGTGTGACCACAGTATCTTTAAATTCAGGAATGACCGTAGGTAACATTACGCCTGCATTTAAAAACGCGAACAAAGGTAGAATAATCAAACTGACAGGTTTATCTAATGTATATCCCCAGCGTAATATTGGCGCTGTCGTTTGCTTGGCAATATCTTCGGCCTTTACAGCCAGTGCGTGTTGTTGTTCATTTTCAAGGATAGGAGTATCTTCACTGTCTACGTCCTTAAAATCATGGATGACATTTTGCATTTTACGGCGAAACCAGATTTTGTTGGTATAAGGACGTGTCGGCACCATCATTGCGGCTAACAGACCTGCGGTGGTTGCATGTACGCCTGATTGAAGAATAAACCACCAAAGAAAAAAACCGCCCACTAAATAAAAGACAGGTTTCCTGATACCAAGAAGGTTTATAAAAAACAGAACTAATAGCGTGAGCCCCGCCCATAGAAGTGACTGAATAATAATTTGGTCGGTATAAAATAAACCAATAACAGCTACTGCTCCCATGTCATCTACAATGGCTAAACCAGTAAGAATAATGTAAGCCGCCCGTGGGGCTTTAGCGCCTAACAGTGTGAGAATACCTATCGCAAAAGCCGTGTCTGTGGCCATAGGCACACCCCAGCCTTGATAAGCGTTGGACGACTCACTAATCCAAATAATACTAGAATATATCAGTGCCGGAAGCACCATGCCCCCCAGTGCCATAACAATAACTAATCCAGCATCTTTTAAATCGCTTAGCGCTCCGACCAAGCATTCATATTTAATTTCTAGCCCTAAAATGAAAAAGAACAACACCATTAAACCGTCATTGATCCAGTAATGTAATGAATGACTTATAGCCCAATCGCCAAGAGAAATAGTTAGCTCAAGTGTACTTAAGGCTTCATAACTGTGTTGCCATCCTAAATTAACCATAAGAATGGCTGCTATTGCTGAAACAAGTAATACGATTCCAGCTACGATCTGACTATTGATAAATGACTCAACAGGCAATGAGAACTTAAGAAAACCACGCTCTAATGGAGCATGATCACGATTTTCTTCCTTTATTTCGTAACTCATAACTTGTCTCCGCAACGTTACTGTGTGCTTTTCAACCACATAATGTGGCCAGATCCCTTTAAAATCAAAAGAGTAAACTGGTAATAATACGATACCATCTTTTTATCAACACGGCTTTGTATGCCGCTATTAGCGTTAAAACTCGATCCGAATTAACACTATGCTTTGCAAATCAGCGCTCAAGCCACAGTTAAGGACAAGTCGTAACCTGTTTAACAAGCTTAGATACCCTCGACAACGATTCGGTATATTTACCATCACTTTGATTGCAACATGCACGTTAATATTGTTAGTGTGAGTGAACAGCTAGACATCAATATCAAACATTTAATGGAGTGCAACTAATGGGATCGCATAATACTGATCAACATAAGCACAGTATCGCTACTTTTGCAGCCTTAAAAACAGCTATCGCAAATGATGAAGAGCAGTTGGTAAAAGATTTATTAGCAAATGAACCGATGCAAGAGCTTGAGAAAAGCTATCTAATTGATTTAGCAAATATAAACAATAATCAAACTATCTTAACATTACTGAAAGATATTCCTGAAATATAGCTACAAGGTGAAATATAGCCTGTTAGTACTCGCTCTATTTAGATAACTATTTTCACTAAAGAGAATCGCCGCATATGGCGGCGCAACACTTATCTAAGCCATAGCTAAATATCATTTTTCACAGGCTTACAATTCACTTTCCTCTTCTCTTTTTTCGATAGTCGCGCTTAATTTTTGGTACACGCCAAGCGAAACAATCAAAATCGCTGATACCATGATAAGTAAAGCCGGATAGAGTAAAAGGCTAAGGTCTTTCGTTCCTGCTTTGAATATAAACACCAGTCCTTCAATACTGACGGCGATGGTAATAATGACAATAATTTTTGTAATTGTTCTTCTTGCCTCTTTGGGATCTCGCAGCTCTTTATCCTTAAACACTTCTTCTTCCATCATGTACTGTGCAACATCGATAATCGCTGCAGCTATGATAATAGCGGCGACAGATTGAAGCATTAATGGAATAAATCCAGAGTCATACTCTATGCCAGAAATGACCTCGTAAATAGACCACAGCATAATTATCAAAGATAAGATGATAAGAGTGACAGCTGCGAACAGATGGACTCCAGCAAAAATCTTATTGAACAGTTTTTTCATATTTTTGACCTGTAATAATTTATCGACCAAGGTGGCTCATTGCGCTATTAATGTGCACGCATAAATGAGGTTACGTTCTTCATCCAATACCATACTGATGACATTTACCAATGATGGAATAGCACTCACTTATCGGCACAAGCTTGATCTAGATAAGGTCACTATAGATTGAGAATAGATGGCAAAACATCATATGAACTCAAGTGAACACTAAGTTGACTGTAAATAACCAGAAAACATGGATAGACCCAATGGAGCTTGAGAGGTAACTTAGAATTGCTTGTCTACCCTGTTAATCGTTCAAGGGTAACACACTCGAGTTTATGAAGGGGTTACAGTAATAAAATGCAGTCACTTATCAAGGATTAGGATCTGCATTATGTTGTTTAAGACTCTATTTTCCACCAATAAAAATGGTCGTAAGGGCAATTGTTGTTTAGCCTAATTCGACCTTACCAAGGAAAGCACTTGCACTATTTTATTGGCTGGTAATAGTAAGCTTCCACTGCTAATTGTTAATTGTAACTAAGCTATTTAGGTCGTCCAATGGAGAAGCTGCCATTAATGACAGGCGTGATTTATAGCTGTTATGGCGACCAAGATTAATAGCCCATTTCACAATCTGTAACGTATTAATCATTGGTCACCTTAATAGAGGATAGATATGATATAAATATCTTTAGTGCAACATGATTACTTAAACCTTGAACTCGCTGACTTAAATGCTGCACTGAGCGAATCCCAGGCGCTATCAATGCCGATTTTTACGTCTTCCCAAGCATCATCACTGGCTTGTTTAAGCTCATTAAGTTTTTTATTGGCAGATTGTTTCATCGACTCAAGTTCCTCTATTCTTTGATAGTATTCCAACTGCTCATCAGCAGCTTTACCATCGGCTTTTGCTTTCAGTCTATCAATTTGCGCACTCCACTCATCGAGTTGCGCCTGCAATTTTTTTTCGTATGCTTGTTTCTTACTCATAATGATTGTCCTTTTAATGACGTGATTAAAACAGCTTTAACGACTGAAGTTTTTGCTTAATTTAAATACTTGGCTTCAGAATATTGGATTTTTATCCTGAAAATATACGTTAACATGCATGGCAACATAATGCTCATTTATGCCTCATTTGCCCTTGTATGATGCCACAGGGCGACCAAACATTATTTAATGGATCTATTTGTCATCCTTGAGCGTAAAAACTAATCTCTTTCGAATTATCTCAAAGCAGTAATATGATCATTTTCTACGATGGCAATTGCCCACTATGCAGCATCGAAATGCAGCAACTAAAACACGCTGATATTCATCAAAAAATCATCCTTGAAGATCTTAATGCGCTTGATTTTAGTCTTCGATACCCAAGTATTGATGTCAATCAGGCAATGACGTATTTACAAGCACAAACACTATCGGGTGAGATGATTTACGGCCTTGATGTGACTTGTCAGGCGTGGGAGATTGTTGGAAAACATCGCTGGTTAAAACTTATCCGCTTACCCATCATTCGCTTATTTGCCGACCTTGGATATCGCTTTTTTGCAAAGTATAGGCATTCTATTAGTAAATTTTTAATGCCCAATTCAAGCTGTTCTAACGGCCAGTGTCATAGGAAACTAAAATCTGACAAACGATAAACACAAACGTGTTGCATGTAGCCAACAGCGCACACTCAGAAAAATTGATATCTAAAAAGTTAATCAGCCCATTAAGATTGATAGGGTCACACTATTTTACTGTTAAGGACTTCAAATGCATTTTACCCAAGAGCGCATAGACGCGCTTGATAAACACACCCGTACCCATTTAATTAATTCACTCTCTGGTTTTAAAAGCGCTAATTTAATTGGCACTCAAGACTCACAAGGCTTGACTAACTTATCTATTGTCAGCTCGGTGATACACCTAGGCGCAAATCCGCCGCTGGTGGGGATGATAGTGCGCCCACATACTGTACCTCGTCATACTTTTGAAAATATTTTACAAACGGGTTGCTATACAATTAACCAAGTTAATCAATCAATTTATAAGCAGGCTCATCAAACATCAGCCCGTTATGATAAAGACGAGTCGGAGTTTGCGGTAACGGGACTAACACCTGAATACTTAAATAATTTTACCGCGCCATTTGTAAAAGAAAGTCGTTTAAAATATTCGGTAAAATTTATTGAGCATCAACATTTAGCCGTTAATGGTACTGAGCTGGTGATTGGTGAAATTATCGATGTGTATGTTGATGAAGCTGCACTTCAAAGTGATGGCTTTTTAGACTTGCAAGCAATAGACACAGTGGCGATTACAGGATTAGATAGTTACCACACTAGCAATAAACTTATGCGTTTACCCTATGCTAAAAAGTGATTCAGCTATGTATTCCGCCAAAGTAAAATAGCCTTTAGTCAGCAATAAACAATATGCTAATCAAACCGTAAATCATAGATTAAAAGCAATGTAAGCAGCATATTGGCTAACATGCTGCTTACATTATTCAATCATTGCATGACATAAAAAATCCCATTCAAATCGGTAACGATTTAAATGGGATCCATTAAATAAACCGGTACATTTTTACTGAGCTAAAAATTGTTGGTTAACCGCTTCCGCCATTAATTTTGGTGGGATCAAGCCTTGGCTCAACACAAAATTATTAAACGCTAAACGATCGAACTTGTCGCCTAGGGCTATTTCAACTCCGGCGCGGATCTCCAATAATCGTGATAAACCATAAAAATAACTGCCAGCCTGGCCAGGCATTCTCATAGTGTATCGATCAACTTCTTGTTTTACAGCCGCTTCTGAAAACACCACATCGTTGCGTAACAATGAATATGCGTTTTCTTTTGTTGTGAGACCTAAGTTCAACATCGGGTCTAACATCGCGCGAGCATTACGCAATAACCTATGTTGCAGCGCAATAAGCTGTGCTTCAATAGGCAGGTACGGCAACATTTCCGCTTCGGCATACAATGCCCAACCTTCTACGTTAACGCTGTTAAAAGCATAATATACTCGTGCCAGTGAAACGCCCTGCTCCAACATGACCGCAAATTGTAATTCATGCCCAGGTCTGCCTTCATGGGCACTTAATGTATAAGCAACCGCATTAAAATTAAAGTCATCGTAGGCAGCATCACCCGTTAATGCAGGGTTACCGGTTGTCAGAACAAATTGGCCTTGCTCACCAGTATTGCCAATAAATGGTGGCGGCAACATATGAGGCGCAGGACTACCTGCCGCTTCGGCATCACTTGCAAGTCGCATGATCATATCGCGTTTAGGTAAATCAACCACATGATGTTTACTGATCAAGGCCTCAAGTTTTTTATTGGTTTCACGATAATAATTTTCAATTTTATCCTTGGTTAATGATTCTTTTTTAAGAGCTTTAATCACGTCACGATAATCACTTGATGGCATATTAAATTTTTGTGCAACCAAGGGCGCTAACGCCTGCATATTCGCTTTGGTTATCATGTAACTTGCTTTAGCGCGTTCAATTAACAACTCAGGGTCGATATCGATGCCAACGGTTTTGAGTTTTAAGGCATAAATTTCTTCGGGTAATCTAAAGTCATCACGTGTGTTCGGAATAACCATTTTTTCAGCCCATTGACGATAGTCTTCAATTTGCTGCTTTAATAGCAACATATTCTCATCGGCTTTTATGAATTCATTTTGTTCAAATAACTGCTGTAAACCTTGTAATAAAGTGTCAGTTCTCGCTAGGGCTTGGTTAACTTCTTCTTTTGTCGGCCCAATTAACTTTTTGTTGGCTAACGCCGCTTCAAATAAGGTTTTGGCTTGCTCCGTTAAAGCTGCTTGCCCTGTTTTGCCGACATAACACGCAAGACGGGTATTAGCCGCTTGTTTGCGTGTATCTGACATTTGATCATCTAATAATGCCGACACACCTCTGAATATAATCAGGGGGACATCAACCCAAGGCAGCATGTATTTATCGTCTAAATTACCCGCGGCAATGGTCTGATCAATATTGTCGATAATAATGTTAAGGTCTTGACGAACTGGCAATGATTTTTCAGTTTTCACCGCTTGTAGCAAGGTTTTCTTACTGGTTTCAAGCGTCTCTATATATTTATCTTGCTGTGCCTTAGTGATATTACTACACAGACTATCAGCTTCAGTAATCCCTATTGAACTGGCCATTTCTGGCTGAAATTGACTGGTTATCTGTATTTGTTTGTTTGTGTATTGATTACTGACATCAACCCAAGAGTTGGCTGATGACGTCAATGGAAATAAAGCGAGCAGTGGAATCACTGAAGTAAATATTTTACCTGACATCTGTTTAATCCCTTGTTATTTTTATTCTGAAGTTAACCATTATAGCCGAATTAAACCACGACGCGACATGCCATCAGTTAAGTTATCACCTTAAGCAGTATTAGATCATAAGCGTTAATTATCAATATATTACTTTGTATTTATGGTATCAATATCTTCGGTATTATTGTCTGGTTACAAATAAAAACACCGCAACCTATAAGGTTGCGGTGTTTAAGCAGAACGTTATCAGCGTATACAGTTTACTTAAAAAGCAAAATCATCGCTGCTGAGTGCCATCATTGAGTCAACGCCATTTTGAATACATGCTGCATGGCCTTTTGCTCTTGGTAACATACGTTGCATATAAAACTGAGCGGTTTTTATTTTAGCTTCATAGAATGCTGTTTCACTTGTATCTGTAGCCAGTTTATCTTGAGCGACTTTTGCCATTTTTGCCCAGAAAAACGCTAAGGTTACATAGCCGGCATACATGAGGTAATCAACTGAAGCACCACCAATTTCATCAGGATTTTTCATCGCTTTAGCACCGATCAATACAGTAAGTTCATGCCACTCTTTTGCATAAATCATAATGGGTTTAATAAACTCTGCCATCGCAGGGTTGTCCATGTTCTGTTGACAGAATGCGGTCACATCTTGAGAAAAAGGTTTTAACACTTCGCCTTGGCTGCCAATAATTTTACGTGCCAGTAAATCTAAGGCTTGAATACCGGTTGTGCCTTCATATATACAACTGATTTTGGTATCACGCATTAACTGTTCCATGCCCCACTCTTTGATAAAGCCATGGCCACCGAACACCTGAACGCCAAGGCTGGTACATTCAAAACCAAGTTCAGTGAGAAAGGCTTTTGCAATTGGGGTTAATAATGCCAATTTTGTCTCAGCATCCGCTTTAATTGCCTCATCTTTTTCAGCATGGCCGATATCCACTAACTGAGCCAAATATGAAATTAATGCACGGCCACCTTCAGCAATAGACTTTTGAGTTAACAACATTCTACGTACATCTGGATGAACAATAATCGGATCCGCAGGGCCATTAGGGTTTTTAACCCCGCTAATAGAACGCATCTGTAATCGATCTTTGGCGTAAGCTAGCGCACCTTGGAAAGAAGCCTCTGCTGCGGCAACACCTTCACTCGCCACACCGATACGGGCTGCATTCATGAAGGTAAACATGCATTTAAGGCCGCGATTAGGTTCGCCAATTAAATGGCCTGTAGCGCCATCAAAGTTAATCACACAAGTCGCGTTACCATTGATACCCATTTTGTGCTCTATTGAGCCACAATTCACGCCATTTCTATCTGAAATGGTGCCGTCAATATTGACATTAAATTTAGGCACAATGAATAAAGATATGCCTTTATTGCCTTCTGGCGCGCCAGGAATACGAGCAATAACAATATGCACTATGTTGTCTGACAGATCGTGTTCACCCGCCGAAATAAAGATTTTAGTGCCCGTTAACGAATAGCTGCCGTCATCTTGACGTTCAGCCTTGGTGCGCAACATACCTAAATCTGTGCCACAGTGCGGCTCAGTTAAGCACATGGTTCCAGTCCACTTACCTTCAACAAGTTTGGGCATAAACTGTTGCTTTTGTGATTCTGTGCCGTGGGCTTCAATGGTGGCTAATGCACCATGACTGAGTCCTGGGTACATGGCAAAACTATGATTCGCACTGGAAAATAGCTCAGCGATACTAATATTTAGCGAATGTGGTAAACCTTGACCACCAAATTCTTCAGACTGAGATAATGTTGGCCAACCGCCTTCTACATACTGGGCATACGCCTCTTTAAAGCCATCAGGTGTGGTTACCGCGCCATCTTTCCATGTACAACCCTGTTGATCGCCAATTTGATTTAATGGCGCAACAACCTCTTCTGTTAGTTTTGCAGCTTCATTGATAATGGCATCAACCATATCAATAGTCGCATCTTGATAGCCTAAATGCTCATAGTGGCCTTCACAGCCGAGCAACTCTTGCATCACAAACTTAACATCACGAATGGGGGCTTTGTATTCAGGCATTGTTGCTCTCCAACTATTATCTATAAGTGTCAGGGGCTGTTGATCTTTTGCGGCTAAATTTTATTTAACACAGACGGCTAATGGTTTATTTCAGCATGTAGAACAAATGTTAGACAGAAAGTCTCTAAATAAGTAATACCTTATGAAAACCTGATTTATATAAAAATAAACCCTATCGATTAGCCACTCCCAGATACCGGTGTGAAGAGTCGCTTATGTAGATAGATGAAGACATCTCACAAGCTCCGCCTTAACTATCATTGCCGGTAACGTCTGCAAAATTTATCTCAAAAAACAACAACCTCTGCGATTAAGTGATTATTTAAATGATTTTCCATATAAATAACCCGTCATATTACTGATGCTAAAGTAACAAGATGTATTATCCAAATGCATATTAATTATAGCTACACATTTACCTTGCTAATAGTACCTCTAGCTTAACAAGCCAATGGCACAATATTGCGCATTAATCTTGATCACTTGCCCGATAGTTTACTTGTCTTCTGTGCCCTTTGTGGCGCGACTTGCGGATATGTAGCAGCTTTATTAGCCTATAACAGTGCACTATTCATTATGCGAATAGTTCATCATTAAAATAATCGATTGGTATAATTTTAATACAGCATCTAGCATCGTTTGGAGCTAAATTAGCATAGTCGTAGGGTTTTATTTGAGCAAAGAGGGCAAGACTGGGAGCAATCTTAATGTTCTTCCCTGTGGTTATTGACTCATACTGTTCTATGCAAATGATCGTTAAGATAATCAGTAACTATGATTAATCGTGGTGCAATACCATTTTCCTTCAATGAATCAACAAGCTTGTGCCTGGATTAAAATATACATTTTAAAACAATTCAAAATCCAACTAATAAGAGTATCAAACATGTCTATAGAATCGATATTACAACAACGAACTTCAGTAAGGGCCTTTGTTGACCAACCAGTGGCAGATGACACATTACAGAGAATTTTCGCCAGTGCGCAACTCTCCCCGTCCAATTGTAATGTACAACCATGGCAAGCTTGTGTGGTATCTGGGGCAACTAAAGATAAACTGAAACAACGATTGATAGAAACTTTGATGAGCGGCGCATCACCAAACCCTGATTTCAATTGGTTACCGCAATATCAAGGCATTCATCGTGAGCGTCAATTTGGTTCAGCTAATGCGTTATACAGCGCCATTGGGGTCGCACGCGAAGACAAAAAAGCCCGTCAAATGGCCATGTTACGTAATTGGCAATTTTTTGATGCGCCACATGCGGTGTTTTTTACCATGGATAAATACTTAGACATTATGGGTGCTGTCGACTTAGGTATTTATGCACAAACGTTATCGCTTGTCATGGCAGAACATGGCGTATCAAATTGCATGCAAGGCGCCCTAGGACAATTTCCTGATCCTGTTAGAGAAATACTTAACCTGCCAGATGAACGCGGAATTTTGTTTGGCATGTCTTTTGGTTATGCCGATGATAGCGCTGCGGTAAATAACACCAGAACAGACCGTGAGTTGCTTGAGAATTCAGTTACATTCTTCCAATAAAGCATCATCTGTACCGTTTAACTAGGCCTCAATAGGCCTTAATTTGTGCTGAGATTGAATATGAAGCTAATGCATCATTATATTGCAGTGGATAAGGTCAATATACATTATGTTGAAACTGGCCATATGTCAGAAACAAAACCCTTATCGACCATGGTATTTTTACATGGTTTTCCTGAATATTGGGGCTCATGGCAAAAACAGTTAGACTATTTTTCAACTCACTATCATGTTATTGCGCCTGACTTACCCGGATATAACCTAAGTGATAAACCCAGTGAGCTAGACTTTTATACTGTCCCCAATTTAATCGCGTTTATCGCTCAGTTTATTGCAGCCATAAGCCCTACAGAGCCTGTCATTTTGGTTGCTCATGATTGGGGCGGCGCTATAGCCTGGCCATTAGCCGCTTTTTATCCTCACTTAATAAGCAAACTGATTATTCTTAATGCCGCTCATCCGAGTACCTTTACCCGAGAGATGATCAATAACCCTATTCAACGACAAAAGAGTGCTTATATTCATCAGTTGATTAGTCCATCAGCTGAAACACTATTAATCGAGGATGATTATCGCTATTTAACTGAAAAAATAATGGTTAGCTCACAAGAGGCAATTTTTACTGAACAGGTACTTGCACGTTACAAAAAAGTGTGGGGCCAATACGGAGCCATTAATGGCATGCTGCAATACTATCGGGCTATGCCGCAATTAGCTCCCAACGTAGCACCCAGCGACACAGATGATGGCATTGAAAAAGCATTAGCCGATGAGACGTCAATCAACACAGGGCAATCAAAAAGACGACTGACATAAGGATCCCCAATATTCAAATTAATCAGCCAACGTTAGTGCTTTGGGGTGAACAAGATTTAGCGTTCGTTAACGAAACCCTCAATGACATTGAGCGCTATGTTTCAGATTGCACAATTAAACGTTTTGCAAATACCAGTCACTGGCTGCAACATGAAAGACCCGCTGAAGTGAATCGCGCCATTCATGCATTCGTCAATCAACCAAGTTTAACTATGAGTCACTTGCATGAGTCACTTACATGACTAAAGACTCAAAATAGCGAGTATTAAGGCATCGTTATTATTCAATATGGATAACGAATGAGTCACATGCCGTAATCTAGACACTAATGCTGCGGGCAAAATAGAAAATATCATTTATGCCAACGCTTTAGGTAATAACCATGTTATTTACTGGCAGGTTTTTAGTTGCTATGTTGGGCATAACATATTGATAGCAAGGCTAGGTATAAACAAACAACAATTAAAGGCCTTAGGGGCAAATATACCGATTACCCCTTGCCTAGCCCATTAAACTAAATTATTGTTTAATAAACAATTAGCAACCATATTCCAGGTGAAAAATGCAATTAATTAACGTCACAATTGAAGACAATGTCCATATCATCAGTTTGAACAATGGCAAGGTAAATGCAATCTCACCAGAGGTGATAGCACAGATTCATGCCGCCCTAGACGATGCTGAACAGCAAGCTGCTGTGGTGGTGATAACTGGCCAAGCAGGAATATTCTCAGGCGGCTATGACTTAAAAACAATGAAGCAAAGTTCAGATTCTGCCATTGCCCTTGTGACTGCGGGCTCCGGCTTGGCATACAGAATGTTGGCGTTCCCTACTCCGATCATCGGCGTGTGTACTGGTCATGCAATCGCCAAAGGGGCATTTTTATTACTCAGTTGTGATTATCGTATTGGTTGTACCGGTGACTTTAAAATTGGCTTAAACGAAGTCGCTATTGGCATGACAATGCACCAAGCTGGAATTGAAATTGCCCGAAATCGCATTCCACAAAACTACCTCAGCCGTGCAGTGATCAATGCTGAGCTGTTTGCTCCTGAATCTGCTGTGCTTGCAGGATTTCTTGACCAAGTGGTGCAAGCAGACGTTCTCATGAGCACAGCAATGAGCGTTGCTAAACACATGCAGACGCTCAATATGAAAGCTCATCATGGTACTAAACTAAAAGAGCGCCAAACAATACTCGCGTCACTCAGTGATGCAATCGAGCTGGATAAGCAAATCACATTGAATATATAAGGAAATAGTCATGAATTCTGAGCAAGAGTACAACACGCTAACCGTCAATATTAGCCATAAAGTGGCCCATATCGTCCTAAACAGACCTGACTCGTTGAATTCAATGAACGTCGATTTTTGGCATGAGTTCCCAAGGGTTATTGATGATATTAATAATAAATCAGCAGCTCGGGCGATTGTTATTTCATCAACAGGTAAACACTTTAGTGCTGGTATGGATTTGGCCGTATTCAGTGCCAATGGCCCAAACGACAATATCGAGTTAGGCCGAAAACACGACCAACTACGTCGATTAGTGCTGAAGCTACAAGACTGTTTTAGTGTGTTAGAAACAGCTCGGATGCCAGTATTAGTGGCGATTCAAGGCGGCTGTATTGGCGGCGCGGTTGATATGGTTACCGCCGCCGATTGCCGCTACTGCACACAAGATGCGTTTTTCAGTATTGAAGAAACCAAACTCGGCATGACTGCTGATGTTGGTACGTTACAGCGTTTGCCTAAGTTGATTTCAATCGGTCTAGTGAAAGAGCTTGCTTATACGGGTCGCAGAATGCCAGCAGAAGAAGCTAAACAAGCCGGTTTGGTCAATCAAGTGTATGACGACCAACAAACGATGATCACCGCAGTATTAGACATCGCAGCCGAGATCGCCGCCCGCTCGCCTTTAGCGGTAACAGGCTGTAAAGAGATGATTAATTATGCCCGCGATCATAGTGTTCAAGACAGCTTACAATATATGTCGGTCTGGCAAAGCGGCATGTTCCAACCACAAAACGATATGATGGAAATATTCACAGCTAAAGCGCAAAATCGTGCGCCCGAGTTTGCCGAGTTAACGCCCATTGATCCGATAAAAATATTCTAAATATTGGGGAATACTGTGCTATTTGCGTTTAAATAAAATGTAGAGTGAATTTATTTGAATCAAATTACACCGCAAATAGCCCAAACATCCATCAGAGACATTATGACAAAACCACTGATAAACCTAGTTCATGCTAATGGCTTTCCAGCGGGAAGCTATAAAACATTATTAGCAGAATTTACTCGCGATTATCGCACCGTAGCCCATGATCAGTTTGGGCATAACATCCTCTATCCGATACACAGCAACTGGCAACACCTAGTTACAGAACTCGTTGAATTTATTAGAAAGCAGGATGAAAAAGTCATTTGTGTCGGCCATTCTTTTGGCGGAGTCATTTCTTTTATCGCAGCTTGCCAGCATCCGGAATTGTTTCGCGGTTTAGTGATGTTAGATCCACCGGTGGTGACTGGCGCATTGTCACATTTACTGAGTTTTATCAAACGTACACCGTATATTGATAGGCTATCTCCTGCTGGTAAAGCCAAAACTCGCCAAAATCACTGGCCAGAAAAAACAAACTTGGTTGATTATTTTTCACATAAGTCATTATTCAAAAACTTCGACTCTCGTTGCTTGCAAGACTATGTGCATTCTGGCGCAGTTTCACGTAACAAGCGTTTAGAATTAACCTTCTCACCGGCTGTCGAAGCGGATATCTTTAGGCACTTACCGACTAACTTAGTGACATATAAAAACAAACTCAAGGTGCCCGCAAAACTGATTTATGGTGAAAAGACTACCATCTTCCCGATTAAACATTTTGTTCGATTTGCCAAACTTAACGACATTGAATTAATGACGCTACCTAACGGCGGCCACATGTTCCCGCTAGAGCAGCCAGAAAATACTGCTGCTATGATCAAAAATATTATTAAAGATTGGTAAGCGTAGGCTATTGATAATATTAGTCTATTGATAATTTTAAGATATTGATAATAGTCGATTATCGATAAAATTCTTGATAAGAATCGATGTCGATAATCTTGTGAATGAACTTCATGGTGATTGTCGTAAAAACATTGATAAAAGTACTAAGATTACCTTGTTGATTAACAATACTATTGCATAAAGGGACCCTCAATATGATTAAGCCAATTACCTTATTAACTGCTTTCACTTTGGGGATGAGTCTCTCTTGCCCATCACAAGCATTACCTTTAGATAGAATTCAATTACCCCAAGGCTTTAGCATCGATATCTACGCTGAAAATATTGAAAATGCTCGTCAAATGGCACTAGGCGATAACGGCACTGTATTTGTTGGCAGCCGTAAAGCGGGTAATGTCTACGCACTTATTGACACTAATCATGATTTTAAAGCGGACAAAAAAATCATGGTTGCGACCGATTTATTTATGCCCTCAGGGATAGCGTTTCATCAAGGCAGTTTATATGTCGCAGAAGTAGATAAAATCTGGCGGTACCCTGATATTGAAAAGTCATTACCCACCATCCCTAAAGCAGAATTAGTGTTTGATAAACTGCCGAATAAATCACACCATGGTTGGAAATTTATCGCCTTTGGCCCCGACGGTAAATTGTACGTTCCTGTAGGTGCGCCATGCAATGTGTGCGAAAGTGAATTGCCTTTTGCCAGTATTCTAAAATTGGACCCAGACTCTCAACTTACAGATAACCAACTAACAGGTAGTCAACAAACACAGACCCAGAAAGCAGGCTCTACACCACAAGACTCTATGCAAACCACCATAGTCGCGCAAGGCGTACGTAACAGTGTTGGCTTTGATTTTCACCCTGTCACTGGCGAATTATGGTTTACCGATAATGGCCGTGACATGATGGGCGATGACCTACCCGATGATGAGCTAAATCGTGTCAGCCAAACCGGCCAACACTTTGGTTTTCCTTATGTTCACAATAACAATATCGCGGATCCCGAATTTACCAATCCAGAGATTGCCAAACTGAATACACCGCCAGCATTAACCCTTGGCGCTCATGTCGCAGCCTTAGGTATGGAGTTTTATCAGGGCCAGCAATTTCCTGCTGAATATAAAAATACCATCTTAATCGCGCAGCACGGGTCGTGGAATCGCAGCAATAAAGTCGGCTACCGGATCATGAAAGTGGTGCTAAATGGTAATACGGTGAGCGACTATTCGCCTTTTGCTACAGGCTGGCTCAATGTTGAACAAAGCTGGGGACGCCCAGTAGATGTGATGACTCTGGCAGATGGCTCGATCTTGGTATCAGATGACTTTGCCAATGCCGTGTATCGAATTAGTTATACCAAGTAGTAAAAGCTATGCGTTATGCTTTAGCTGTACGACTGGAATACAGTTTGATCACTATCAAACTCCCTCTTGGATATTTATAAGCGAAGGCATCTACTCATTTATGGACAGATGATTGCTAACAGCCTTTTCGTCGTCCCAACTCTCACGTCGTCCCGGTAATGCTTTTTAGCCGGGATCCAGGTGTTTGTCTTATATTTTGTACTTTATAATTATGGCCTACGGCCATATATCCGACTCATAGTAGGCAGAAACGCATGTCATACATCTATTTCATTAAATAGCTGCAGATTTAATGCCACCAACTATCTGCTGCACCACTAAATTTGCCCATGCATTATAAATCGGTGCTCCTGGGTGAAACCCATCTGTGGCCATGACTTGGCGCATAAATTCAAGCATGGTGATATCGGGTTGTGGGTTGTCTAACGGCAGTTTAATTACTCTAAAGGCTGTAGTGGGATCGATATGTTGATTTATAGGCAGAGCGCCTTGCTGATCAAGTTTAATTAATAATTGCTGTAATTTACGATTAAATTGATTGGCGCGCTGGCCTAAGCTCCACCGAAGTGGATTAGGCAAAACAGGAAATAACCCCAGTGGCGGTAACGCCGTCACTAGTATCAGTTTGGGTTTGTACCGCTGAGTAATCAGCTCTAACAACTGTTTTTGTTGCTGCAGCCACTTATCGCAACTGATTGATGAAGTAATGTCGTTGACACCCAGTGATGTAACAATAACATCATAGTGCTTTTGGCTGAGGATTGGATGGGGTGTATCAATGCGTTCATGTAAGGCTTGTAACGTGGTGGCTATCGTCGACCCTGTCTTAGCAAACAATGCATAACTAAATTCGAGTTGAGGGCTTAATTGCTCAATAATCTGTCCCAATAAAGCGTGTTGTTGATTGGTCACTCCAACGCCTGCAGCAGCTGAGTCACCTAAAATAAGCAAGCTTAACGCAGGATTCGATCCAGTTTGTCCAACTCGTTCACCCTCGGGTTCAGGCAACCTTGGCGTAGTACGGCGAACCTTAAGTCCCTGAAACACTAATACTGGGGCCAGCATGATAGAAATTCCTTGATGTAACATTACGTCTCCCTTTTACTTAACCAACGACAGATACCGCAGTAAACTAAACCATTCATTTTGCTAATGGAATACCGTAACTAGTTTGATTAAATTTTAGATAGCTGACCAACACCTAAAGATTTAATGACAAATTGTAAAAATCATCAAATGGTTTATAGATTAACACTAATTAAAGGCTCTAGACGGAACATTACAAAGGCAAACAAACTCAGCTAAGGCCATGATTTACTCTATATCATTAATAGAACCTGCCTGTATGGCATATGACATCAATAGATAATTTCATTTTAAGGTTAGATCACGTAAACTACGCGCTGTTTTTTAAGTCTCTTTTTTAGGTAAATCATGATCCGTTTAAACCAAGTAAAATTGCCTCTCGACCATAATGAAGATGCACTCCAAGAAGTGGTGTTGCAAAGGCTCTCTATTTCAGCGGATCAGCTGGTTGACATCCATATATTTAAGCGTGGCTACGATGCACGCAAAAAGAACTTAATTTTCTTAATTTATACCTTGGATGTGACCTTAACCAATGTAGACGAAGCACAATTATTAGCATCAGTTGCTGATGATCATAACATTCGCGTATCGCCTGATACCGATTATAAATATGTCGCTTGTGCACCTGAAGGGTTAACCGAACGTCCAATCGTGATTGGCATGGGACCTTGTGGTTTATTTGTTGGGCTGATGTTAGCGCAAATGGGCTTTAATCCTATTATTTTAGAACGCGGTAAATCAGTGCATGAACGCGCTAAAGATACCTTCCGCTTTTGGCGTACCAGCGAGCTCAATACCGAATCAAATGTGCAATTTGGTGAAGGTGGTGCTGGCACGTTTTCGGATGGTAAGTTGTACAGCCAAGTGAAAGACCCAGGTTTTAAAGGCTTAAAAGTAAAACAAGAATTTGTTGCCGCCGGTGCACCTGCTGAAATCATTTATGTGAGTAAACCCCACATTGGTACCTTTAAATTGGTCACCATGGTAGAAAAAATGCGCCGTGAGATCATTCGCTTAGGCGGTGAAATTCGCTTTGAAACCCGCGTCGATAAAATCAATATTAGCGATCGCCAAGTTACTGGTGTCACCCTTAATAATGGCGAAGTACTGCATTCTAAGCATGTGATTGCGGCAGTAGGCCACAGCGCCCGTGATACCTTCCAAATGTTACATGACCAAGGCGTGTTTATGCAGGCGCAGTCATTTTCAATTGGGTTTCGTATTGAACACAAGCAAGAGATGATCGATAAAGATCGCTTTGGCATCAATGCCGGCAACCCTATTTTGGGCGCGGCTGATTATAAATTAGTCCATCATTGTAAAAGCGGCCGCAGTGTTTACAGTTTCTGTATGTGTCCAGGTGGTGTTGTTGTGGCGGCAACGTCTGAAGAACACGCAGTGGTAACCAACGGTATGAGTCAATACTCGCGCAGTGAGCGTAATGCCAACAGTGCCATTGTAGTGGGCATAGATCCTAGTGATTTTGATAACGATCCACTACAAGGTATTGCACTACAACGTAAACTAGAGCGTCATGCATATGTTATGGGCGGCAGTAATTATGATGCTCCGGCACAAATGGTTGGCGACTTTTTGGCAGCAGGATCAGGATTACCGTTCGAAAATGTCGAGCCGTCTTACAAACCTAATGTCAAAATGACTGATTTAAGTGATGCATTACCGAAATTTGCCATCGATGCTATCCGTGAAGCCATTCCTGCCTTTGGTAAAAAGATCCGTGGTTTTGACAGTAAAGATGCCATGTTAACGGGCGTTGAAACTCGCACCTCTTCACCAGTGCAAATTAAACGCGGCGCAGATTTCCAAAGTATCAATACCAAAGGCTTATACCCAGCGGGTGAAGGTGCGGGTTACGCTGGTGGGATTTTATCGGCGGGTATCGATGGCATTAGTATTGCCGAAGCCGTTGCTTTAGACATGATAAAAGCAATGAAGAACAGTTAAGCGAGTCTGTGCTTTAACTGTATATCGAGCCTATCGACTCATAGCATCATGTGATTCATATCCGTTAATAAAAACAGCAGCCTAATTGGCTGCTGTTTTTATTGTTAGCTAATGTCTTTAATTGCCCGCCCAATACCATCCACAGTGAGTGGGTACATTTTATTGCCAACAAGCTGCTGGATAATGGCAATAGAATGATGGATCTGCCAGTGATTTTCAGGTTGCGGGTTTAACCATGCGACCTTATTGAAATGGCCTAGCAATCGATTCATGTATTCAATACCTGGTTTTTCATTCCAGTGTTCAACACTGCCACCTTTAGCAATAATCTCATAAGGTCCCATGGTGGCATCGCCGACGAAAATCACTTTATAGTCAGATGAAAATGTTCTGATAATTTCTTCAAGATCGATGGTTTTATCAAAGCGGCGGTTGTTGTCTTGCCACAGTTGATCGTAAACACAGTTATGAAAATAGAAAAACTTTAAATGTTTAAATTCGCTGTGGGCCGCGGAGAACAGCTCTTCGCAAGTATGGATATAATCATCCATCGAGCCGCCAATATCGAAAAACATCAGCACTTTAACGGCATTATGGCGTTCTGGCTCCATATGCACATCTAACATGCCACCATTTTTAGCGGTTGAGCTAATCGTAGTATTGATGTCGAGCTTTTCACTGGCGCCGGTACGAGCAAACTTTCTTAGCTTTTTAAGGGCTAACTTGATATTACGGGTGCCTAATTCGCGATCTTGGTCGAAATTTTTAAACTCGCGCTTATCCCATACTTTCACGGCACTGTTATTACGATTTTTATCTTGGCCGACTCTGATCCCTTCGGGATGATAACCATAAGCCCCAAAGGGTGATGTGCCACCCGTTCCGACCCATTTATTACCGCCAGCATGACGCTTTTTTTGTTCTTCCAAACGCTCTTTTAACGCCTTCATTAACGCTTCAAGGCCTCCAAGTGATTTGAGTTGATCCTTTTCTTCTTGGCTAAGGTGTTTTTCGAATTCTTTTCTGAGCCAGTCTTCCGGCAAGATCTTATCGAAAATATCAATACTCTCGATGCCGTTAAAGTACTCAGCAAAAGCCTTGTCATATCTGTCGTAGTGTATCTCATCTTTAACCATGACGATTTTGGCAAGGTTATAAAAATCGTCTACGTTGGCAAAAATCAGCCCTTTTTTAAGCAAGGCAATAAGATCTAATAGCTCGCGTAAGCTACAAGGCACCTTGTGTTTTTTTAGGGTAAGAAAAAAATCAATAAACACTGTTAAATCACCTGTTTCTACGACTCATAAAGGCCAATTTTTCAATCAGTGAAACGTCTTGCTCATTTTTTAACAGCGCGCCAAACAAGGGAATAATATCTGATTTATTATCGAGCAAGATGTCTTGTGAGATGTCGTCGGAAATCAGTAGCTTGAGCCAATCAATTAATTCTGATGTTGAGGGTTTTTTCTTAATGCCATTGACCTCACGTAAATCAAAAAACACCTCTAGTGCTTGTGTTAATAAAGCTTGTTTAACATCAGGATGATGCACATCGATAATTTTTTCCATTTCAGCTTTAGTAGGAAACTTAATGTAATGGAAAAAACAGCGCCTTAAAAAAGCATCAGGTAACTCTTTTTCGTTATTTGAGGTGATGATAATGATGGGCCTTTGTTTGGCCTTAATCACTTGTTGAGTTTCATAGACATAAAACTCCATTTTATCGAGTTCTTGCAGTAAATCATTTGGAAACTCAATATCGGCTTTATCGATTTCATCAATCAACAATATCGGTCTTTGCTCTTCCTCAAACGCCTGCCACAACTTACCTTTTACGATATAGTTGCCAATATCATGCACGCGAACATCACCTAACTGACTGTCGCGTAAGCGCGATACAGCATCGTATTCGTAAAGCCCTTGTTGCGCTTTAGTGGTCGATTTAATGTGCCATTGGTACAGTTTGCAATTGAGTGATTTAGCTAACTCTTCGGCTAACTGGGTTTTACCGGTTCCAGGCTCGCCTTTGATTAATAATGGTTTCTCTAATGAAATGGCCGCATTTACCGCCATGGTGAGGTCGCTGGATGCAATATAATTCTGTGTACTTTTAAACATGCTCTACCTTTTCATTGATTTCGTTTGTCGCTAATAGCATTTACCAGCAGCAAAATTTTAATTGATATCAGTTTTATCGATTGTAACAAAAGCCCGCTGGCTTGGTTAGGACACTTTGTACTTAGCGCCCTTCTTTTAACACTAAAGTGATAGCAACTGGCGTACCATTAAATGCTGCATTCCCCGTGAGCATATCAACTCGACTGGCATCTGTTAAATCATTAATGCTCACGCCTGGCTGACTGGCGGCAACCGACATCTTTGTGCCCTGCTGATTATGGCCCCAACCTTGGGGTATGGTCACCACACCCGCTTGAATATCATCAGTGAGAACCACTTCAATATCAATTTGGCCCACTGCCGAACTGACCGTCACCAGCTGGCCTTGTTCAATACCCAACTGGTGCGCATCTTGTGAATTCATTTCTAAAGTACAAGGATTTTTACCTTTGATGAGCCGTGCTGAATTTTGGGTCCAGGTATTATGGCTTTTAACCAGTCGACGCCCAATTAACTCAAATGGATAAGCCAGATCGCGAGAAACTGCTGTCATCACAGCTTGCAATCGGGGCAAATCATCACTAAATACTTGCGGAAACAGATCGATTTTGCCGTTAGCGGTTTTAATTCGTTCTGCTAAACACGGCATTAATGGGCCGATATCGATACCGTGAGGGTTATCGATTAACCTTTGTAAACTCATGCCTTGCTCACCATAGGGGCCTTGTTTGAGTTCCATATCCAAAATGATTTCGGGAGTGATTTTTTGCATTGGATCATCTGCTGCAATATTAAGCATTCGCGCAGAAATTTCTTTGAGTATTTGCCAGTCACTACGTTGATCGACTTGTTTTTCAAACAATGGCGCTGAGTATTTAACTGTGTTTCTAACCGAGAATGAGTTAAAGAAAATATCAAAGTGCGAATTCTCAACGCCCGTGGTGCCCGGCAGAATAATGTCGGCATATTTAGTGGTTTCATTGAGGTAAATATCAACCGAAACCATATAATCTAAACCTGCGAAGGCTTGGGCTAATTGATGACCACTGGGGGCCGACAATACCGGATTTCCAGCAACGGTTATCAAGCTTTTAATCTGCCCTTCTCCCGGTGTTTGTATTTCTTCAGCCAAAGAAGCAACCGGAAACTCACCATTAAAAAATGGTAACTTACGCACTCGGGTTTGATGCTGGCCAAACGAACTTTTATGGCCGACTTGATGGTTACGCAGTAAATCAAAGGCCGGTTGCGGAAACATGGCACCACCGGCGCGATCAAAATTGCCTGTGATTATATTGAGTACATTGGTAAGCCATAAACATAAGCCACCAAATGTTTGCGTAGATGCTCCCATGCGGCTGTAACACACAGCGGAATCTGCCAACAACATATCATCGGCCAAGGTGTAAATAGTACTCGCATCAATGCCGACTATGCTTGCAACCACATCGGGTGAATAGGTTTTGGCAAGTTTAGCAACATCATCAAGCCCCTCTACTAAGTGTTCTAAATGGCCTAAATTCACCTTATTACGCTCAAACACACAATGGATCAAGGCGAGCAGTAATAAGGCATCTTTTTCTGGGCGAATAAACAAATGTTGGTCGGCAATTTTAGCGGTACGGGTTCTACGAGGGTCAACCACGACAATTTTGCCGCCACGCTGTTGAATAGCCTTCATACGGCCAATAACATTGGGCGCTGTCATCATACTGCCATTGGACACCACAGGATTAGCCCCTATGATCAACATAAAGTCAGTTCTATCAATGTCGGGGACCGGGATTAACATACCAGCGCCGAACATAAAGTTAGCCGCAACATGATGCGGCAATTGGTCAGCAGAGGCTGAACTAAAGCGATTTATTGTGCCAAGTGACTTCAAAAAAGGCTTGAGGAATAGCGCATTCCCCAGACTATGGGCATTGGGATTGCCGAGATAAACGGCTAAGGAATTTTTCCCGTGTTGCTGTTGAATGCTTTTAAACTTAGCGACTATCTCGTTAAAAGCGTCATCCCAACTAATAGCTTGCCAACCAGAAGCGGTTCGTTTTATCGGCGTTTTTAAGCGATCTTTATCAGTATAGAAATCTTCTAGAGCAAGTGCTTTAGGGCAATTATAACCTTGGCTAAAGGGATCAAGTTGGTCACCTTTAATCGAGATGATTTGTTTATCTTGATGGACAATTTCCAAGCCACACATGGCTTCACAAATATTGCAATTTCTATAATGGGTATTCATTTCGCTCATATATATCGCCTGACTTGGATGGGTGAACACAAGGTTATTTAAAGATTAAAATAAATCTTCAAGCCATTTCTTGGCACTGCCAAGCACAACCATAGAGTTAAGTTTAAACAAGGCAAATGTATCGCCATCTTGCAGTTCTGGTTCACCGCAACGCGGGTCCGAACGCTGCAATGCACCTGTCATACTGCGATCTATCGGGATAGGCTCGCAACCATGACCTGATTCACAAACAAAATCCCACTTTTCAGCTGCAGGTAAATGGCAAGTAAAACAGTTACCGCCAAAACGGTTATTCACATCAGTGAATCCACGTTTAGTGATAGTTGAGCCTTGTTCATCGACTTCTAATTCAAAAAACTCCCAGTCACCTGTGGCAGGAAAAGTGCCCGCTTCGCGTTTAACCATCACTTCAGTGGGCACTAACTGCACCACAGATCCTTCAGGATAAACTGCACCTTCAGGATTATTAGCAACAGCTAAAGTACCTTGAGTATTACCAAGCAGGTTATCGACATAAAAATGGCGAACAGGTGTCATATCTCTGATGCAATTAAAGCTATTATCATCAATATTGCTGACTTGGTTTGCCGCGTTAATCGAAAACGCTGTAGCCGTTAACAGCACCGAACTAATGCTAATAACAATACGTTTATTACGCTTGTTCATAGTCAATCCCTTTGACAGCATGGTGGTAATAGCTCCCGCCACCATGCATGTTGAGTGAAGGTTAATTAATTGAAGGATGATTTTATAATTTAACGATGAGCTTGCCTTTGTTTTGACCAGTGAAAAACAAGTTTAAGCCAGTGATGGCCGACTCAAGTCCAATTAATACATGGGCGCGATGTTTAATCTGCCCTTTCATGACATAAGGGGTTAATTTTTCGAGTAATGCCGGTACATCACCAAAATGATCTGGCATAGTAAAGCCTTGGATAATGAGCCTTTTTTTAATTACCTGCACCCAGCTTGGGCCTAAATCAGGTACCGCTTTGGGATAATCAGCAATCATGCCACACACCACAATACGCCCATGGGGATTCATTTTGGCAAACACATGATGCTGGATAGGACCACCAGTGTTTTCAAAATACACATCAACACCATCAGGGGTTAATTCAGCCAGTTTTGCTGCTAAATCATCGGTCTTGTAATTAATCGCACCATCGAAACCTAGCTCGTTAATTATCCAATCCGCTTTTTCATCACTGCCGACTACGCCAATGACTCTTAAACCATCAGCTTTAGCCAGTTGACCCACAATCGATCCTACAGAACCCGCGGCACCAGAGACTACAATGGTTTCACCTTTTTGTGGCTTTCCTACGTTGAACAGTCCTTGTGTCGCCGTTAACCCAGGCAAAGCAAATACCGATAAAATAGCTTCATCGGGTAATGGCGCCGTCACTTTATGCAAACCGGCACCATTACTTAGAAAATATTCCTGCCAACCCATCATCCCCATCACTCGGTCGCCAACCGTAAAGTCAGGATGTTGACTTTCGACAACTTCACCTATGCCAGAGCTGCGCATAACCTCGCCCAAGGTGACAGGAGGAATATAACTTTCGGTATCTGGGCTCATCCAACCAAACATGGCCGGATCAAGTGACATATGATGTTGCTTAACTAAAAACTGCCCTTGCGCCACTGCCGGCATTGGCTTTTCGACAATTTCAAATAATTCTGGGCCAATTGGGCCACCTTGAGGACGGGCGACTAAGTTAATGGCGGTATAGGTACTCATATTTGATTCCCTTTATATGTGAGTGAATATCAATAATCGATCTATAAAAATGATGGCAAATGATGGATTAACCTTGTCACCTGATGAGTTGCTTGATGCTTTTTATACTGTTGATATTTTGCGTTTGATAAAAGTGTTTAAAGTGCTGGGCAAGTTTTTCACTTTCAACAAAAACCTGTCGCCAGTATTGGATCCGTTGAGCAGGTTTCATTTCAACAAAGTCTTTGCGATCAGGAATTTTATGATAAGGCAACGAATCAATAAATTCTGCTGATGGACACAATAATACTGTGTTGTCGTAATGTTCTAGCCTGACTTTTCGAGATAAGTTTTTGTCAAACCAGCCCGCTTTTAAGGTGGAACTGAAATGAGGATAAAGAGTTAGCCCCTCATTTTTAATTTGAAAATCAAAATGATAATCAATGATACCGCCATCACGATACATGCCAGGAGGACAATCTGCAATGTTGTTTATCCCTTGCATCACCAGCGGAATTGAGCCAGATGCCAACAATGCCGTTTTGATATTGTGTAGGCTTAATGGCACTGACGTGGTGGGGATATGGTCAGGATCAAAAATGGTTAAATCACTTTGATGATGCTGAAAAATGTACCGCTCGTACTGGCTTTTGAGTAATGGCCGACTTAACGCGTTTCTCAGAAAGCTATTGAGTAACCCGGCACCTTGTTTTAGTTTGTTTTCAGACGCCACCAATCCATGACATTTAGCCACAATAAAATGGGCTTTAAAAACACTATTATTAATGATCTCACTTGCGCCCGTATCGCCAAATAACTCATCAAGTAACGTTATCGCTTTAGCAGTTATTTCGTCAGCTTGTGGCTTAGTGTCATTTGAATACACGGTTTCACTGTAATGTTTAGCTAATCGCTCTATTGCTGCGACGGGATCTCTTTGCGCAAAACATGCGGCGCGAAATGCTCCTGCACTTGAGCCAATGACATTTAACGGCTGTTGTCTGCCATTAAAAAATTCACCAAAGATATACTTGTCTAGTCCCAGTAAAGTAAACCATTTCGGCCCACCACTTGCACCAAGAAAAGAGCTAAATAACTCTGGAGAAAATCCATCTTGATGGATTGTTGTTAAAGCCGTTTCACCGGCATAAATTTCTAACATAACATTCTTATGGTTAACCTGTCGGCAATCAATACCGACAGTGATTTTAGTGACTAATACACAGTGATCAATTATTGCTGCATATCACTTCGCACTAATGCTGGATTGAAAAGACTTAGCGCTTGATGAAGGCTATAAGCTTAACGCTATAGCCACGAGTGATCCGTTTCGACCAAGCTTATGCCATGTTACGAAGGTCTTTACGTAACACTTTACCGACGTTACTTTTCGGTAATTCATTCATAAATTCAATTACCTTAGGGCGCTTATAGTTGGTCAGCATTTTATTACAATGATCAAACACATCTTGCTCGGTAAGGTTAGGATCTTTACGCACTATGTACACTTTGACTCGCTCGCCGGTAATATCACATGAGGTTCCTACCGCAGCGGCTTCAAGTATGCCGTCATGCATCACGAGTACTTCTTCAATCTCATTTGGAAACACATTGAAGCCAGACACATTGATCATGTCTTTTTTACGATCAACAATTTTAAAGAAACCATTTTCATCCATGGTGGCAATATCACCTGTGGCTAACCAGCCATCAATGAGCACCTCATCCGTTGCTTTTTGGCGATTGTAGTAACCTTTCATCACTTGAGGGCCTTTAACCCACATTTCCCCTGGCTCACCTAATGCCACTTCTTCACCATCTGCCCCAACAAGGCGAATATCAGTTGATGAAGCAGGCAAACCAATCGATCCATTGTAACTTTGTTGATTATAAGGGCTCATAGTCACTAAAGGCGCACATTCAGTTAAGCCGTAGCCTTCTAAAAGACGACTTTTAGTGACTTTTTCCCAATGTTCAGCCACAGGACGTTGCACTGACATGCCGCCACCAAAGCCCATTTTTAAAGCGCTGAAATCAAGCTTGTCAAAGCCAGGAGTATGTAACAATCCGTTAAATAGCGTGTTGACGCCAGTAATAATGGTAAAGCGATATTTAGCCAACTCTTTAACAAATCCCGCCATGTCACGTGGATTGGTAATTAATAGATTGATGCCACCAAATGGCAAAAAAGCTAAGCAATTAGAGGTCAGCGCATAAATATGATAAAGCGGTAATGCGGTGACAATGATCTCTTTACCCACTTCAAAGATATTTTTAGTCACAGCATTGGACTGTTCAAGATTAGCAACCATGTTTCGATGAGTCAGCATTGCCCCTTTTGATGGACCTGTAGTACCACCTGTATATTGTAAAAAGGCCAAATCTGAACCGACAACGGGAACGGCGACAAAATTCAGTTTGCTGCCTTTAGACATAGCATCATTAAATTTAACCGCATTGGGCAAATCAAACGCAGGGATCAGTTTTTTAACATGCTTGATGGCGCCGTTAATTAATGCACCTTTTATGAGCCCTAATCGGTCACCGACACCTGTGGTGATCACATGCTTAATATCAGTTTTATCGATCACGGCTTGCAATACATGAGCAAAATTTTCGAGGATAAGGATCCCTTTGGCACCAGAGTCTTTTAATTGATGTTCTAATTCGCGGGCGGTATACAAAGGGTTAACGTTTACAATGGTCAGTCCGGCAATCAGCGCACCAAAAAGCGCGATAGGATATTGCAGTGTATTAGGGATCATGATGGCAAATTTGTCGCCTTTGACTAACCGCAAATCTTGCTGTAAGTAGGCAGCAAAATCAGTCGCTTGCTGAGCCAGTTGCTGATAAGTAATACTGACATCCATATTAATAAATGCAGTATTATCGGCGTATAACTTGGTATATTTTAAAAATAAATCTGCCAAAGAATTATATTTATCAGGATCGATTTCAAACTCAACCCCGGGCGGATAACTCTTTTCAAGCCAAATTTTTTCCATAATATTGTCCCCAAAATGTAATGTTATTAGCAGCTGCAAAGTCCATCTCAAATACGCAACAGAACCTAATACCCGAGCCGCTATCTATGTTTATTATTATTTTGCATCATGTCATCAGCGTCATTAAACTGAGCACTAACCTTAAATCTACACACCAATCTTAAATTTAAACTTAACGAACCATTAACAATGGCTGTTGATCTTTTAAGCGTCATTTTATAACACTTCAAATAATCCAGCCGCGCCTTGACCACCGCCAATACACATACTGACAACCACATATTTAATGCCGCGGCGTTTACCTTCAATTAAGGCGTGCATCACCATACGTGTGCCGCTCATACCATAAGGGTGACCGATTGAGATTGCGCCGCCGTCGACATTTAAACGATCGGCGGGAATGCCGAGATATTCAGCACAATAAATTACCTGAACCGCAAACGCTTCATTGATTTCCCATAAACCTATGTCGTCAATGCTAAGGCCATTTCGCTCAAGCAGTTTCGGAATTGCATAAATAGGTCCTATGCCCATTTCATCTGGCTCACATCCACTCACCACCATGCCTCGATACGCGCCTAATGGTGTTAAACCTCGTTGCTCGGCGAGTTCACGTTCCATTACCACAACCGCTGCTGCACCGTCTGATAGTTGTGATGCATTACCACCGGTAATCGATCCATTTTCTTTAACCGCTTTTAAGCCAGCTAGACCTTCTAAATTTGTCGATGGGCGATTGCCTTCATCTTGAGTTAAGGTCACTTGCTGCTTACTGATTTCACCGCTGACTTTATCCATTATCAGCATAGTGCAACTGACCGGGACTATTTCAGCATCAAATCGGCCTTGTGACTGTGCGATTGCGGTGCGTTGCTGAGAGGATAATGCATAGGCATCTTGTGCCTCGCGTGAAATATTATATCGCTTAGCCACCACTTCAGCCGTATCGAGCATCGGCATATAAATCGCTGGTCGATAGGCTTTTACGCTAGGGTCTACCGCGCGATGCATGTTCATCTTATCGTTTTGAACCAAGCTGATAGAGTCACAACCTCCGGCAACCACAGCTTGGGCACCATCACAAACAATATGATTGGCAGCTATAGCAATAGACATGAGACCTGATGAACATTGGCGATCAACCGTCATGCCCGGCACCGACACAGGTAATTGCGCCGCCATGGCCACTTGACGACCAAAATTCATGCCTTGGTTACCTTGAGTTAAGGCGGCGCCAAAAATACAGTCTTCAATTTCATTTGGATCTATTCCGGCTCTTTCTACTGCGGCATTAACCGCAATAGCGGCTAACGTGGGGGCAGATAAATCGTTAAAGGCGCCGCGATAGGCTTTACCAATTGGTGTTCTGGCGGCTGAAACAATGACGGCTTCTCTCATGACAAATCCTTTTTTTAATGATGTGTGCTGCTAATCAATTCGCCCTAGAGCCTGAGATTTCATAAACGCAATGGCTTTCATCACAAACTTCTCGCCTTGTTGCGAACCCGACACTAAGGCTTTTTGATTGTGTTGATCGGTGAGTTGATCCCAATGTTCACGCACAGTTTCTGGGCTTTGTTTCGCGCTAGGAATAAAGCAGCCATCGGTTTCGAAGATACTCGCGCTTGAATAACCGCCTGCGCCAGCACATAAAATGAATCGATTAGGCGCGTCATCGTCACACAAAGTCAACATGCCTGCGGTGACCGCTTCTGGTGCAAAGGCTTTAATGATTTCTTCAGGCATTAAATCTTCAGTCATACGTGTGCCAGCCGTAGGTGCTAGCGCATTAATATGGATATTATTTTTCGCACCTTCCAGTACTAAGGTATTCATTAGGCCAATCAGCGCCATTTTAGCAGCGCCATAATTGGCTTGACCAAAGTTACCGTACATACCACTCGATGATGTCGTCATCACGATTCGACCGTAATTTTGCTGCTTCATGATGTCCCATACAGCTTTAGTGCAGTTAACCGAGCCCATCACATGCACGTCCATGACTAGTTTAAAGTCATCTAAGGTCATCTTTGAAAACGACTTATCACGTAAAATACCGGCGTTATTGATTAAAATATCGACACGCCCCCATTTATCCATGGTTTGTTGCACCATGTCTTGTACTTGATCAAAATGGGCAACGTTAGCGCCATGGCTAATCGCTTCACCGCCCATTGCTTCAATCAACTGCACCACCTCTTGTGACGCTGCAGAAGATGCACCGCTGCCATCACGTGCGCCGCCTAAATCATTAACAACGACTTTGGCGCCACGTCTGGCTAATTCCAACGCGTGTGAACGGCCTAATCCGTTACCTGCCCCAGTAACAATAGCCACTTTTCCTGCAAAACTGATAGTCATGTTATTACCTTAACTGTTTATTTTTATTTGTTATTATATTGTCTGTGCCAGCATGATGAATTAACGATCATCACTTAACCAATATTAGTTAACCATTTGTACAGATATCCACTCAGCAACTAATGCCGGTGTATCAACGCCTTCAATCTCAATGGTCACTTCGGTCGATAAGCGAAATTGCCCCGGCTTTTTTTCTTCAATAGAAAGGATTTTCGCATGTGCCCTAATGCGGCTATTGACGGTAACGGGTTGCAAAAACCTGACTTTATCGAAACCGGCATTGAGTCCCATATAGAAGCCATCAATAAGCAGGCTAAATTCTTCAGCAAAATGAGACAACATAGATAACGATAAAAAACCGTGGGCAATGGTGGAACCAAAAGGAGTGGCTTTCGCCTTTTCTTCATCGACGTGAATAAATTGATGGTCGAGAGTGCAATCGGCAAATTGATTAATTTGATCTTGGGTGATTTGGAACCAGTTTGTAGCGGCTGCTTGGTAGCCAATATAGTTGGCAATATCATTGCGATTAATTTTTGTCGGCATTATTCCCTTTCCTCTGATACTTTCGCGGTACTATCCATGAATGAAATTTAAGCGATATCTCATGCTAGTTGCGCTAAGTAAATTAAACAAATGAATAGTTTTGATACCAAGTTATTCACAATATGAATAGCTTGGCGTTTGGAAGGCAGCTAACAGAAACAAATATCTTGAGAGCTTTAACAACAAAGAACATTACTGCACTGGGCGGTAATGTTTTCATTAGATTGGATTTTATAATGCTCACCTAAAGCTAGGCAAAACCAATCAGCCTAACAGCGCCTTAAGTCGGTTTAATTCACATTAGAACCAATCAGGCTGCATATCAAAGCTGGTGCTGTCAGTGGTAACGAGTAGGTTTGACCAAACGTTAATTTCAGGTAATTCAAAACGATAAAAATACTGACACGCCAGTAATTTACCTTGATAAAAATCCATATCAGCTTGATGCGGTTGTTCAGCTATCGCTTTAGTGGCGACAATACTTTGCTTGAGCCACAACCAGGCAATAATCACATGACCAAACAACTCTAAATATTTAACCGAATTGGCCAAAGCGAGATCAATATTCTTAGTCGACATTGCCGCTAACACGGCCTCGGTTGTGGTACTTAAGGTATCAACTGCTTGGGTTAATTGGCTAGAAAACTCATGTAAACTGGGATAGTGCTTTGCCTCATCAATGGTGATGACCATTTCAGCTAAGGTCGCTTTATAACCTTGTAAGTTATTCATCGGTACTTTGCGGGTGAGCAAATCTAATGATTGAATCCCAGTAGTACCTTCATGGATCGGGTTTAAGCGATTATCACGATAGAACATTTCAACCGGATGCTCGTTAATATAACCGTGACCGCCCATCACTTGAATTGCCAGTGAATTGGCTTTAGGGCCATATTCTGACGGCCACGTTTTAATAATGGGGGTTAAGAAATCCAACAGTATATGGGCATGTTGGCGTTGCTCGACTGTGACGGCAGTACGTTCATCATCACTTAATTGAGTACCATATAGTACTAACGCCATTGCCCCTTCCGCATAGGCTTTTTGGGCTAACAGCATGCGTTTTACATCAGCATGCTCAATGATATTCACCATAGGTGATTGTGGATCTTTACACGAGGGTAACCGACCTTGGGGGCGATTTTTGGCGTAATCGACTGAATATTGATATCCGGCCACCGCCAAAACTGCGCCACTAGTGCCGACCATAATGCGGGCTTCGTTCATCATGTGAAACATATACTTCAAGCCACAATGTTCTTCACCGACTAAATAGCCAATGGAGCCCTGTTTTTCACCGAAACTCAGTGCTGTTGACGTTTGCGCGCGACCACCCATTTTATGAAACAAACCAGCCAGAGCGACGTCATTGTCTGCGCCAATGCTGCCATCGTCATTAAGTAAAAACTTAGGTACCACAAATAACGAAATGCCTTTAACACCTTTAGGTGCACCTTGAATTCGAGCCAATACTAAATGAACGATGTTGTCGCTTAAATCGTGATCGCCACCGGAAATATAGATTTTATTGCCCGTAATCCGATATGTACCATCATCGGCTTTTACCGCTTTGGTAATTAAATCACCTAAAGCAGATCCGCTACCGGGCTCTGTCATGGCCATAGTGCCCATAAATCGGCCTTCACGCATAGGTTTTACCCAGGTTTCAATCAACTCAGCATTGCCATGGGCTTGCAGTAAATTGGCATTTGCCGTGGTCAACATGTTGTACCCCATGCCAACACCACCGGCAACACTGAGATACGCCCCTGCTGCACTAGCAATAATTGGCGGCAGTTGCATGCCACCTAACTCATAATCTGCTGTTGCAGCGCCAATACCCGACTCGTTTACTGCGTCGATAGCGGTTTTAAGTTCTGGGATAATGTGTACTTTTTTGCCGTCAAAAGTTGGCTGATGGGTATCGAGCTTTTGACGAATAGGAAGAAAATATTTTTCTGCAATTATTTTGGCAGTATTGACCACCTCATTAAACGTTTGGCGATCGTGATCTTGATAGCGATCTCTGCTGGTTAATGCTTCACTATCAAACAGTTCATACAGCATAAATTCTAGGTCACGTTGATTCATTAACGTCGCAGGCATAATATTCTCTTCTTATTGTGTTTTCTTCTATAACGTGGAAATGAGGTAGCGAACGACTCAGCAAGTGTTTACGCTAACGGCACGAGCTGGCGTGTCAATAACACTGACTGCAAAGCGCAACTTAATAGGCTGATACGCCACCGTCGACCGCAATACATTGGCCTGTCATATAGGTATTGGCAGGAGATAACATCATCAGCATCACCGCGACAATTTCTTTAGGCTCACCTAAGCGATTCATTGGCGCGCCAACGGCCATTTTCTTTTGCTTTTCTGCATCAGCAAAATTGGTCACCATAGGTGTCAGAGTAAAAAATGGGCATATCGCATTGATGCGAATATTATTACGGCCGTACTCAACCGCGCCGGTTTTGGTTAAGCCAATTACCGCATGTTTCGCCATAGAATAAGCACTGCCTCTGGCGGCGCCGACTAACCCAGCCATAGAACTCACGTTGAGGATCGCGCCCTCGCCTTGTTTGAGCATTTGCTGTATTTGATAACGCATACCAAACTGCACGCCTTTAACATTGATCGCAAATTGACTGTCCATAATCGCTTCATCAATTTGATGAAGCGGCATAAATTCATGGGCAACACCGGCATTGTTTACCCCAATATCCACTCGGCCAAAATGTTCAATCGCAGTATCAACCATAGCTTTACACGAGGCATCTTTTGACACATCACATTTCATCGCGATAACCTCAGCGCCGCGAGAGGCAATATCATCCGCCACCTTACGAACACCTGCTTCATTAATGTCACTAATTACTAACTTAGCACCGCGTTTGGCTAATTCTTGTGCCAGTAACTGACCAAAGCCTTGAGCGGCGCCAGTGATAACAGCAACCTTACCGGTAAAGTCTAATAATGGATCCATGCGAGTTACTCCTGTAATTGATGGTCTTTTTGATGTTGTTTTATCATACGGCTGATCTGATGTTATTTTTTAGCTTCGCAAGCAATGACGTCTAAGGCCATTTTGGCCAGAGGCTCAACAAATGATCCCACTTTATTAGCGTGTTCATTGGAGGCATTACCTTCTGTTGCTCGTTTGGCGACACCTTGTGCAATCGCTGCTAAGCGGAAGAAACTGAATGCCAAATAAAAGCCCCAGTGCTCAATCTGCTCAATACCCATGCGTTGGCAATATCGAGCGACATATTCTTCTTCAGACGGAATCCCTAAGCTGGCGCGGTCGATATCTTTTAAACCATCAATGCTGCCCATGCCTGCTGGCATCCGCAGTTGCATACATTGGTATGCTAAATCAGCAAAGGGATGGCCTAAGGTCGATAATTCCCAATCCAGTAAAGCAATAACCTCTGGTGAATCTTTGGCAAACATCATGTTGTCTAAGCGAAAGTCACCATGTACTAAGCAAACACGACCATCATCACTGGGTAAATTATCTTCAAGCCAGTTAATTAAGGCATCCATGGCAGCAATGTTGTGTAATTCTGTGGCGCGATATTGTGATGTCCAGCGACCGAGTTGACGTTCAAAGTAATTGCCCGCTTTACCATAATCAGCTAAACCGACGCCATCAACATCGACACTGTGCAGAGCGACCAAGACTTTATTCATCGCGTCATACATAGCTGAGCGTCGATCATTACTGTCTATTTCGGCTAATGATGCACTCCAATACACAGTGCCATCGCAAAACTCCATCAGATAAAACATTGAACCAATAACGCTGCAGTCTTCACACAGGTGAAATACTTTTGCCACTGGTACATCACTGTCTTTTAGTGCATCTAATACCCGATATTCACGATCTACTGCATGGGCTGATTTTAATAATTTGCCCGGCGGTTGACGACGCAACACATACACACCCGTTGGCGAGGTCACTTTGTAAGTGGGATTGGATTGACCACCTGAAAATTTTTCTAAGGTGATCGGCCCTGTAAAGTCGGCGACATGCTGCTCTAAATAAGCGCTAAGTTGTTCATTATCAATGGGGAATACTTGTGACATTTAGCAATACTCTCGTTGTTTGATGGATTTAGCTTGGCTGAGAAAAAGTACGATTACGGGGTGAAACGCTTACTGCATTTCACCCTAAGCATTTATTTACCCAACTATCTTTTTTACTAAATCACGACCCAACTGCATCATATGCACTTGATCTGGGCCATCCGCTAAACGCAACGTTCTCTGGCCAGCCCAGGCATGCGCTAAGAAAGTATCTTGGCTGACACCCACAGCGCCATGGCATTGAATCGCGCGGTCGATCACATCAAGAGACATACTTGGGGCAACAATTTTAATCATAGCGATCAATTCTTTAGCCGCTTTATTGCCTTCTGTGTCCATTTTCTGGGCTGCTTTTAAGGTCATCAAACGTGCTTGTTCAATTTGGCAGGCTGATTTGGCTATATCTTCGCGAACCGACTGCTGTTTGATCATAGGTTGACCAAATACAATACGCTCGCCAACGCGTTTACACATTAAATCGAGCGCGCGCTGAGCAATACCGATTGAACGCATGCAGTGATGAATACGCCCAGGGCCAAGACGTCCTTGGGCAATTTCAAAACCTTTGCCTTCGCCAGCAATAATGTTATCCAGCGGCACGCGCACATTAGTAAACGTTACCTCAGCATGGCCTTCAGGTGAATCATCATAGCCGAACACTTTCATCGGTCTTACCATGGTGACACCAGGGGTATTCATCGGTACAAGTACTTGAGATTGCTGAATATAACGGTTGCTATTTTCAGCATCTGTTTTACCCATCACAATCATGATTTCACACTGTTTGCGACATGCGCCGCTAATGTAAAATTTGCGGCCATTAATCACGTATTCATTGCCATCACGCACTATGCTCAGTTCAATATTAGTGGCATCGCTTGAGGCTACTTCAGGTTCTGTCATTGCAAAAGCAGAGCGTATTTTTCCGTCCAGTAAAGGCTCTAACCATTGTTTCTTTTGTGCTTCATTACCGTATTTGGCCAGTACTTCCATGTTGCCGGTGTCGGGTGCCGCGCAGTTAAACACTTCTGGCGCCCACATAACCTTGCCCATAATTTCAGCTAACGGGGCATATTCTAAATTGGTTAATCCAGCACTGTATTTACCGTAGGCAACCGGTAGAAACAAATTCCATAAACCTTCAGCTTTAGCTTTGGCTTTAAGTTGTTCCATTAACGGCGGCGTTGACCATGGTTCGAGCTCAACTTGCTTATGCATTTCTTCTTCGACAGGAAACACATGCAAATCCATAAAGTCGTTGATTCGCTTGATTAATCCTTGAACTTTTTCGCTGTATTCAAAATTCATTACTGTATCCTTTTACCCGGTAATAACGGCGCTAATCGCTGTGGTAATGAGCCTAGACCCACTGACTGAAGCGATTAACTCAACGACATTAATGACTTCTTATTAAACGGTTTAATTTCATCAATGGCGTTGTGCTGGATTTTTTTAACCCACTGAGGATCAACTAATAACGCCCGCCCAATGGCAACTAAATCAAATTCATCATTGTTTAAGCGCACTAATAACTCATCAATACCAGTTGGATTTGATGTACCCGACAAATCAGCATTGCCCTCACCGATAAAATCAGCATCTAGGCCGACATTACCCACAGTGATCACCGGCTTGTTAGTCAATTTTTTAGTCCAACCTGCAAGCCCAAGATCTGAACCCGCAAATTCTGCAACCCAAAAACGACGAGTACTGGCATGGAAAATATCAACGCCAGCATCACTTAATAAACCTAAAAATGTATCAAGTTCTTCAGGTGTTTGGCACAACTTGGCGTTGTAATCTTGTTGTTTCCACTGCGAAAAACGGAAGATAATGGTAAAGTCATTCCCCACAGCGGCGCGGATGGCATTCACGATTTCAACACCAAAACGGGTGCGATTTTCTAATGAACCACCGTATTTATCGGTGCGTTGATTGGTCCCTTCCCAGAAAAACTGATCGACTAAGTAGCCATGAGCGCCATGCACCTCGATGGCATCAAAACCGATGTTTTTAGCATCGAGCGCGGCTTGAGCAAATGACGCTACAACGGTGTCGATATCGTCTTGGGTCATGGCAACGCCGTTAGCAGCACCAGGCTTATACAAACCTGAAGGGCTATAGGCTGGTGCCTCTTTATGTGGACCTATACCTGACTTTCTTACCGAACCCACATGCCAAAGTTGAGGCGCAATTTTGCCGCCAACAGCATGCACTTCATCAACAACATGCTTCCAACCTGCTAAGGCTTGGTCACCATAAATCGCTGGCACATTCTCGTATCCATTCGCCCCTTCATGGGAGATAAATGTCCCTTCAGTGATAATCAGGCCTACATCGCCTTCGGCGCGTCTACGGTAATAGGCTGCTACTTCATCATTAGGGATATAATTAGGCGAAAATGCTCGAGTCATTGGCGCCATCACGGTCTTATTTTTGAGTGACAATGATGCTGTGACAAAGGGTTCAAATAATCTATTTACATTGGTGTTTTTGTCGCTATTCATATTTGCTTCCTAGCGTTAATTGATGCTTTATTTTTATGTTGTTTGTCTTATTCAGTTGGCTTAAGCGTTTGGCATTGGAGTCAACTTGAGTGTTAAGCCGTTAACCAATCAAATAACCGCCGTCAACATTAATCGCTGTACCTGTGGTGTAGCTTGATGCATTAGAGACTAAATATAATACAGTGCCGGCCATTTCATCAGGTTGTGCCACGCGCTTCATCGGTACGTGATGCATCATTTGTTTAAGAATGGCTGGGTTATCAACTAAAGCAGAAGCGAATTTAGTGTCGGTACCACCGGGTAATAATGCATTTACGCGAATATTAAATTGGGCGCACTCTTTAGCAAAAGCTTGTGTCATTGAAATCACTGCAGCTTTGGTAATAGAGTAGATACCTTGGTAATCGCCCGGGATCACGCCATTAACTGACGCGACATTGACAATAGCGCCACCGCCACTGTCTTTCATTAATTGCGCGCCCTTAGTCGACATAAAGAAATACCCCCGAATATTCACATCAACCGTCTTTTGAAAGGCAATTAAATCGGTATCGATAATGTGACCAAAATAAGGATTTGCCGCCGCATTATTGACTAAAATATCCAGCTTGCCATGTTGCTGTTTGATTGCAGCAAAGATTGAGTCAATTTGATCTAACTCGCCAATATGACAAGCAATGGCTTGTGCACTGCCGCCTGCGGCAACAATTTCATCTACCACGGTTTGGCAGGCTTCCAGTTTTCGGCTTGATACAATCACATGAGCACCATACTGGGCTAATACTTTAGCAACACTTTCGCCAATACCACGACTGGCTCCGGTGACTAAAGCAACTTTCCCTGTTAAATCAAATAAATCGCCCTTGTTCATGTTATTTCCTTATTATTTTGGGTTAATCGTTTTCGAGTTAATAGCTTCGAATGAATTGTATTCGGGTTAAATTGTTATATTGGTTTTGCTCGCTTAACTCAGCGAGTAAACACCGGCTGTTGATAGCGTCAGTCAATGTTTACGTTACTCCATTTGAAGCTTATTTTTAAACGTGTAACGGCACTTAAGTTTACTTATAGGTGATCCACTCATCACCAGCCTGCTCTAGATGGCTATAGTTATTAAAATAATCCACGCTCAGCATATTTTCCGAAAACAGCAATTTGGTCACGCTTGTATTTCTGGTTTGTTGATTAATTGCTAATGTTTGTTGATCGTTTAATTTTAATATGTGCTGGATGATCACTGAAATGGTACCGCCTGAGGTGAACACTAAAATGTCTTTAGACGGTTTGGGTTCATGGTTCACCGCACGTAACTGGCGTTTATGACTCAATTGCTGTTGAATAATATCTTGCAATGCACGAATACAGCGCGCCTGAAACTGCGGCCAACTCTCTTTATACTCATGATGGTTATCGCCTGAAATCCAGCGTTTAAGTGCTTGATAAAATTCTTGCTGCAGTGCCTTATTGGGCTCATCCAGTTGGTTTAGCGCGTCATTCATTTTGGCAAAGTTATTCCACTGGGGATTGTATTGCTGCAAAATCTCGACATGATCAAACTCATTAAAACCCGAGTGGATAACCATAGGCGTGGTCTCACCTTGGTATCCATTGACAAAGTGAGTTAGCGTTTGGCCGTGACGCAGCAAGTCGCCGCAATAAAACTGACTCGGGGCCCCTCTTGAACGCCAATACTCGCCCAACAATCTCGCCTGCTGGCTACCTTTGTTTGATAATTGATCGTAATCAGTGCTGCCAAATGAGGCTTGCCCGTGTCGAATCAAATAAATTGCTGCCATGTCGTGTCTCTGACTGAGTAAAAGAATGATGACTCAATAGGTAAACAATGAATCGTTGCTAACTTGAATGTAATAGCAGCCGTTTAATCTGCTATATCACATCGTATATTTGATTGTCATAACGATCATTTTGCATGCGTTTTACGCTATATCGAATCTACTTGACTATGCTAATGCCAACATCTAAATTGAACAAATGAATAGTTCTAATACCCTACTATTTATAATTTAAATAGTATATCCATCTTAGGTGGTGTTAATGCACAGTAAGGGATCACTGGAGTAAATATGAAAATTGATTTGAATTTGTTTGTGGTGTTTGATGCAATCTATTGCGAAGGTAATATCACTAAAGCGGCATCGGTATTGAATCTATCCCAGCCAGCGGTGAGTCACTCGCTGGGTAAATTACGCACTCATTTTGATGATGCTTTATTTATCAGGCAAGGTAATGAAATGCGCCCGACTCCGGTGGCAAAGAATGTAATTGATGATGTGCGCGAAGCCTTGCACCAATTACAAGTATGTTTAGTGCAATCTAGACAGTTTGAGCCATTAACCTCACGCAAAAGCTTTTCATTATCCTTACACGGTTCTTTAGAACCTTACTATTTGCCAATATTGCAACAAAGCTTATCGTTAGAGTCGCCAGCAATCAATTTAAGCAGTAATAAGCGAGTCAGACGCACAGAACTTGAAAACAAACTGGCCAGTGGCGACATCGATTTGGCCATTGATACCTTAATCCCTGTCAGCAACAATATTATGCATACGCAATTAGAGTTAGATCAACTGGTTGTTATTGCACGTAAAAATCACACTGCTATTACAGACGCACTCGATTTAGAGACTTATTTGCGCCTAGAGCATGTATTGGTGTCATCTCGCTCAACCGGGCCTAGTTTGGAAGATTTTGAACTGTCACGTATCGGTTTACATCGTAAAATATCCCTACGGTGTCAGCATGCGTTATCGGCGTGTAGAGTGATCTTAAATAACGACATGTTACTGACATTACCGAAAACGGCCGCAGCCATGTACGGTCAAATGCTTGATATCGCCATTTACCCCATGCCAGTTGAATTACCCGATATTGGGGTGCATTTATACTGGCATATTAATGTCGACAAAGAGCCAGCGAATAAATGGCTCAGAAACAAAATGATTATTGCGGCAACAAATACAAGAATCACACCTTAATCGAAATCCATAATGGGTAAACAAACAGCTGCAACTATAAGCCGACTGACATATCCTGCTCAACATAGTAAACCGATAATATTATCCACTATGTCGAGCAGCTTAATCGCTACACAGGCATGCCCCTTGGGCAACTAACGTCAAACATTATGAGAATAATGAGTCGAATTTTACGCGCTTAGGCCATCACTTTTGTCGGTGTAACGTGCTTCTGAGCATCCGAAAGCTGGTTATGTAAATGCGAAGTTTCAGTGGCTTTAGCTAAAGACAATTAGCCTATATTATCTAGACGTGGGATCGTTAAGTATTAATAAATAACAGCAAAATAATTATGATACAAATTAGCCAGCGAAGAGTGAGATTAATGTAATCATCCTTGATTACATTTTACTATTAACAATTATCTATCCAGTCAATAATATCGACATCTTCTATCAAGGTTTTTAGGTTGGTTTTTGCAAATTCATCGAGTTGACCAGACAAAAATACTTTCACTACATACATAATGAGCCCCAACTTTTGGTCTGTTAAGCCTTTTGCGGCAAAGTCAGGCTTGTCTTGCATTAAAATGATTTGACATAATTCCAGCGGGTAGCCCCATAGCGTCAATATATACACAGTTAGCGAGGTTGCTTCATCGAGTATCATTTTATTATCATCGGCATCGATATTAATAAATTCATTTGCTTCAGCAATAAACACTAAACGACCAATACCACTGAGTAAAGAAGCAATAAACACATTATCAAGTTGAACGGCTTTAAAGCCCAATGACTGGCTTAACTGGCGACTAAGTTTTGAATAATTAAAAGCCCACTCATTAACCTTTTTGTGAATTTCTATGGGTAATTTTGGCGCAATACAATTATTGACAAGCATAGATATTACAATGGTTTCTGTCATTTTAAGACCTAATCTTTTGATGGCCTCTTCTAACGAAACTGTTTTACTGTGGTAGCCTAAAAAAGCCGAATTGGCGATTTGAATAATTTTTGCCGCAATAAACGCTTCTTGCTTAATAAGATCTGCAGTTTGTCCAATATCAACATCATCAATGGCAAATAATGTTCTTAACTGCGCAGCGATTTCGGGTAACGGAAAAAAATAGCCAATTCGACCTAATTTGTTACGCATTTCTAAACTAAAATTAAGCGAATCGAGGCGTTCCAAACAAAAGAACACATCTTCTAAATCAGCTGCTGCAAAGGGTTTTTTTAGTACAAAATGCGACACTTCACTAACTTTTGAGACCACATCTTCGGCGGTATCGCCAGTGAGTAATACCCTTACTGATGAGGGAATAATCGCAGCTATTTCTTCAAGAAGCTCATCGCCATTTTTTTCAGGCATAAGGTAATCGCAAAATATTGCATCGGGCAACACCCCATGAGGCAATGCATCTTGCCAACTTAGGGCATCTTCACAAATATAAAAGTCCCAGTTTGGCTTAGCTCGTCGAGCGGTGCGTTGCAGTGCTTTAAGCATAAACATATCATCATCGATGAACAGCACAGATAATTTTTTCATATTCCCCCCATTACCGCAGCAATTGATGCGTCGGCATTGGCAATCAACCGAGTAAAACTGTCTTCATCTTGAGGACGAGCAATAAAGTAGCCTTGAATGACATCACAGTTAAGTTTTTCAAGGATCAACATTTGCTCAATGTGCTCTACCCCCTCCACAACAACTTTCATGCCTAAGTCGTGGGCCATTCGAGTGATATTACCGACCATGCTTTGAGTATTTAAATTGTCTGAGATATCAATAATTAGCGACCGATCAATTTTTAACACATCAATAGGCAGTTTTGAAAGATAAGATAAGGATGAGTAACCAGTACCAAAATCATCAATAGCAATACTGATACCGGCATTTTTTAATCGGGTTAACTTTTCTGCACTTTCTTCAATATTATCAACTAACCATGACTCAGTGAGTTCAAATTCCAGAGTCGACATATCGATATCAAATCCTGCTAATAATGCTTCCACTCTGGGAATAAAATCGGCATGGGATAGCTGTTTCCCCGATATATTTATTGCGACTTTATCGAGTCTGATACCTTTTTGGGTCCAATTTGATATTGCCATGCACGCAGCATGAATGACCCAATAACCTAGCTCTATAATTTGCCCTTCTCGCTCTGCTATCGGAATAAACACCACAGGGGAAATATTGCCTAATTGTGGATGTTCCCAGCGAAGTAACACTTCACAGCTGGTAATTTTGCGCTGATTTAAATCAAACTTAGGCTGAAAATGCAAATAGAGTTGTTGATTGTCGACCGCGTGGAATAAGGCTTTGCTGATAAACAGTTGCTTGCGTTTTTGCTCAATAATTGCCGCATCATAGCGCATAAAGAAATGCGAATGACCCGTTCTGTGTAAGCGATTAGAGATTAATGCATTGCTGAGTAACTGGGCTGCATTATCACCATCTTCTCTGGCGATACAATACGTGACGACCAGTTCAACTCTGACTGATTTATCTGAATAACTAGTATGACTAAAGGGGGCGATAAAATCAGTGAGTTGTTTGTGTAAATCATGCTCGTTGGTAAAATTATCCATGAGCAACACAAAATGCTCATTAGTCAAAAAAGCTAACGCTGAGGAAGATATTTTAGACTGAGTAAATAAGGTTAACGCAATATCATCAAATAACTTTTCAGTCGCCACCGGGCCAATTATCTCAGTCCAATAACTGTAATTTTTAAGGTGGATGGCCACCATCGCAAATGGCTTGACGGTCTCGAGCAGTGAATCAGCTAAATTAACGATTTCGTTTTGATCTAAAAATGAGGCTAATTGTTTTCTATATGGCAATGCACCATCATTTTTATTCATAAATTGCAGTTCAAAAAAGCGCGATTTATCTGTCGTTTTCTTCAACACGAATTCGACATTTTTGCCAGTGGTTGCCTTTAGCACCACGTTATCAATATTGCTACTAAATAGCGTTAACAGACATTCATAGGAGCAAAATGGAAACACATCGGCGATTAAAATACTGCTGGAATCTAGATTAAATATTTGCTTGGCAACACCATTAACTCTGCCGATCTGGCCGTTAGGATAAAGTTCAATCAGGGCCTCTGCGCTATTGGCCATTAATTGATTGACTTCATTTTCGTCAAAGTGTTTGTTGTAAGCAATAAAAGCGGCTTCAACCTCGGAATAAAGAAGCGTTTCATCCCAGGGTTTTTGTAAAAAACGAAACACAGTACCAGAATTAAGTAACGCTAATACTGAACTAAAATCAGTAAAACCACTGAGGATCATGCACAGACTTGTAGGATATTGCGCTTTTATGGCCGCCAATAATTGCGAGCCGTTCATGACTGGCATTCTAAAATCAGAAATAATCACCTGACAATGTTCTTGAGCCATGATGTTGAGCGCGTCATAACCACTGGTTGCAGTAAATACCCGATAGCCTGCACGAGCAAACAATCGTTTTAATGCCCGTAAAATGGCCTCTTCATCATCAACAATCAACAGCTTATTCGTCATATTTCTACCAGTTAATTAAAAAATTTATCTACCGCTGAACGCAATTGCTCATTATCGAATGGTTTTGGTAATACGGCATCTGCGCCTAGATCTAATGCTTTTTGCAATTCAATTTCAGATAACCCTGACACCACTAAAATTTTTAGATGGTTTAGCTCTGGTTGTTGGCGGATAAACTGCAGTACTTCAAAACCGTCTAATCCAGGCATAGATAAATCGAGTGTAACAAGGTCAGGTTTATCGCTAAGCACTTTAACCCCAGCCTGAAATCCATCAGATGCAAATGAAAATTCATAGCCGCTGGGTATCAATACGCGGCGGATCGCATTTCTAATTTCAATTTCATCGTCAATAATTAAAATGCGCTTGGGCAATTCTTTCACTGAATCAATTTGGTTAGAGTGACTTAATAACTCCTCAGGCATAGGCATTTTTTGGGTTTGCAAAAACATAATAAAATCGTCTAGTAATACACGATAATTACCTCGACCTGGGAGTTTATGTCCTTTTAATCGCCCTTGAGCAATCCATCGACTTACGGTGCGCTGGTGTACATCGCAATATTGCGCAATGTCACTGGGTCGTAATGTCTTCATAGAATGTTATCCATCATATATCTTGATTAATTAACCGTTATAGCATAACTTAATCTAAGAGACAAATAAGACAAGCGAGAAATTAAGGACATTATGAGCTCATTAGAAACATCAATGCCTATTATTTTGTGTGTCGACGACGAGACCAGCATCTTGAAGTCGCTGCAACGTTTATTTATGTCTTCAAAAGTGAAGCTATTACTGTCATCAAGTGGCCAACAAGCGCTTGAACTTATGCAAACAGAAAAAGTTAATATCATTATTTCAGATATGCGTATGCCTAATATGACAGGTGCTGAATTCCTTGCACAAGCGGCAGTGCTTCAACCGGATGCTTATCGTATTTTAATGACTGGATATTCTGATATTCAATCAACCGTTAGTGCGATTAATGTGGGTAAAATTCATCGTTATATTCAAAAACCTTGGGATAACGCAGAGCTACTTGCTCAAGTTCATGAAGGCTTAGAAATCTATCGTCTCGTAGAAGCGAACAAGTTGCTGACAAAAAAAATTACTCTGCAGAACAAGCAACTAAAGCAATTAAACAATAACTTAGAAGAGATGGTTCAGCAACGAACCACTCAATTGAAAAAGACATTATATCAATACAAACTGTTGGCCAGTACACGTGGTAATGAGCAAAAAGCCACACTTGAAGTTCTTTATAATTTGATCAGTATTAACCCTGCATTAAATGGCAAGTTTGCACTGCAAGTGAGTGAAACATGTGGTCACATAGCCACTGCATTAAAGATGAACAAAGCTCATGTCGAGTTAATCAGTAAAGCAGGTCTATACTGTGAACTGGGTAAACTAGGCTTGCCTGCACATTGCCTTACTGGCCCATACGACCAACTCAGTAGTGCAGCCCAAAAACGCTTTTTTCAACACCCGCAATTGGCAGAAGAAATGCTGGCACCAGCGGTTCACCTATCGACGATGAGTGAGATCATTGGCAGTCAATATGAGCACTATAACGGTACGGGTGAACCGTTACAAAAAGTGGCACAAAACATTCATATTGGGGCTCGTATATTAGCCGTCGCAAGAGACTTTTGGTTAGCGTTATTTGAACAACAAAATGCAAAAGATCATACTAAAGACCTCACCAAAGAAGAAATATATAAACACATAAAACTACAGCAAGGCAACGTGTATGACCCCAAAGTCGTCAATGTGCTAGGGCAAATCATTACCGCTTACCAGGACCAAGAAACGATTAACCATTCAGATGCGCAATTAGATGATGGTCTGCTTATTGAACAAATCACCGAAGGTATGCGCTTAACTCAAAATTTATACAATCGTAAACACATGTTGTTATTGCCTAAAGGCCATGTGTTTTGCGAGAAAACACTGCAGAACTTATACCGCTATCAGACAAAAAATAACGAAAAATTGCTCATCAAAGCTGAGCGAGTTGAACAAACGGATACCCAGGAAGAATAAAATATATGATCAACTCAACAACCGAATTAACAATAATATTTACCCGCACTTTTTACAGGTAATCGTGCCGATATGATGGATATTGTTACCAGACTATTTTACTCAAAGTCGTTTTCATTAAGACGATTATGGTTTTTTTGCACCACAACGCTGTTGGGATTTATCGCCAATGCTATGGCGATCGAACTGCCTATTGTCGTACCTTTTCTCATCGGTAACATTGCCTTTTCAATTATCCTCATTCGCTTAGGTTTTATCTGGTCTCTGTTGGCTCTTGCTATCGTCAGCGTTCCAATAGCAAGTAACATTGAATTATTTAACAGTATCTTGCAGCTGTTTTGCTTGATGTTATTAACATTAAATTTGAAACAACCTCTTTGGCGTATAATGGGGGTTTATACTGTCGCCATAGGCTTTATCTACCATCAATTTGCGTATCCCATTTTTACTGAATCGCCAGCGTTATTAGTCAGTGCCACACTGTTAAACGGTTGTATTTTTATTTTATGTACCAAAACGGCGTTAATGCTAAATGTCATTACAATCACCCCAAAAAATCAAAAAAATCAAAGCTTAAAGCTGCAGTTAAGCCATCGAATTGGTTTGTATAGCGCCGTACCCTGCACGATTTTAATCGCATTTATTTTACAAGGTGCTATCAGTCTCCACATATCATCCGTTCTGCAGTATTACGATAATGAACAAAGTAAATTTATTAATGAAATTCAACGTCATATCGAACGGTATATCGGCAATACAGAACTTATCGCCAGTTTAGGACATGACAATATTGACCAAAACACATTACGTAAGTTAACTGAACAACAAGCAGAACTGATATCTGCACTGGTCACCGATAAGAATGGCCTTATTTCACTATTTTATAAAGCCGACTTACCTAACAGTAAAATGCAAAAGACATCGGTTGCCGACCGGAGTTATTTCAGTAAACCTAAGGAACTGAGCAAAAGCTATGTCAGTGAGACCTTTCAGGGAAGAGGACTGGGTGAAGATCGATTATTTGCGGTCAGCGCACCGCTTTTCCAAAATGGCACATTTGATGGGGTAGTCGAGATTTCTGTCAATCTTAAAACGTTAACCAATACCTTCAAATCTTCAGATGATATGGATTCTAACCGTATTTTACTCGACAGAGACTCGAAGAAAATTTGGGGTAGCGATACCTTAGGACAGTTAGGTCGTGTCTGGACAGAACGGCCATTAATGACACCTTTCACAAGCTCTGTATTTGGACAGCATATATTTAATAAAGTTGAACCAATTGCCTTCACATCTGACGGTCGTTATATCGTTATACGAAAACACCTAGACGAATTGAATTGGACAGCGCTGTACTATTTAGACACCCGCTCATTCGTGATTCGCTATTTTATTTATCTATCGATTGCGATGATATCAGCGTTGTTATTGCTGCAATACATCACAGTGTTGTCTGGTCGATTAATTCATCAGTACACCAATACATTAGAACAAATTACCCGCCACACTCATCGCTGGCGATCTGATAAACCTAATACACAGCCTCTGACATTTACCACCACAGCACTTGAGTTTGAAGTATTGTCTGAAAGCATTAATGGTTTGCAAAAGCGAGTAATCGATTCTCGCAAAGCTATGCACAAATCAATGGCAGAAGTGAGCACTCTCAATAATGAATTAGAAGCAAGAGTCAAAGACAGAACTCAGCAACTGGAACAAGAACGTGATAAAGCAAAACTGCTCGCAGAAATTAAAACCCGGTTTCTAGCAAATATGAGTCATGAGATCCGCACACCGATTACTATTATTAAGGGTTTTACTGAAGAACTGCTTAGTGAAGCGACGGGCGATACCTACCGCACGCTTAATCGTATAAATCAAAATACTCTGCACTTACAAAATGTAATTGATGATATTCTCGATACAGCTAAAATTGAGCAAGGCAAAATGCGCATCGCATTAGAATCGATTAATCTTGCCCATTTTATGACTAACTTTATCGATAGCACGGCACAAATGGCGCACAAAAAGGGCTTGTCTATTGACTATGATGTCAGTGACATTGCTGACGTTCATATCATGGCCGACCCTTTCCGATTACAACAAATATTACTTAATTTACTCAGTAACGCGGTAAAGTTTACCGCCACAGGATCGATTACCCTTAAAGCTGAAAAAACAACAGCGCAAAGCTGTAGCATCAAAGTAATAGACCAAGGTATTGGCATTAGCAAACAGCAACAGTCCACCCTGTTTGAGGCATTTACCCAAGCCAATTCCAGCACGAGTCGAGATTATGGCGGTACAGGACTTGGCTTGTATATTAGCAAACAACTTGCTGATGCAATGGACATATCACTCACGGTAACCAGCGAGATTGGTCAAGGGTCGACTTTCATGCTGAGTTTTAACACCCACAGCGCTTTGCAAAAACCAATAAAAGACTCGACTGTAATAGCAACTGAATTGCCTACCAGTGCAAGTCATGGTAGAAAATTGCTCATTGTTGATGATGTTGAAGACATTCGCATCTTAGTGGCTGCTTACGTTAAGTCACTTAATATGGAGTTATTGTTTGCGGAGAATGGTCAACAAGCCTTGGATATTGCCCTCAAACATCGCCCAGATATCATTATTATGGATCAGCAAATGCCAATAATGGATGGCTTGAGCGCGGGTCAAGCAATGAGACGTCATGGGTTTGAATCGGTGATTATTTCACTGAGTGCAGATGTGTTTGAACAGCACCCTGTAAGCGACACCGTATCGCCTTTTAACGCAACGCTTTGCAAGCCTATTGATAAAACACAACTGTTAAATACCATACAATTTTGTTTATCAAAACATGATATAACACTGCCTAATGAAGATATTACTAGTATGAGTGCACAGCAAGAGATGGACGGATTCGACGAGTTACGACAGGACTACTTGGAAAGTTTACGCGCCATACCTGACGAGTTAAACTTGCTTGCGGCAACCTCAGAGCATAAACAAGTTGTCATGCTATTTCATAAAATTAAGGGAACCAGTGCCTGCTTAGGGTTACATGACGTGAGTGCAACAGCACAACAGGCGGAAGCCGCGCTAAGAGATGGGGGCAATCTTAATCAAGTGTGTAATGAGTTTAATGCGCGCTTAACGCAATTGTTCTCTTGTTAAGATCGCTTACTATGAAGGTGTTTCAAGGTCACTAGGCGTTAATAATGGCAGGGTTATTATAAAGGTGGTGCCCACATCAAGCTCGGAGCTTACCACAATACTACCTTTGTGTTTTTGCACGATACTATAAGACAATGACAATCCCAAGCCAGTTCCCTGACCTACAGGTTTTGTGGTGTAAAATGGTTCAAAAATTTTACGCTGTGCCGATTCACTTATGCCACAACCGGTATCTTTTATTTCAATAACCAATGCTGTGCTGCTCGCCGATACCTTAATGTAAATGTGCCCTTTACCATCAATAGCCTGTGCTGAATTGACAATTAAATTCAAAAACACCTGGTTTAACTGCATTGGCTGGCAAAATAATGCCGGTAATGGCTGCTGAAATTCGCGATGGACTTCAACATTATATTTAAGCTGGCTGTTGGCAATTTTTAACGTATTTTCAATACCTTCAATAATATTAGCATGCTGCCATTCACTACTGTCGACATGTGAAAACACTTTAAGATTTTTGATAATATCAGTGACGCGATCTATTCCGGTAATCGACTCATTAATTAATTCAGGCATGTCCTCACGTAAAAACGAATATTGACTGCGCTCTTGCATTTCTTGCTGCAAAGCCATAAAGGTTTTGTTTTGGGTTTTATTCACCACCTTTTCATAAAAGCTGATCAAATTTAATAGCTTAGATGAATAATCTTGTAGGCTTTGTAAATTAGAATGAATAAAACCAATAGGATTGTTTATCTCATGAGCGACGCCCGCAGCTAACTGCCCAATGGCGGCCATTTTGTCTGCTTGTAATAACTGATTCTGCGCGGCTTCTAGTTTAGTGTTTAGCGCCAGTAATGCTGAGTGTTCTTGTGCTAACTCTTCAGAAAGTTGTTTCTTACCCTGGTAATAACTCGCCAACTCAGTGACGTCTTGTACTATCATGCATACGGTTTTAACCACATTATTACTAACATGTAACGGTATAAACTCAATGTTTTGGTACATTAATGTTTCTTCGCCTGTGATTGGGCGGCTACTACTGAATAAAAATACGTGTGGTCTGTGTTCCCAATATGAAAAACTAGCATTGTTCAATACAAATACACTGTTGATCTTTTTCTTTAAATATTTTGCTTCATTTGGGAAAAGAGTCAGCAAATTTTGCCCTTTTACTTGGTCACAACTGATGTTCAGCCGATCAGCAAAAAAGTCATTCCAGTACTCTATTTCTAATTGTTCATTAAGAACACATACCCCTAAAGGCAATTTTGCAGTCAGATTCTCTAATACTGCGAGGGTCGTCATCGTTACTCCAACAAGCTATTTAATCGACTTAATAACGTCGAAATTGACTCTGCTTCTAAACAAATAACAATTTTTGAATCAAAATGACTGGACTCTACTTTAAATTCAACTTCCATGAGTAAAGTGTGAGCCCAACGATAGTGTTCTGGCGACAGTTTTTCCGGTTCAAATACTGTCGGCATGCTCAGCTTAGTGGTCAGTTCTAACTGCTCGGCAAAACCATTTAAACAGGCTCCAGCTAGAATATTTGACAGTTCAAGCAAGAGCTCTTCACGGGTAATATCTGACAAAGGTAGCTCATAATCCATCAGCTCAGCAATGGCTTCACACCCCGCATGCGATTGTAGCGAAACGACCTCACCCTTTACTGTGCCCAAAAAAGATTGCCGAGTATGCCACATGACATCTGAACTGATCATATCGACAAATTCAGTGGGGGTAACAGAGGAAATGAGTGGAATAGAAAGGGTAATTTTAGCGCCAATTAACCTCGCTAACGAATTGGCTGCTTGGCCCATTGAAATATTCATCAACTCCTGTAATGCATCACGCTGCAGTTCACTTAATTGATAAATCATATCAACCCCACATCTGTTAATGCTTGTGATAATTGCTCAGAGTTCAATGGCTTGTGCAAAAACCGAAACGCTCCAAGCTTGTCGACTAACTTTTTCGCTTCTGGCTGTATATCGGCACTAATCACAATGACGATAGTTTTCGTTTTATGCTCATTTAAGTAGCTGAGTACACCAAAGCCATCGAGTTCAGGCATAGTTAAGTCTAGGAAAAGAACGTCAGCTTTTCCAGCTTCAACGGCCTCAAGAGCTTCTTTACCGTTAGTGACCTCGGTTATTTCAATATCCCAATCCGCGGGTAAAGCCCGTCTAACGACTTTTCTTGACATCATTGAATCGTCGGCAATGGTTACAGGTATCGGCATTACAATCTCCACATTGTCTCATTTGTCCTCTAAACATTATGGTGACGACAACCTTGAATGTCAAAAACTATTAGTATTTATTTTAAACACTGGTTTTACGCTGCAATCATTGCCATACTCAGGGGACAAATAAGACAAGTTACACTCTGTACTTTATTTCACATAGACTAAAATTGAGAGGCGCTATGAAAGGCATTATCTTTAATGTGCTTGAAGAAATGATAGTTGAACAAGCTGGCATGGAGGTTTGGAACACATTACTTGAAAAACATACGCCACAAAATCGGGTTTATGTGTCTGCTAAAAACTACCCTGAAACGGAGCTATTTGCCATTGCAACCGATGTTGCTGCGCTGCTCAATGTTCCTCTGCAACAAGTAGTAAAAGCCTTTGGACAGTATTTGTTTTCAGGATTAGCCACTAGACATACCGGTGTAATGACACGTTTTTCAGGTTTCACTTCCTTGGTGATGGGTATTCATAATGTTATTCATGTTGAAGTGAATAAGCTTTACCATGAACCCGCTTTACCCACCATTAGTTGTGTATTAGTAAATAACCACAATATTGAACTAACTTATCATTCACCACGTAAATTATGTTTTTGTGCGGAAGGCCTTATCTTTGGCGCTGCAGAGTATTATCAACAAGCCATCACCATTAAGCATGATGTCTGTATGCACCATGGTGATGAAAAATGTATTTTAAATATTGAGTTAATTAATGACTGATAAACCTGATCCATATTTAGCAGCCTATCAGCGAGAGAAAAAAGCACGTATTGAGGTCGAGCAGTTGCTCGAAGATTCGATACGTCAGTTATACGAAAGAAACGTATTACTTGAAAGCCAAATAGTGCAAATTAAAAATCAACAAAAATCACTTATACAGCAAGAGAAATTGGCATTATTAGGCACATTAGCGGCGGGCGTAGCTCACGAAATTAATAACCCGCTCGCGTTTGTCAGCAGTAACGTAACAACCTTAAATGCCTATGTTTCTGACTTGCTTAACGTGATACCGAAAGACAGCTTAAATGAGGCTGACACTCGAAATATCAACTTTATAATGAGCGACTTACCTGAGCTGATTTCGGATACCGAACATGGGTTGGTACGCATAAAAGATATTGTTAAAAACCTATTATTTTTTGCGAGAACAGATGCTGATCAGTTATCTGAAGTCGATCTACTGCTAGCTGTTGAGATAGCGTTAAAGTTATTAGGACCGAAACTTAAAAATGTCCTTGTTACACAAAATCTACAACCAGTGCCAAAGATCATCTTTAACTCTGGTGAACTCAATCAAGTGCTCATTAATATTCTGGTTAACGCCATACAGGCATGCGAGTACATGACAAATCATACCTCAAAGATAGGTGTCGATCTGACTCAAGTTAATGATGAGATATTATTAAATGTTACCGATAATGGTTGTGGAATGTCAGAAGAGGTTCAGCAAAGAATATTTGATGCATTTTACACCACAAAACCCGTCGGGACTGGAACGGGTATCGGTATGTCAATAGTGCTACAAATACTCGAGCAACATGACGCCAAGATTGTCGTAAAGTCTGAATTAAATAAAGGCACAAGTATTCAAATTTACTTTCCTATATCCACATCCATGTAGATATTTATCATTAAAATAAAATGGTTAACTAATTTGTTTATTGAAAAAATCTAATGTTCGCTGCCACGCAAGCTCTGCATTGGCTTCATCATAACGGCCGGTAGAGTCGTTATGAAATCCGTGGTTGGCTTTGTTATACATGTGCATTTGATATGGCACATTAACGGCTTTTAAATCCTCCTCATATTCTGGCCATGTTGCGTTCACTCTTTCATCTAATTCAGCTAACTGAATCAGTAAAGGGGCTTTGATGTTTTTTCTAAGTGCTTTAGCCGCTGGGGTGCCATAAAAAGGCACCCCAGCTTGAATTAAATTAGCCTCCACGGCGGCAAGATAATTCACAATATAACCACCAAAACAAAAGCCGACCGCGCCCAGCTTGCCATTACTTTGCTGATGGCCTTTCAAAAACTTAGCCGCGGCAACAAAGTCTTGCTCAATTTTGCTTCGGTCTAATGATTGCTGCATTGCCCGACCTTCATCGTCATTGCCAGGATAACCGCCGAGTGAAAAAAGCGCATCAGGCGCAAATGCAATAAAACCCGCTTTCGCTAAACGGCGAGCAACATCTTCAATATATGGATTTAAACCACGATTTTCATGAACCACTAATACCACCGGTAATAAAGCGGTTTTATTGGTGGGCTCAACTAAGTAGCCCTGGCCTTTACCATAACCTAAAGGCGAATCAAATTGGGTATAAGTGGCTTTAATGTCGGCATCATTAAATGACACTTGCTCAGCTAAAGCATAATTAGGCAGTAACGCTGAGGTCAGAACACTCATTGAATAACCTAACGCCACTAACGAGCCTAATTTAGTCATAAAGGTACGCCGGTCCATGCCACCATGAGCATAGGCGTCATACCAATCAAAGGCTTCTTGCGGAATATTATCGACGGATTTGTGCTGCATAAGTTCCCTCTTCTGATCAAGTGTCATTACGGTAATTGATGGTTATTGATATTAGTAGATAACAGTTAATGTTAGCTGAAGATGATTAATTAACCACCGGCTGCGCAATTGATACGCTTAACCATTGGCTTAAGTTCAATTGATTTGGTGCGCCTAATTATCGCGATGTGACACTCTAACGATTGCAATGAGTCAAGGTTGAGCTGGCTGATATCGCTGACGGGTAAGAGATGGATTCTCGCCAAATAATTGGGTGTAATCTTTAGTAAATTGGCCTGGATGCCAAAAACCCCAGTTTGCCGCAATCACTGAAATAGGATGGTGTAGATCAGGCTGTTTAAGCTCTCGCCTAACATTATTCAAACGGGTTAATCGTAAAAAACGCAATGGATTAATGCCTAAAATACTCTCAAAACTATACTGCAGGGTGCGGCGGCTAACAAAAGTAAGCTCACAAAGTTGAGTGATGGTTACGGCCTGTTGCGGATGGTCATCGATAAAAGCTTTAACTTTTTCAACGACGGCTAAACGATGTTGATAACTGGGGGCCACCGTTTGCGTTGATGCTGGTTGGCTTAATAAATTCAGTGCTAAGGTGCTTAACATGTCTTGCTGAAGATCGGTGCGCAAGCCTAATTCACTGTGGTTAATCAGCTTTTCAATCATCAAACGAGTTTGATTGAGTAAAATTGGATTGCAATCAATCCGTTCCGCTCCTCGCGTTGATAAGTTCTTCAACGACAGCCCTTGTATTTCAGCCATGGAATATAAGCTGTGTTGATTAAGCACCACACCATAAATAGTAAATTGCTCAGGGGTGATTAACTCAAAATCATAATCACTGCTTCGACACATCAACTGATGAGTATCAAGCTGTAAACCATTTATTTTACTTTGCTCAGAACGACATGGAATGCCCAACCAAATAGAATTAGGCGCAATGTTGCACTGCTGCCTTAATGCTCGTTGAGTAAATTCTTTGAATAAATGCATGTCTGGATAATCCAGGCCCTCAATACAACCATAAAAACTGCCGTTACTGACCTGATCATAAACTTGCTGCCATTGGGTTAAATTATGCGCTTGCTCATCGATGTCATTGGTCTGCACCACGCTCTTTTTTGGTGCGAGCTGATTAAAATGGTGCTCCATCTGTCATCTCCTAGCGTTAAAGATTGATTAACCCCACCTTATTATCTTGATTAAATCCATTTTATCTTTCTGATATAAAACATAAAAAATGACTTTGCCGAAACTTGATAGCCACTTGGTACGAATTAAGCTGGTATTGAATTAATTAAATGAGTTGATTAACGATTACAGCAGCAAAACCTGTACCAAGGTTTGATCGTTGACGGTGAGGTAATAAATGAGCCATTCGTATCGCTACACTCTAGGTAGCCAAACATATCAATTTAAAGACTTGGCCCAGCTAATGGCCAAAGCAACGCCGCAACGCTCGGGCGATCGCTTAGCGGGCGTAATTGCCTTATCAGCCAAAGAACGAGCCGTTGCCCAAATGACACTCGCTGATGTGCCCTTAAAAACGTTTCTTAATGACGCTCTCATTCCCTATGAACAAGATGAAGTGACCCGCTTAATCATTGATGAACATGACACCCAGGCATTTGCTTATATTAGCCATTTAACCGTTGGTGATTTTCGTAATTGGCTGTTAAGTGACTACGCCACACCGCAAGTATTAGCCGCGGTCAGAATGGGTATTACCCCAGAAATGGCTGCTGCGGTAAGTAAAATCATGCGTAATCAAGATCTTATTCTTGTGGCTAAAAAATGCCATGTCACTAGCGCTTTTAGAAATACCATTGGCTTACCCGGACACTTATCGACCCGCTTACAACCTAACCACCCAACCGACGATGTTAACGGCATCGCGGCGTCAATACTTGATGGTTTGCTATATGGCAATGGTGATGCGGTTATCGGCATTAATCCTGCAACCGATAACGTTGCACAAGCGATTAAGCTAATGAAGTTAATGGATGATGTGATCCAAAAATATGATATTCCAACCCAAAGCTGCGTGCTCACCCATGTCACCAACACCATTGAATGCATTGAAGCGGGTGCCCCGGTCGATTTGGTGTTTCAATCGATTGGCGGAACTGAAGCAACCAACTCCAGTTTCGGATTTAACCTCAATACCTTAGCTGAAGCGCAAGATGCCGCATTAAGCCTACACAGGGGTACGGTTGGCAATAACGTAATGTATTTTGAAACAGGCCAAGGCAGCTCGTTGTCTGCTAATGCTCACCATGGGTTAGACCAACAAACCTGTGAAGCTAGAGCCTATGCGGTCGCGCGCAAGTTTTCACCATTACTGGTCAACACAGTAGTGGGCTTTATTGGTCCTGAATATTTATTTGATGGTAAAGAAATCACCCGCGCAGGGTTAGAGGATCATTTTTGCGGCAAGTTGTTAGGCGTGCCAATGGGCTGTGATGTTTGCTACACCAACCACGCTGAAGCTGACCAAAACGACATGGACAATCTGCTCACTTTATTAGGCGTTGCCGGTTGCTCGTTTGTGATGGGTATTCCTGGGTCAGACGACATTATGCTTAATTATCAAACCACCTCATTTCATGATGCCTTGTATGTCCGCCGAGTACTGGACGCGCATCCCGCGCCCGAGTTTGAACACTGGCTAACCAAAATGAACATCATGAAAAATAACACCGACTTTGTTTTATCGAGCACGCTACCCAGCGCATTTGCCAAACCGCTTTATGCTTTGCAAGGAGGCGCAAAATGAGCACGCCTGATGTAAAGCAGTCTAATAATGCTGTCGATACTGGCATATCACATCAAGATAATGGCAAGGTGGTGGCCAATCCTTGGCGCGATCTGCGCCGCTTTACTGACGCCCGCATTGGTCTTGGTAGAGCAGGCATTAGTTTACCCACAGCAGAATTGTTAGCGTTTCAATTATCGCATGCACAAGCTCGCGACGCGGTAAATTTCCCTCTGGACATTGATGCACTCGCAGCGCAACTGGCCAGTATTCCTTTACTGGATAAGGTTAGCCCAATCAAGGTTCACAGTCAGGCAGATGATCGTATTACCTATTTGCAACGCCCTGATCTTGGCCGAAAACTGTCCCAAAGTGGTCGTGACAGCTTGTTAAGCCACATGAATAGCCAAGGACCAACGACCCACAGCCAATACGATCTTGCCATCGTGGTGGTTGATGGTTTGTCATCACTGGCGGTGCAGCTTAATGCTCAAACTTTTATCAACGAATTACTCACCCTACTCAAGCCGCAAATCACACAGTGGAAAATCGCGCCAATTACCTTGGTTGAACAAGGCCGAGTGGCCATAGGCGATGATATTGGCCAGCTGTTAAATGCCCAAGTGGTGATGGTGCTTATCGGCGAACGCCCGGGACTCAGCTCACCAGACAGCCTTGGGTTATATCTGACTTGGGCACCTAAAACAGGACTTAATGATGCCTGTCGAAATTGTATTTCTAACATTCGCCCTGCGGGGTTGCCTTATAAAGAGGCAGCCAAACGTGCGCTGTATTTATTAACCGAGGCCAAAAAACTCAAACTAACAGGAGTCAATTTAAAAGATCGCACTCAAGACGATGTGATTGAACACCAACAGCCAAGGCAAAATTTTTTAATCGCTGAATAACGGCGAATAAATTCAATATGTTAAATACTCATTAGAAATAAAAATTAAATACTACTGGAGAGTTAATTATGTCAGAGAACAACAAAGAGTACCTTGCCAAAAGGCAACTAAAAGGCGGCACCGCCGGCTGGGTGTTACTAGCAGGTTTGGGCGTGTCATACGTTATTTCTGGTGATTTTGCTGGATGGAACTTTGGCATCGCTGAAGCTGGCTGGGGCGGATTTGCCATAGCAGCGATATTAATGGCGATCATGTATTTAGCATTAGTGTTATCTTTGGCTGAAATGTCTGCGGCTATTCCTGCCGCGGGTGGCGGTTACAGTTTTGCTCGCCAAGCCATGGGCCCTGCTGGTGGTTACTTAACCGGACTAGCCGTATTAATTGAATATGCTCTCGCGCCTGCTGCAATCGTGATTTTTATTGGTTCTGCGGTGCAAGAATTAATCGGCTTTAATGGTCCTTGGGTTTATGCACTCTTCTATTTAGTGTTTGTGGGCATTCATCTCGCTGGTGTGGGTGAAGCACTTAAAGTGATGATGGTGATCAGTGGACTAGCCGTTATCGCTATTATTGCCACTGCAGTGGTGCTTATTGGACACTTTGATGCAACCCGACTTTATGATATTGCGGTTACTGATGCTGCAGGTGCCAGTGAGTTTTTACCCTTAGGTTGGTACGGTGTTTGGGCTGCACTGCCGTTTGCCATGTGGTTATTTTTAGCGGTTGAAGGCGTGCCGTTAGCCGCTGAAGAAGCCAAAGATCCAGCCAAAGATGTACCAAAAGGCATTATTGGCGCGATGATATTTTTATTGTTTACGGCCTTACTCGTGGTGGTATTAGTACCAGGTGCTGGCGGTGCAACGGCCATGGGAGCCAGCGCAGTGCCATTAGTTGATGCGCTCAATCTCACCGGCAATAATGGCTTAGCAACGATGGTTAATATTTTAGGTTTAGCAGGTTTAGTGGCCTCATTCTTCTCTATTATTTATGGTTATAGCCGGTTAGTGTTTGCGTTATCACGTGCGGGTTATATCCCCCGTTCATTATCGATTACCACCTCACGTAAAGTCCCCGCTCGCGCATTAATCGTACCTGCAATATTTGGCTTTTTGGCTTCATTAAGCGGCGAAGGTGATTTACTGCTGGCGATGGCGGTTGTTGGCGCTACTGTGTCTTATGCGTTAATGGCACTCAGTCATATTATATTACGTATAAAGCAGCCTGAGCTGATCCGTCCATACAAAACGCCTGGTGGCATTGTCACCTCAAGTATTGCGTTAGTCTTGTCTTTAATCGCATTAACAGGTGTGTACGCCTTCGATCCACGGGCATTCTTGTTCACAATAGGCTTATTTGTGATTGGCGCTGCTTATTACTTTGGCTACAGTTCATCACGCTTGGTCGCCAAAAGTGCCGATGAAGAATTTGCCATGTTAGCCGCGGCAGAATCAGACTTATCGATAGCCAACTAATCGGCAGTTAACTTATCGATACTGTGATGTAAACATAAAGGATAAAGCGCGGAGCAAATATCACCGCGCTTTATCCTTAACAGTATATAAGGATTAACGGAGCAACTGTGACAGTTTGAATCACCTATTGATGCCCTACTCTGAAGCCAGCAAGCCATTCCCCCTGCAGATACCATAACCCTGATACCTAAGCGATTGAGGCCGTTTATCCCCAGGTCAATTCAATTGCACACAGATTAACCCATTTAGCGTAATCGTACTTTTAACCCGCGGGGTTAAGCGCATCTGCATATAAAGGCACAGATAGACAATATTAGCAGATTATAAATCGACAAATTAACCCTAACCTGTATAATCCGCGGCCTATTTACTTACATATACTCGCGTCTGTCTTATTCTCACACGGCTGTTTACTCGCCCTTTGTTGATAAATATTCAGTTAGTACACAGTTGGAACATTGCTTTGATTTCTACCGCTAATATCACCATGCAGTTTGGCCCTGAGCCATTATTTGAAAACATCTCGGCTCAATTTGGTCACGGTAACCGTTACGGTTTAATCGGCGCAAATGGCTGTGGTAAGTCTACGTTCATGAAAATCTTGAGTGGCGCCCTAGCCCCAACCTCAGGCAACGTGTCAATTACACCTGGCTTTAAAGTCGGTACCCTGAGCCAAGATCAGTTTGCCTTTGAGCAATACAGCGTAGTTGATGCTGTGATCATGGGCGATGTTGGCCTGTGGAAAGTGAAACAAGAACGTGACAGCATTTATGCTAAAGCTGAAATGACCGACGAAGACGGCATGCGAGTGGGCGATTTAGAAAGCCAGTTTGCAGAAATGGACGGCTACACTGCAGAAAGTCGCGCCGGTGAAATTCTGTTAGAAGCAGGCATTGAAGAGTCATTCCACTTTGGCTTAATGCAACAAGTTGCTCCAGGCTGGAAATTGCGCGTGCTACTGGCACAGGCTTTATTTGCTAACCCAGACATCTTGTTACTCGATGAGCCAACCAACAACTTGGATATTCATACCATTAGTTGGTTAGCCACCGAGCTAAACAAACGTAAATGCACCATGATCATCATTTCGCATGACAGACATTTCTTGAACTCTGTTTGTACCCACATGGCTGACATCGATTACGGCGAATTACGAGTTTACCCAGGTAACTACGAATACTTCTTGGCACAATCAGGCTTGATACGTGAACAGCTATTAGCCGGTAATGCTAAGAAAAGTGCTGAGATTGACGAACTACAAGACTTCGTTAACCGCTTTGGTGCCAACGCATCTAAAGCGAAACAAGCTAGCTCGCGTGCTAAAAAAATGGATAAAATTAAGCTTGATGACGTCAAATCATCTAGCCGTATTACCCCATCAATTCGCTTTACCGAAAGCAAGAAATTGCATCGCCAAGCACTGGTGCTAGAAGAATTGTCACACGGATTTGATGAAGTGTTATTCGAACACGGTGACCTTATTCTTGAAGCGGGTTCAAAACTGGCGATTATTGGTGAAAACGGTGTGGGTAAAACCACACTACTTCGTTGTTTAGTTGATGAATTACAGCATAATCATGGCCGTATTAAATGGTCTGAAAATGCCGCGATTGGTTATTGCCCACAAGACAGTACCGCTGACTTTGATAATGACATGACTTTATTTGATTGGATGTCGCTATGGCGCACACCAAAACACAATGATTTGATGGTTCGCGGTATGTTAGGCCGTTTGTTATTCTCAGATGACGATGCCAACAAAAAAGTACGAAACTGTTCAGGTGGAGAGAAAAACCGCCTATTATTCGGTAAGTTAATGATGATGGATATTAACGTACTGGTAATGGATGAGCCAACCAACCACATGGATATGGAAGCCATCGAAGCGTTAAATCAAGCCTTGAAATTATTTGAAGGCACATTAATATTTGTCAGCCATGACCGTGAATTTGTGTCATCTTTGGCAACACGTATTATTGATGTAAAAGACAAAAAATTGATTAACTTTCAAGGTACATTTGACGAATACCTTGCAAGCCAAGCGGAAGCAGAAGCCAGAGGCTAATCCCCTTATGGAATACGTATTAGTCAATGCGCATGAATAGATAGATGGTTAGCATTAAGGTCTTCCTATTGCATTACATTGCAATCATGAAGACCTTTTTTGTTTCATTTATCCCCAAAAAATGAATACATTCGCATTCGCTAATTAATAGTAATCCGTTGCAGATACACGTAAAATCGGCTTATAAAATTTATAACTAACGACTTAACAAAGCGAAAATATCATGAATAGAAAAATCGAATTATTGGCGCCAGGTGGAGATGTCGATGCGATTAAAGCTGCGATTATAGCCGGTGCTAACGCCGTTTATTGTGGCTTAGATACCTTCAACGCCCGTAACCGAGCAGCCAACTTATCCTTCGATGACTTAATTGGTGTTATCGCACTTGCTCATCAATACCAATGTGAAGTGTTTCTCACCATGAATATTGTTATTCTTGAGAACGAAATTCCAACATTGGTTAAGTTGCTCAATCAGTTGGTTAATACCGGCATCGACGGCATTATCGTGCAAGACCTAGGTCTGTTTAATTTGGTCAGCAAGCATTTCCCTAGCTTAGCCATTCATGCCTCAACCCAGCTGACAACCCACAATGAAGGTCAAATAGGCTTTTTAGCTAAAATTGGCGCCACACGCGTTAATTTATCGCGCGAGTTAAACCTTGGCGAAATAAAAAGCCTCACCACCCTAGCCCACGATCACGACGTGCTGACCGAAGTGTTTGTTCACGGTGCGCTGTGTATTGCTTTCTCTGGCCAGTGCTATTCAAGCTCAGTCAGTGTCGGTAATTCGGGTAACCGTGGCCGTTGTAGCCAGGCCTGTCGTGACGAATACGAAATTACTGCCGCGGGCAATAAGTTTCCGCTCAATTTAAAAGACAACTCAGCCTATTTTGACTTACCTGAACTGGTCGATGCGGGTGTTGATTCACTTAAAATTGAAGGCCGTATTAAAGGCGCTCAATATGTCCACACTGTAGTGGACAGCTGGCGCAAGCAAATTGATAAATTTATCGATACCGGCAAACTGCTAGCCGATGACTCTAATTTACACCGGGTATTTAATCGTGATTTTACCAACTCATTTTTAAAGGGTAATCTCACTAAAGACATGTTTATCGATAACCCGCGCGATAACAGTTTTAAGCATGCTAACGACAAAAGTAATGCCATATCTGTGGTGCAAATTCAAGAAGCACAACAAACATTGTCGTCTGAAAAAGACGCGATTGTGCAGCTAGTTGCAGAAAAAATTAATCACTTAAGTATTGCAAAACCAACACTGTCACTGGCATTTTCCGGTAAAGTGGCGCAGCCGTTATCAATAGCGGTTAGCACTCCAGAGCAACACTTTGTCATTAACTCGACACTGACCTTAACTAAAGCCACTGAATCTCGCGTTGATGAAGCGGCAATCGAAAAGCGCTTTAAAAGCTTAAAAAGCAGTGGCTACCAGTTACAAGCATTCAATTTTGACGGCTTAGATGCTGACTTAAGCCTGCCGTTTAGCCAATTAACCCAGCTTAAAAATGAATTACTGTTACAACTAACTCAACGAGAATACATAGGCGCTGTAACCTTGCCTAAGTTACCTAAACACCCAAAAGTCACTGAAACGCCAACCCTGTCTTTGCTTATCAGCGATGAAAAAGACGTTAACTTGTGTGATGTTACCCAGGCCGATATCTACTTTAAGCTGCCAGAAAGCTTTAAGAAGAATGATAACAAGTACATCGACATATTTTTGCGTAACCCAAGACTCATCCCTTGGTTTCCAGCTGTGCTTATTGGCAAAGATTATCTTGAAGCGGTAAGAGTGTTAGAAGTGGTTAAGCCTAAGCGTATTGTCACAAACAATACCGGTGTCGCGTTTAAAGCTTATGAAATGGGCATTGAGTGGATTGCAGGACCATTTTTAAACACCACCAACTCTTATGCTTTACTTACCCTGCAAGAGCAGCTCAATTGCGCAGGCGCGTTTATCTCTAACGAGATTAACCGTAATCAAATTAAAAATATTGCCAGACCAGAAAACTTTAAACTGCTGTATAGCATTTATCACCCGATTTTGATGATGACCAGCAGACAATGTTTTTTCCAACAAACAGTGGGTTGTAATAAGCCCAGCATTGAAGATGGCTGTATGTTGAAATGCGAAAAAGCCACGACGATCACTAACGTAAAAGGCATATCCTTTGCGGTAGACAAGCAAAAAGGCGGCTACCCAAGTATTTACAACCACGAGCAGTTCTTAAACATCGAAGCGGTTGAAGACTTATCCTACTTGTTTGATGAATTCTTTATCGACTTAACCAATATTGGTTCTGGTTCAAAAGCTGAAATTGATAAAGTACAACTGGTTAATCACTTTGAAAACGTGCTTAAAGGTGTCACACAAGCCAAAATTGAGCTTAATCAGCTGGTCACCATTGCAACCAATGCTCAGTATCAGCAAGGCTTGTAGTTGATTATGTCAGTGTGAAGCCAGTTGGCAACAAGTTTGAAGCTACAGCAAAGGGTCAGATTACGCTATAAAGTACTCTGACCCTTTTGCTTAGCTGAAACTGGCACAGCGAATAGAACTTGTTATCGACTGTTCAAGCTCAAAGAATCCTTGAGCCTGAGCCTTAAACAGAGATGGGTAAGCGAATATAAAACCTAGCACCATAACCGGGTGTTGAACTGTAGCCAATACTGCCATTCATTGCTTCAGTCAGCTCCTTACACAGCGCTAAACCTAAACCTGTACCGCCTTTGGCCTTAGAGCTACTGGCGTCTGCTTGAGAAAAACGTTCAAAAATTTTGCTCTGAAAATCTTCAGGAATACCATCACCTTGATCTTGCACAGCAATCTCAACCTGATTACCAATCAGTGTGGTAGACAGAGTGACACTTCCCGCTGTCGGTGAAAACTTAACCGCATTGGACAGAAAGTTAGTCAAGATTTGTAATAAACGATGCTCATCGACATAGACAAGGATCTCATCCATTGCGTGGTTTAATTGCAATGCCAGGGTGATTTGATGTAAGTCAGCATAGGGTTGATGATCGTCAATGGCTCTTTGTAATAGAGGCACAACATTTAAGCGTTTCATTTCAAACAACATCTTCCCAGCCGCGAGTTTTTCAATATCCAATAAGTCATTGATCAAACGGCTAAGCTGCTTACAGTTGCTGCTGGCAATTTCAATCAGCTTGTCCGCTTTTGCGGGTAAGGTAACCAACTTACCAGACTGCAATAAATTTAAGGCACCAAAAATCGATGTTAATGGCGTACGCAGCTCATGACTTACTGTTGAGATAAAGTCATCTTTAACTTGTTGTAATTGCATCCTATCGGTAACGTCTTGTACTGAGCCGATTATTATCTGATCAGGATTTTTATCCTCGGCAACTAATTGCCCTAACTGATGCACCCAACGAACTTCACCATTAGGTCGAATAATTCGGTGAACCACATTATGAATGCCTGTTAAACGAGCCTGCTGCTCGCTTTTATCCACTTTATCAATATCATCTGGATGAACGGCACTTTTAAGCAAGGTCACACTGGGAACGATGTCATGGGTGTCAAAACCAAATATTTGGTAAATGATAGGCGACCACCATAAGGTGCCCTGTTTTAATGACGCATGCCAATAACCAATTTGAGCTTGCTCGCTAGCTAAATCAAGGCTTTGCTGAGCAACATTCAATTGCAAATTGAGATCTTCAAGTTTGAGGTAATGTTCTTTCGTTTGGGTAATATCTTGAATGTATCCATGCCACAAAATACTGCCATCGGGCATGGTTTCTGGCGAAGCACTGCCGGATAACCACACTAAGGTATTATTATCCCTGTAAACCCGATATTCCTGTTCCCACAGCGTGAGTTGTTGCGCTGAATCTTCAATACTCTTGGCTACCGCCGGCAAATCTTCAGGGTAAATTTTGGCAAACGCGGTGGACGCATCCGTTTGCACGTCTTCGGGTTTTACACCATAAATGTCTTCGATGGCAGAACTGGCATAAGGAAATGCACTGTGACCGTCGGGCCATAACTGAAACTGATACAAAACCCCTGGCAACTGCTGTGTGAGTTTATGTAATTGATCTTGAAGTTTTTTCTCTTTGCTAATATCTAAAATAAAACCATCTAGGTATTTAATAGCCCCACGACTATCATATTCCGCAGCGCCGCGACCTTCAGCCCATAGAACCGAACCATTTTGATGCAAAATACGGAAATTGAGTACCCAACTGGCATGGTTAAGCACTGCTTTTTCAACTGTTTGAATTAATAAATCTCTGTCTTCGGGATGAATGATGCTCACGAAACTGCGTTGAGAGTTATCAATGAAATCGCTGGCGAGGTAGCCTGAAAGAGCATAAATATGATCGCTCATATACAGCATGGACCAATGCTCATCATGATGACATCGGTAAGTTACCCCAGGTATATTAGTCACTAAGGTTTTAAACTGATCTCGACTTTGTCGTAATGCTAGTTCGTTATCATGTTGTTTGGTGATATCTGCATGGGTGCCGTACATCATCAGAGGCTTACCATCGTCTGAGTATGAAATCACTCGGCCTCTGTCATGCACCCATATAAAATGCCCCTGTTTATGTTGCATGCGGAAATTAACATCATAAAATGGGCTTAACCCATTAAAATGATCCTCTAATGCCGCCTTGGCGTGGTCTAAATCATCGGGATGAGTCACAGCTAACCAGGTGTCGATAGAAATGGGCTCAAGCTCAGCAAGCTGATAACCAATCATTTCTGCCCAACGCTCGTTAAAAACAGTTTCACCGGTTTGTATATTCCATTGCCAAGTACCAATTCTGGTCCCTTCAAGCACCGACCGATACATTAGCTCACTTGCCGCTAATAGCTCATTTGACTGCTCTTGTAATCGGTCTTGAATTTCTTGCTCAACGCTCTTGCCAAACTCAAAAGCAATTTGGCGCTCTTTATCGGTAAACTGCCGAGGTTGGCTGTCAATAAAGCAAAGTGTGCCAATGCGCTCACCGTTAATCTCTAACGGAACACCAGCATAAAAGCGAATAAATGGCGCGCCGGTAACCAATGGATTATCTGCAAAGCGGCTGTCGAGCTGGGCGTCGTGGATTTCAAAAATAGATTCGGCTAAAATCGTATGACCACAAAATGAAATATCTCTACTCGTCTCACAGGCCGCTAGACCTTGTTTGGATTTAAACCATTGCCGCTTAGCATCCACCAATGAAATCAGCACTATTTCGGTGCCAAGGCAAAGTTTAGCTAAATGAGTTAGGCGATCAAAACGTTGCTCTGGAGCCGTGTCTAACAGGCCAGTATTGTGTAACGCTAAGAGTCTTAGTTGTTCGAAAATCGGTGTTACGGGAGCTTGCATCAGTTACTCCGGATGGTTGATTTTTGCTGAAGCAAGATGGGCTTGATAAATACGCTCTAGTGAATCGCCAAGACTCATGGCATCAAAGGGTTTCTCAATAACGTCAACAGCGCCGGCATCTAAATATTCCTGTTTTTCAGTATGCTGAATTCTGGCGGTCATAAATACCACCGGAATGTTAACGCAATGTGCATTTTTACGAATTTCGTGCAGGGTTTGCAAACCATCCATACCTGGCATCATGGCATCTAACAATATTAAATCGGGTGTAAAGTGCGCCAGTTGACTAATCGCCTCATGCCCACCCTCACAAGACACCAAGGTAAGACCTGAGATATCAACCAGAGCCATTTCAACGATAACTCGAATCGACTCATCATCTTCTACGTGTAAAATTTTGTCTAGCGGCATGCCGGCTCCGTTTTGGTGAGTAAAACCCAAATTTGGCTAATTTGATTTGCTAATATAATCTTATAAATGATGTTGTAGCAAACTAAGTTGTTGAATAACCCTATTGATTACAATAAAGCACTCGTGTCTATAGGTATAGTTCATCCAATATCACTGTTGTAATTAAACTGCTATTATCTTTTTGGTAGCGTATCAGCCAAGCCATCATAAACCGAGAGTAAAGAGATGAAAGCGAACAAAAATCCTAGTAATCCGCACTCGGTTGCACAAACTGCCTCAAATAGCGCTAATCACTTAAGTTCAACATCAGCAAATAAAACGCTCGAAAATTTACTTGCCCCCTTTGCAGGCAACGAACTATTTTATCGGCGCTTAATACATATTTTTGAAACAAATTTACAACAACAGCTGCAAAATCTTGATCAGATGATCTTAGATAACAATACCAAGGACATTCTGGTCATTATTCATACCCTAAAAGGTAGTTCAGGATCCACCGGCTTGTCATCTCTGCATTTAGCCCTATTAGACGGCGAAAAAAAGCTTAAACAAGCTTATGATGAAAATGCTGCTAACCTTGATCTTGTATGCGAAGAACTGGTAGCGCATGTTCGTGCTGTGGCGCAAGCTGAGCTTTCAAGTATTCATAGCCTATTACTAAATTCATCTGTAACAGATACACCGGCACCTGCAGAAGACTATTCAAGCGCAGAGTTAACCTCGACCCTAGCAGAACTTAAACAGCATCTAATAGACGGTAATCTCAACGCACTCGACGTCACTTTACGCCTACAAAATATGCTATCGGATAAGATGTTACTGCAACAAGACTTAGCTAGTCTGCATGATACCGTTGAGATGCTCGATTTTGAGCAAGCACTCGACGCATTAGCCTCACTGTCGCAAAAGTTATAAGCTCAAGGTTGTACTTATTCTGGGCTGATAAAACCCGCGTACAACTCGCATACGACACTTCCACTAACTTAAGCGTTATAGATAAGTGAAATGAATACGCGCAATGAATAAGCGATTAATAAAAATCACTTCTTTAGATAACCTTATTTGTTTTTAGGACAATAAAAGCACTAAGCATAAATCAGCTGAAAAGTATCATCACAAAGGCACTTTACCAGACGTTTCTTGTGTTTTAGCTATCGATATTTGCTGCCATTTAACAATCACTTGCGCTAGCTCTCCCCGACTGGATAAACGTTTAATCGATTGGTTAATGCCTGTTATTAACTCTGGGTTAGTGGTTTTTTTACTGACCAGAAAGTGAATTTGATTATGGTCTAATACCAGCGGTAATTCTGTAACAGAAATCCTTTCAATCTGAGTTGCTATATAAGGTACGGCAATAGAATCGCCAATGACAACATCGCCTCTACCGTAACCCAGCATGCGAATTGATTGGGTGGCATTACGACTGAAAATTAATAGTTTTTGCTTGATTAACGCTTGTTCTGATGCTAAAAAATCAGCCCCGTACCAACCAAAAACGGGCGCAAGGAGGACGAGCTTTTGACTAAATATATCCTGCCATGTGTCAATCTTGATCTGTGGTGCTAAATCAGATTTTACAAATAACTTAATTTCTTCGTCACGGTATGGTACTGAGAAATCAGCATAGGCTTCTCTCTCGGGTCTATAACTTGCGCCCATCATAATATCCAAGGTGCCTTCTTGTAACATTCTGTGGGCTCGCTTTACGGGCATATCGATAAAATTTAACTTACAACCTAAGTTGTCCGCCACAATAGTGAGCATATCAACATCGAGCCCAACGGGTTTACCGGCGCTATCCAACCAAGAATACGGCGCCCAACTATTAAAACCAACGTTAATCGGCTCATAACATGATGACGTTGCTTTTTGCCCATAGGCAAAATACGCTTGAAAATAAATAAGTAAAAGTAATAAAATTCTTAATCGCATAGGCTTACTTCTCACCTTATTACTTATCAATTCTTGCAGGGTAAAAGTCGATTTGATGGGATATTGAAGCACTGTCTAGTCAAACGCCACTTTGCTAGCACCTATAAACCTTAGACTATAAACATTAGACATAAAAAATCTGTTACGCCAGTCATCATACCAAGGCTTTTGGGCCTGAACCTTCAATTGAGTGATAAACAGCAATTCAATGTATTTTTTCGCCAGCATTTTGCCTTCAATACATCATGGCAATGCCAGCAACACATTTATCGATACATTAATTCGATGACGGCTATTTTACCCATTTATCATCACGATTGCAGTTCAATCTGGTCAGCGTAATCAATAAGCGGTATTGTTACCCCAAATGAACCCAGATAACGGATGTTGATTGTTTACCTATAATATCAATGGCAAAGCGAGTCGCTTTTTTACCTACGCAGATTTAATAAACTGCGGGACTACGGCTATCGAACATCAAATAGAAAATTTGCCACTGCAACCCGACACTTGGCGCGCACTCAGTTTGTTAGCCACTCAAATACTTGATCCAATCGTCGATCAATTTGGACCCATAGCACTGACTTATGGTTTTTGTTCGCCTGAGCTTGTCAGAAAGATTGCTAAAAATCGCAATCCGCATATTGCGCCAAAACTTGATCAACATTGCTCGCACGAACTCAACCAAAATCAAAAAATCATCTGCGATCGCTTAGGAGCCGCCTGCGACTTTACCCTAGTGAGCAACAAGGATGATAAACCGATTGATATGCAACTGGTGGCGCAGTGGATGTGCGAAAATCTGAAATTTGACCGCCTGTACTATTACGGTAAACATCGACCGATACACATCAGCATTGGCCCACAAATGAATCAATTCATACAAACCATGAAAACCAATGCCGACACCGGCCATCGTGTCCCGTCTAAAAAAGGCCGCAATGAAACGGCGATTGCGGTGATTAGGCAAGTGGATTATTAATCTAGCTTAATGGGTTTTCTATAGAATGAAACACTTGAGAAGGCTATCGGTGATAAGTTAGAATCAAGCCATGTAAATCATAGGGTTAGTTATGTCTACCATAGAATTTTATGACACAAATTCACAAGATTTTTTTGACTCAACCGTAAATGCTGACGTCAGTGGGTTATACCAACCTTTTATCAGCCATTTGCCTGCAAAAGCACGTGTGTTAGATGCAGGTTGTGGTTCTGGCCGAGACAGTAAAGCCTTTATCGATTTGGGTTTCAATGTCACATCAATTGATGCCAGTACGGAATTAGCCAAAGCGGCATCTGAATATATAGGTCAAAATGTGGCGGTTTGTACCTTCGATGAAATAGACACTGCGCTTGAGTTTGACGGTATTTGGGCTTGTGCATCTCTTCTACACGTTGAGGTTAACGCCCTACCCAACACCTTTAATATTTTGGCTAATACTTTGGTTAAAGGTGGCGTATTTTATTGCTCATTTAAGTATGGCGACCAAGAACGCAATTATAATGGCCGATTCTTTAGCGATGCCAACGAAGTTCGATTACATCAATGGCTCAGCCAAACCTCTTTAGACATTGAACGTACTTGGATAACTACTGATGTTCGCCCTGGCCGTGACAGTGAGCAATGGCTCAATGCAATATTAATTAAAATCACCCAATAGAGATGTAACAATGAAGTTAGCAGAAGGACCTGTATTAATCAGTGGTGGTTTGGATGATCCATTTTTACCCAAATTGCGGCAAGCGATTAATCGTGCGACTCATATTGAAATATCGGTGTCATTTATTCAGCAATCTGGGCTAAATTTAATTTTTGATGCTTTATCTGATGCGCTAGAGCGCGATGCAAGCATTTCAATCGTTACCTCAGACTATCTTTTGATTACCGATCCGGTTGCATTACGACACTTAATGATTTTGCAATCTCGCGGTGCAAAAACCAAAATCTTTATCTGTAAACGTAATCAAAGCTTTCATATGAAAACCTATATTTTCGTCCAACAACAAAGCGGACTAGCAGATATAGGTAGCGCTTTTATTGGCTCAAATAACATCAGTAAAGCGGCATTCACCCACGCATTTGAATGGTGCTTACGCCATGATTTATTGCCGAATCAAGATCCTAAAGAATTTAACCATATCCGCCAACAATTCTTGCAGATTTTCAATCATTCGCAGGCAATCGAGCTCAGTGATGTATTCATCAACAACTATGCCCAACAGCGTAAATTGTGTAAACCGCCTTTAGCCATCGTTAATGAAGTAGAGCCAGAAGAACCAGTACCTAACTCAGCCCAAGCAGAAGCCTTAATTGCATTAGCTGACACACGTTTAGCCAAGCAATCCAAAGGACTGGTTGTATTAGCCACGGGTATGGGTAAAACATGGTTAGCTGCATTTGATGTATTGCAATTCAAGGCTAAAAAAGTGCTGTTTGTTGCTCATAGAGAAGAGATATTAATTCAAGCAGAACGGACTTTTAGGACCTTATTACCTCAAAGTACCACAGGTCACTTTAATGCCAACGCTAAGGTCGTTGATGCTGACATTGTATTTGCATCGATTCAAACTTTAGGCAAACCGGAATACCTTAATAAACTTGATAAAACTCATTTCGACTATGTGATCGTTGATGAATTTCATCATGCTGGCGCCGTCAGTTATCAGTTATTACTCAATCACTTTACCCCGCAGTTTTTACTCGGGTTAACCGCCACGCCAGAGCGCACGGATCAAGCTGATATTTTATCGTTATGTGATAACAATTTGGTGTTTGAAAGAAACATTATCGACGGAATTGAATCGGGTATTTTAGTCCCCTTTCATTACCAAGGTATTAAAGACGAAACGGTCGATTACCGAGAGCTGCCATGGCGTAATGGTAAGTTTGATCCGCAACAATTAGTCAATCTGTTTGCTACCCAAAAGCGCGCTAAACATGTGTTTGCTCATTGGCAGACACATAAGCAGCAACGTACCTTGGCATTTTGCGTCTCTAAAGCTCATGCCGACTTTATGGCTCAATGGTTTTCTGCCCGTGGTATTAAAGCTGTGTCGGTGCATAGCGGCTCAGAAGTTAGACGCGGTGAAGCACTTAGCCAATTAAACGCTGGTGAAATAGAGGTAATATTTTCAGTTGATTTGTTTAATGAAGGTACAGATTTACCCTCAATAGACACTATCTTAATCTTACGACCGACTGAATCTAAAATTCTCTTTTTACAACAGTTAGGTCGTGGATTACGTACATCTCCCGAAACTCATAAAACCTCTGTGTCTGTTATCGATTTCATCGGTAATCACATCAGCTTTTTAAATCGGCCAATGGCGTTATTGCAAACAGCGAACGCCAATGAAGCGATTAAGCGTCTTAACACACCTCAAATCGATTCTAAGTGCTTAATCAATATCGACCCCGAATTAATCGACTTTTGGCAACAGTTAAAACTTGATTACACTAAAGCTGATCAACAGTACCAATTACTCAAAGATGATTTAGGTCACCGCCCTACTGCCACAGAATTTTATTACAGTGGTTATGTTTGGAGTAAAATGACCAAGCAAAATGGTAGTTGGTTTGAATTGGTATTAAGCCAAGAAAAGCAAGACAACGCATTACATTCGTTAACGCCCTATTTGTCATTTCTAAGTCTTGGCGTTGAAAAGGCAACAATGACCAAATGCTTTAAAGCAATATTACTCGAAGCATTTGTTGAGCTGAATGGATTAAGTCATCCACCCACAATTGAAGCGGTATGCCTTAAGAGTTGGCAGATATTTAAACGTTATCCAAAATTGTGGATTCAAGATGTTAAAGCCGATCTGCAGCAAATTGATGCCCGCTCACCAAAATGGCACAAGTATTGGTTAGCCAACCCAATTACTTTTTTATGCAAACAAGATAAATCAGATACGCAATCTTGGTTTGTTGTAAAAGATGATCGGTTACAAGCCAATATAGATGTAAAAGTTGATGATATTGCAGTGATGTCTTCCGCGATGAGAGAATTAAGCGAATTATTGTTAGCGCGTTACAGCCAACGCCAATCATCTTCTACGCCAGCACCAACCAGCAAAACAATACAATCGAATGTGGTTACGCTTCCCATTGGAGTGACAAAGGATGAACAGACATCTCTTAGTTATTACCCAGATCTCAAAATTGCCTGCGGTCATTTCAAAACGGGTACTGACGACAATAGTGACACACTGACGCTAAACTCGACCTTTAGTAAACTCGATCCATCGATTTACTTTATTGCCCCTGCCAGTGGTAACTCAATGAATGGCGGTAAAAATCCAATTGAAGACGGTGATTTATTGTTATTAGAGCGCATAACAGCACTCAATGCTGGTTCGATTACCGGTAAAATCATCGCGATTGAAATCCAAGATGATACAGGTAATAACCAATATTTATTGCGTAAAGTGAATAAACTCACTAATGGTCAGTATCAACTTAATGCCCATAATCCAGCGTACTCACCAATACTAGCAAATGACTCAATGCAGACCTTTGCGAGATTGAAGCAGGTTCTGGATAAGTCTGATTTGGTATAAATAATAGATTTTTAGTAATAAATTACTCTTTATCAAGCCACTCGCGAGTGGCTTTTTTATGGGTTTTATCTCAGCATTAACACTCGCTTCATTATGCTAAAACCGCTCACCCGATAACTATCAGCTAATACAAATTGATACATAAAATAGCTACGATTAAATTTAACAAGTGGTTAATATAATTTAGCCCTCACCATTGATTTTTTGCACCGCTAACCTCAGTTCTGACCCTTATTCGTTCAATTAATAATGAAATGCATAATAATAACAACAAAGGATTTTACCAATGGCCATTCCTCTAAAAAGAAACAAGATTAGTGCAATTCAACTCACACTTAGCCTGAGCTTATGTACCACTTTTATTACTCCGGCGTTTGCCCAAGACACCTTGATTTTGGCCGATGCCTATATCGATGTAGCTAAAGGAAAAAGCGTTGATAATGCAGCGATAATTATCTCTAACAATCACATCGTTAAGGTTACCACCGCGGCAAACATTACGAATAAAGCCGATTACAGCTTGATTGATCTTAAAGGTAAAACGCTGGTGCCTGGTGTGATGGACATGCATGTGCATTTATCTGGCGATGCTGAAGATAATTTTTTAGAGTCGATGAATTATTCAGTACCAAGGCAAACTGTTAAAGCGGTTAAAAATGCTCAGAAAACCTTGCTCGCAGGCTTTACCACAGTGCGAGACTTAGGTGCATCTGGCTATTCAGTGATTGCTACCCGAGATGGAATAGATGCTGGCGATATTCCTGGTCCACGTATTTGGGCCGTAGGCCATGCAATTGGTATCACCGGCGGTCATTGCGATGATAACTTTCCTGCTCCAGAAGCCCATGCTAAAGCTCAAGGTGTTGCCGACGGTCCTTTGGAAGTGCGCACCAAAGTACGTGAAAACATAAAATACGGTGCCAATGCGATTAAAGTCTGTGCCACTGGCGGAGTTTTTTCTAAAGGTACTCAAGTCGGTGCGCAACAAATGACTTACGAAGAACTTAAATCTGCCGCAGATGAAGCGCATATGCGCGGTCTTGTTATCGCCGCCCATGCACATGGCACTAGTGGCATTAAAGATGCTATACGCGCGGGTATCGATAGTATTGAGCATTGTAGTTTTATGGACGATGAAGCCATTAAGATGGCAATAAAAGCAGGCACTTACTTGTCTTGCGATATTTATAACACCGAATACACCCTCGCCTATGGTGCTGCTAACGGCGTACCAGAAGCCAATATCAATAAAGAAAAGCAGGTGTCGCAAGCCCAGCGTGACAGCTTTAGAAAAGCCGTTAAGGCAGGCGCTAAGATGGTGTTTGGTTCAGATGCAGCTATTTATCCCCATGGAGACAATGGTAAACAATTTTCACGCATGGTCACCTATGGTATGACGCCTGTTCAAGCGCTTCAGGCTGCAACCATTAACAGTGCCGCCTTGATAAAACAAGACAACTTAGGTCAAATTAAAGCCGGATTCTTGGCTGACATTATCGCTGTTGATGGCAATCCGCTAGATAACATTAGCTTGATGGAAAACGTCACTTTTGTTATGAAAAATGGCGTTGTGTACAAAAAGCGTTAAGGCATTAGCTAACCGCTATTGGTTATGTCGCAGCCCTATTGGCTTGGATAGCTTTAGCAATCAAATACCAAGGCCTACCTTAAACGCTAGGCCTTTTTTATATCTAACAGATAGACAGTCAGATCTTAGAAACATGTTGATTCGTTCAATCATTATGGTTCAAGTCTTTTTATCTATAACAAGGCTATACATTAAGCGCTGGCTGACTGTCCCGACTGTGTTTATCAAACGCTAACCCTAAGGGTTCAAAATAGGCCAATAGTGCTTGATAGATTTCACGGCGGTGTTGGGTATCTGGGTAAGCACCATGTTTGGCTAATGGTGAGTTAATCGTGCTGTTAACTAGGTATGGATTAGATATTTCGGCATTAGCCTGTGAGTACATTTCAATACTGGCTTCGAATGCGCGCGCCATCAATTCGGTTGGTTTGGCAAAGTAATGACAAGCTTGCAGTTTATCTAACGCGATTGACCGTCTCACATACTCGTGTGGCTCTTGGCCATTGGTGTTTAAAAAAGTGATTTCAAATAGCTTAGATAATTGTTGGTTCAGTGGATGAGCAACTAATGCTTTGTCTGCAAGCCAATGGTCGGTAGCACATGCATACCGGTTAGCCGGACTCATGTACCCATCTTGGCTCAGTAGAGTGTCATCAACAAACATTTTGTCGGTTATGTAATGATCGAACGCATGCCAAAACTCATGAGCTAACGACCCTGCGCCGGCATTTTTGGCTAACGCCAGTTCTCGATATGCTGGTGAATAGTGTGCCTGCACGCCCTTTTGGCCGCCATGACCAAAGGCAAATCGTAAACTGCCGCGCAAACCAATTAGCTCTGGTGGTACGCAGAGTATATTGGCCAGATCGGCTAATGAATCAAATATCAAGTTAGCCGCTAATGCCGACTCCTCGCGATTAACCCATTTGCCCACTCTTATGTGCTGTAAACCAAAGGTGTGCTTGATATCTAAAAAGCTCACCGAATCACCATTGCGATAATCGGGACCAATGCGCTCAAAATGACGCTGATGATTTAATAATGAATGATGTGAAGCCAAACAAACCTCTATTACACGAAAGCGATTATAAATACATTTACAAAAAATGAATGCTGAACTCAGTGGGTAATTATGCCATGTTTAACGCCATCAACCGTGCAATAAAAAAGCTAATGGTGGTAAAAGTCTCCTTGGCGCAACCTCATCCACCAGTATGCGATAAGCATTTTTATTCAGCTTTATGCAAAAATAAAAGTATTACACTCGGTAAATTTTTAACCTTTATTCATTTAAATGCTTATTTAATCAAAATAAGGCTAAACAGATTAAATTAAAAGCACTGCATAATCACCGAGTTTATTTTACTCTTCTATTAAGTGGTCCATTAAGAACCGATTAAGTGGCTTAGTACGGCCACCAGCACTTAATGGATCGTATACGTTACGGCTGTTTATGACGATATGCACCTAAAGAGTAAGCCGGTGTATTTGGGGGGCCCTTTTAAGTATCGCTCATTGAATGTCTATTTAACCCTGTTCACAGTACAGTGGTTTAAGCGCAATTGTTTATGGAGGATTTATGATTTATACCACAACAGAAACCATTCCTGGTCGGGATATTATCGAGATTGTCGGCATTGTAACGGGTAATGTTGTTCAATCTAAACATATTGGCCGAGATATTATGGCTGGTTTAAAAAGCATTGTCGGCGGTGAAATCCGCGGTTACACCGAAATGTTAAGTGATGCCAGAGATGTCGCCATTGAGCGCTTAGTTGCCAGTGCAGCTGAAAAAGATGCCGATGCGATTGTGGGTATCCGCTTTACAACAAGCGCCATTATGGATGGGTCGTCGGAAATAATGGCTTTTGGTACCGCAGTAAAATTAGCGCCACGCTGATAAATAGCTCAGTTACTTAACCTAAATTTAGCTCATATTAATATCACTCGTGAAGAATGAAGGCTGAGATAAGTACTTCTCACCATGTTGTTAACCTGTTTGTTTGTCCGAGTTTAGGCTGCCATCTCACGAGTGATCAAACATAACTAATAGGTAACTTTATGATTAAAAATATTTCCTTAGCCCTTATCACCTTGATAGCCTCAACTCATGCCCTGGCGCTAGAAAACCTCATTACTGTTGAAAGCCATTACTCGGCCAAAGAAACTGCTGATAGGTTTGAGTCGATCATAAAAGATAAAGGGTTTACGGTTTTTGCCAGAATAGATCATCAGAAAAATGCGGCAGGGGTTAATTTAACGCTAAGACCAACTGAAGTGATTGTGTTTGGCAACCCGAACATTGGCACTCAATTAATGCAGTGTAACCAACTGGCGGCAATTGACTTGCCCCAAAAGGCATTGATCAGTGAAGACGCCGATAATAAGGTTTGGCTGTCGTATAACAATCCGCAGTACCTTAAGCAGCGTCATAACATTACAGGCTGCGATAAGGTTATGAATAAAATAGCCGCCGCGCTCAATACATTAAGCATTGCTGCAACGTCCAAACCGCTATAATTTAGAATGATATTAATCAATAACTTATATAGCATATTTATCAGCAGTGCTGCGTATAAGGATATATTTTGAGGTGTTAAATGAATAACCAAGTGGTATTAATTACAGGTGCAAATAGAGGCATTGGTTTGGCCTTAACTGAGCAATACCTTATTAACGGCTGTCGGGTTATTGCGACCTGTCGCGATGATGCCACAACGACTGAGCTAATGTCGTTACAGGCGCAGTTTGCTGATAAATTATTGATTGAATCAATGGATATCACATGCCCAGATACCATTCACCGTTTAGCCAATAATCTTTGCCAGCAAAATATTAGTATTGATTTAATCATTAATAATGCGGGCTATTTGGATCGCGATAATCACAGTATTCATGCTATCGATTATGCTGATGCTGAAATGTGCTTTAAAGTGAATGCGCTCGGGCCATTATTTTTAATCCATTGTTTATTATCCCTATTGAACAAAACACGTTTATGTAAAATCGCTATTATCTCATCGTCCAAAGGATCATTAACAGAACCACAAGGCGTTGATTGGTATGGTTACCGAATGTCTAAAGCCGCTGCCAATATGCTCGCGGTGAATTTATCTCAAGAACTTGTTGATGATAATGTTGCTGTGGTATCGGTTCATCCTGGCTGGGTTCAAACTGACATGGGCGGCAGCGCTGCACGGGTTAAAGTTAACGATTCTGCATTGGGGATTATAAAGGTGATTAACCAGTTATCGATTGCTAACACGGGTGAGTTTTACAATTTTAACGGTGAGCAACTGCCATTCTAATATCTGGCAGCTTGAATGTGTGGCTACTCAGCGTACTTTTTGCCTAATGTTTGCTTATTATTGAACCCGTATTATCAAGGCTGTTGGCTTTGTGGGCGGGTGCGATTAATCAATTTACCGCTTAATATGGTCTAGGATAAGTTTGAGGCTGTTTTTAGATCGATAATAGTGGGCGTATTATGTTTTTTGACCGTGATATTGAGGCTAATTTAACCGGTTACACTTAAATACAAAATAATATCCAGCGATATTTACTGCTGGCTTGCCTTACCGGTTTAAGTTGGTAAGATGTTGTTTTGATGACTGTATCGTTAATATCGTTATGATACTTTGGTATTAATAGGCACAGTTAGACAATATTAATTAAGTCGATAGTTACAATATTGACTACGACACAATGAAGATGTGTTTATCTTCTTCTTGCCGCATAGCGGCTTAATTCAACGAACACTTTAAGTTAATTTGTAACCTGCTGCATTTGTACTTTAATCAGTACGACGTCAAGCAAAACCTAGGTTGCGTTACTGCATAGCTTAAGCGGGCGTTATATTTAGTGAGGTTGCGATAATGGAAACAAAGCCGATAATTTATGACAGATTTTCTTGTAATAAATGTTTTGATAAAAGCAGCCTTGATTTTGATTTCACCATGGCTTTTCAGCCAATTATTAACTGTAAAACCAATACTATATTTGGCTATGAAGCATTAGTTCGCGGTTTACAAAATGAATCTGCTTTTTCCGTTATCGAGCAAGTCAATGATGATAATCGTTATTTATTTGACCAGCTTTGCCGAGTGAAAGCCATCGCACTGGCTGCTAAGCTCAAACTAGACTCCATGCTTAGTATCAACTTTCTTCCCAATGCCATTTATAAACCTGAGCGCTGTATTCGAACCACCTTAGAAGCCGCGAAAGAGTATGGTTTTCCAACCAATAGAATCATGTTTGAATTTACTGAAAATGAGAACATCAGCGATACAGAATTTGTTAAGGGTATTGTTGAGTATTATAAGAAATCAGGATTTATCACCGCACTAGACGATTTTGGTTCTGGCTATGCCGGTTTGGGATTATTGGCTGATTTTCAAACCAACATCATCAAATTTGATATGAAGCTTATTCGTAATATCGACCAGGATAGTACCCGACAAGCTATTATTAAAAATTGTGTCAACTTGTTTGCTGAGCTTAACATTACCTCGTTAGCCGAAGGCGTAGAAACCATCGAAGAAATGCTCTGGTTGCGCGATTCTGGTATTGACCTGATGCAGGGCTATTTGTTTGCAAAACCTGGCTTTGAGAGCCTACCGCAAGTTGATTTTGATGAAATATCCCGCTATGAAAGTAAAGCTAAACATTCCCACAAGCAAAGTTTACATGATGGTGCAGGTATTTAAACCTCAGCTTAAGGGGTTAAATCATCATCCTTAGGCCGATTTTGCTTAACCATTACCGACTCGAGATAGCCACAAAAAAGACTACACATCTAAGCGGGCTAACTTAAGGTTTTGACTGACGTTTATAAGCGTTTTATGCCCATTTCAACCAATTCATTTACCTATGTCTTTGCGTAATCCTGTATCATTGAGCGGTGCCAAACTCTTGGCCCCTTTCCCTCCCTATGCTGGAAATATCATCGATGAAAACAGACGCTTTACGCGGCAAGCTATTCTTATTACTGGCCACTATGCTTGCTGGTGTAGGCTGGATAGCCTCTAAACTTGTTATTTTACACATGCCTGGTGAGGTGTTTATTGCAGCTCGCTTTTTAATCGCCAGTCTGATTTTATTGCCATTTTGCTATCAGCAGATTTTAGCCCTGCGAGGCAAACAGATTGCCGCTCTGTGTGGCGTTGGCCTTGTATTAGCGGCATCGATTGAAGTATGGGTACATGCGATTACCATTTCAGATACCCTGTCTGAGGGCGCATTTATCATGAGTTTAGCAATGATTATTGCGCCATTTATTTCTTGGCTATTATTCAAAGTTAGACCCAACCGCATGTTTTGGATAACGCTGCCTATAGCCTGCATTGGTATTATGTTATTGACCATCACAACGGGCTGGGAGGTGGATAACAGTCAATGGTTTTTCTTATTATCGTCTGCCTTACTGTCATTACATTTTGTACTTAACAAGCGAGTTCTGACCAATATAAAGCCATTAACATCCATCTGCGTTCAATTATTCATGGTGGGGGTTGCTGGTAGTGTGATTATGGCGCTGGTGTCACCTGAGCATTTTGAACTCAATGGCCAGCTGTTCTTTTGGTTTGCTGTGTCCACTGTGATTGCCACCAGCGTGCGCTACTTGTTACAAACCCTTGGCCAGTTTAACGTTAAACTAGAAACGGCCTCATTGATCATGATTTTAGAGCCCATTTGGACATTAATCTTGTCTATTAGCTTTCTTAATGAAGTGGTTGAGGTACAAAAGCTTATCGGTGGCGGAGTGATTCTGCTGTCACTGTTTATTTATATCAAATTTTCTAAAAAGTAGTTTTGATTAAAGGCGGGCGCGCTCGGTTTATGTTCATCGGGCTGCGCTTTGCCTCACCTGTTATCGGCAAAGATTCGAATACCAACAACAAATACATTTACCAGTCTAGCCACTTAAACACCTTGCCGCTTTTAGTTCATTGGCGATGAGACTATAATGATGGGTAATCGCAAACCAATGAGTCATTAATGAACAGTAACATAGAGATAGTCGATCTTCTCCGCGAACGTATTCCTTCATTTAAATGTGTGCCGGGTTGTCACGATTGCTGTGGCCCAGTAACGACCTCGTCTGAAGAAATGTCGCGCCTGCCAGTCAAAACGGCCGCAGAACATGAAGCCGCGCTAAATGAGTGGAACTGCGTATATTTAGGCCCTAATGGCTGTGAAGTGTATGAGGAACGCCCTTTGATATGCCGAGTATTTGGCACGACACCGCGTATGCCTTGCCCTGAAGGTCGTGGTCCTGAAAAGATGATTGACTCAAAAGTAGAAGCCCAGATCCATCACTATATTGCCAATACCCGCCAAGTGTTAGTGTAAACGCATAGCAACATCTAACCGATAATGGTCTGTAACAGCAGGCGAATACCCCGGATTGACGCGTAATATTAATGTGGTCGTGAAGAACACTGCTTACATAAGAGTTAGCCGCATTAAAGCTTAATGAAGTAGCATGACTCGCCTCAGTATGACACTGAGACTCGTCATGCTCTGCGGTGTGAATCATTACCGCCACAGAGTGTTAACTGAATTAGCCAAAGTGTTCTTGAAAAGCAATCATAAAGTCTTCTCTTATGAGCTGCTCTAAATGTATCGCGCGTTCAGTGGGGCAAAAAATCATGATATGTACATTCTGCTCACCATTTATGCCGCTGGTAATATGAATGTGTGGTTCACTGCCCGGTAAATCGACACCGGCGTGTTTTTCTATCACGCTATTGTAGCGCTTGGCCACTTCAATAAAATCTTCACAGTGCTGTTCTATTTGACGAGTGAGTCCAGGAAACAGCGGATACAGGTTAACAAACTGCACCAGAGTAATAGTAATATTATGATAAACGTAACGTTTCATAAAATTAAGGTTTTTAACCGCATAGGTAAAAAACATACTATTTGGCAGTGTGGCGGTTTTACCTGTGTAATGGTATTGGCCTTGGTCCAGATCAATCTCTTGGATCACTGTGGCCATTAAGTTATGTTCTATTACTTCACCGTATATCTTACCCACTTCAATCCAATCACCAATCACAAATGAACGTGAACTCGCGCGTTGTATCGAGCCGGTAAAACACAGAATAATCTCTTTTGAGGCGATGACTAAAGCAATTGCGATGGCTGTTACTGACAATGCAAATTTGCTGACTTCGGTCTGCCAAAGTACAAATAACACCACCAATATTAAGATAAATGTGCCATTTTTAGTACGCGACATCCATTTGCGTTGCACATCAGAAAGAAATGCCACATCGCCACGTATACTTGAAATGATAAAGCGTTTAATCACTGAGATGAGGATTATTATCAACACTGTTAACAATAATTTGTGCTCGAGAAGAAAATCGACTGCTAATGCTATTTTATCTACCAAACCTACAACCTATATCAATTTTGTATTCATCATGCTGAACCAATATTATTCAGCCCAGTACTTTATGGGGAATACCAACATAAAACAAGGTAATTAACCTATACATTGGATAACAAACACCTCTCAAACAGTGCTTTTTGTTGCTAATAGCGTTGAATTAACTGTCATAGACCCGCTATTAATGCGTCCATTCGCCTTATGAGTAACACCAATCATGAGTTTGTTTGTGGTTAACGTCTAAGGTGATGATCTTTATCATCATATTCTCATATATCATCCCTATTTCAGGTTAGTGAGCAGATAACTCTGCATTGAGAATAGGATTAGACAGCTTTAATTGTTGATGTCACTTGAAAGTATTCAGCCTTCAGAAAATCATCCGTGAAAAAATATCTCTACTGTGTTGAGTCGCAAACGCCATATTTACAAAATAGTTATCAACGCATTAATGAAATCGCTAATGATCACAAGCTTGGGCATTAATTTAATATCTTTCTACTCTAGGCATTTTTGTCAGTTGGCGCATATATAGGGTGCTTGTTTAGCGACAAGGAGTTAAATTAGTATTAAGCTCAATCAATGATATTTTACATAAAGTTACATTGTTGTTAAATTAGCTAATTATATGCTTTTATTATGTCAGACATGGATGCATCTTATGGAAGCTGGCTCTCGTAGAATACTACTTTTCTCTGTTCCCCTAACTTTGCTCATCATGGCAATCGTTTATTACTCCTTCAACTCCGGTCGTGATATCGCGTTTCGTTACTCCCCGCTGATCGATGCCGCTATCAAAATTAAGCTTGAGGCGACAACAGGACACTTGTGGTTTGAAGAGGCGATTAGTGGTGATAGCAGCATCGATATTGACACTGTATGGGCGCATTTTGATAAATCACTATGGTATGCGCATGTCATGCTTGATGGCGGTAAGAATGGCGACACCGTCATCATGCCTCTTGATAATCCTGATTTACGCCAGCAAATTGACCAAACCATAGTCGACCTGCAAAAATTTCGCCACATGGCCCAACAACGTTGGGATGCACAATCCACATCCGCTATTGGTTCTGATATTGACCAACAATTTGACCAAGCCTTTATCGCGTTTAACCTTGCGGTTGATCATGTGGAAACCGCCCTGCAACAAGTTATCAATGACGATCTACACACCTTTAAACTCATGCAACTATTGCTTGCGGCTCTTATCTTGATGGTAGGGATTGTTATTGTGAGTTTGTTGTTGCGTTACAACACAAGAATAAACAAACACCTGCTGACGTTATTTAAACAAGAAGAAAGACTGCGAATTACCTTAAGCTCTATCGGTGATGCAGTAATAGTTACCGATACCCATGGCACGGTGACCTATATAAACCCTGTGGCAATTCAACTTACTGGCTGGACATCTCTTCAGGCATTAGGACAACCGCTCACAAAAGTGTTTAATATTGTTGATGCTTACACACTTGAATCGGTCAATAACCCGGTAAAAAGAGTCCTCGATACTGGCTCAATCGTCGGCCTGGATAATCACACTAAGCTTATCGCTAAAGATGGATCTGAATATCACATTGCCGACTCTGCTGCGCCAATGCGCAATCCTGCTGGTGATATCAGTGGTGTGGTACTTGTGTTCAGGGATATTACCGAAGAGCGGACATTATTTTCTGAGCTTGAATCGAGTCAGGCAATGATAAAAGCTTTATTAAACACTGTGCCTGATATGATTTGGTTGAAAGATACCCAAGGAAGTTATTTAGCCTGTAACACCAAATTTGAAGAAATGTATGGCGCCAAGGAACATGAAATCATCGGTAAGACTGACTTTGATTTTGTCAGCCATGAGCTTGCTACTTTTTTTCGCCACAATGATGCCAAAGCTCTACACGCCGGTGAATCCACCGTCAATGAAGAATCGCTGACATTTGCCAGTGACGGTCACGTTGAACAGGTCGAAACCATAAAAACACCGATGAAAGACAATCATGGTCACTTAGTGGGTATTTTAGGTGTAGCCAGAGATGTCACTAACTATAAGAAATCATTGGAACAACTTAAGCAAAGTGAGACCAGGCTAAAAGAAGCGCAAGTTTATGCCAAAATTGGCTATTGGGAATTACTGCCTGACCAGAAAACCGCCGTTTGGTCTGATCAAATGTGTGCGTTATTTGGACTGGTTGAAAACGCCAAAGCAGATCCGCAAACCCTTTGTAACGTGATGAATAAAAGTGACATTGACACTTTCATGGCATCAGTTAAAGAATGCTTCTTGACTGGCCGAGAACACCATGTTGAATATCGGATCATTAGACCCAAGGATGGTGAAGAGCGCTGGATAGAATGTCGAGGACAATTGATCACAAATAGCGCAGGTGAAGTGCAAAAGATAGCCGGTTTTATCCAAGATATTACTGAGCGCAAAAAAGCTGAAGATACCTTACGCAAAAGTGAAGCAACCATCCAAAACAAGCTCAAAGCAATATTAGAACCTGATGCAGATATTGGTGCCTTATCGCTATCGGATATCATTGATGCAGAGGCGCTGCAATCTCTGATGGATGATTTTTATGATTTAACCGGCATGTTAGGTGCCGTACTTGATATCGAAGGAAATATTCTCGTCAGCGTAGGTTGGCAAGATATCTGTACCCAATTTCATCGCTGCCATCCTCAAACACGAAAAAATTGTATAGAGAGCGATGCAGTGCTCACACACAATGTGGAGCACAATACATTTAAGGAATACAACTGCAAAAACAATATGTACGAAATGGTTGCCCCTATTGTTATTGGTGGCAAGCATCTCGGCAATGTGTTCATTGGTCAGTTCTTTTATCAGGATAAAATCCCTGACGTTGAGATATTTCGCCAACAAGCACACCAATATGGTTTTGATGAACAGGCGTACCTTGCCGCTCTCGATAAAGTGCCGCGCTTTACCCGTGATGAGGTCGCCCATGGAATGCGATTTTATACCAAACTCACCGATATCATTTCCGCGTCAAGTTTCAGTGCCATCAAACAATCAAGGTTACTTGCAGAGCGAGAAAAAGCGCAAGAAAGACTGCAATTATTCTCTAGAGTGTTTAGTGATACCCATGAAGGCATCATGATTACCGACGCCAAACAACAGATACTTGATATTAACCCAGCATTCACCCAAATAACCGGTTATAGCCGAGGAGATATTATTGGTAATACACCAAACATATTGAGTTCGGGTAAACAAAGTCCGCAATTTTATGCACTGATGTGGCACACAGTTTCAGAAAATGGATACTGGCAAGGAGAAGTATGGAACAGGACAAAGCAAGGGCAACTCTATGCAGAATTACTCACTATTTCATCATTAACCAATAGCCAAAATGAAGTGACTCATTATGTTGGGATGTTTTCTGATATCACCAACAGTAAGCTACAACAAGACCAACTGAATTTAATGGCTCACTATGATGTTCTGACGAAACTGCCTAATCGCGCGTTATTTGTAGATCGTTTTCAACAATCCATTGCTCATAGTATGCGCACAGGACATCAACTTGCGGTGTGTTTCCTAGATTTAGATGATTTTAAACCCGTAAATGATAACTATGGTCATGATGTTGGAGATCGCTTATTAATTGAAGTCGCAAACCGCATTAGTGCCTGTATTAGAGAAGAAGATACCGTATCACGGCAAGGCGGCGATGAATTTGCCATATTACTCAATGATATTAAGTCTGCTTCACAATATGAAGTAACCATAGACCGAATCCATAAAGCGTTAGCAGAACCTTATATCATTGATGATATACAACATCGTATTACCGTCTCTAGTGGGCTGACCTTATATCCTGCTGATAATGGTGATATAGATACTTTATTGCGTCACGCTGATCACGCTATGTACCAATCGAAATTAACCGGTAAAAATCGTTCTCGATTATACAGTGCCGATTCTGACCAGCTTATTATCCAAAAAAATCATCACCTCGAAGAAATTCAACAGGCATTTGCTAACCATGAATTTCAGCTCTATTATCAGCCGAAAGTGAATATGGTCAGTGGACATGTATTTGGCGTAGAAGCTTTAATACGTTGGAACCACCCACAGAAAGGGCTCACTTCACCGGGAGATTTCTTACCATTTATCGATGGTACGGTATTAGAAATCGACATCGGCGAGTGGGTTATCAATCAGGCTTTACAACAACTTGATGATTGGCAAAAACAAGGTATTAAACTTGAAATTAGCGTTAATATTTCGTCAAATCATCTGCGTACGCCAACGTTTGTTGCTCATCTTGAAGATAGTTTAAGCCAGTATCCCAATAATAATGCTCAATATTTGCAACTAGAGATATTAGAAAGTTCTGCTTTTGGCGACATCAATACCATTAATCATATTATTGAGGAATGCCAAAACCGGCTGGGGGTGAGTTTTGCACTGGATGATTTTGGTACCGGGTATTCATCGTTAACTCATTTAAGAAGTTTACCGGTGAATACGATTAAGATAGATCAGAGTTTTGTGCGAGACATACTCGATGACCCAAGTGACTACTCCATCATTGAGGGAGTCATTGCATTAACGAAATCATTTGACCGCAATGTTATTGCCGAAGGCGTTGAAACAACCAATCATGGTCTACTGCTGTTACTCATGGGCTGTGAGCAAGCTCAAGGCTATGGAATAGCCAAACCTATGCCTGCAAAAGATTTTTTACCATGGCTAAGCAACTATATTCCAAATAAAAGTTGGCGTATTGGTGGTAATCAAAATCACAGTAACAAACAAACTAGCCTAGATATATTTAAACTGATCACTGCACAGTGGAGAGAGAAATTTGCCAAAAAGATTTTATCCTCTGCAGATGAAGGAATTCCTTGGCCCATTCTTGATGATCAGACATGTCAATGCGGCAACTGGATCCGTCGAGAAAAGCAAGGGCAGTTATTTGAATCGCAATATATTCAACTATTTGAACAACATCATAGTAAGATTCATTTTATTGCTGATGGGATAAAGCATCAATATCTACAAGGGCATCTTGATGCCGCCTGTGAGAGTCTGGTTGATTTAGATCTCGCATTCGATGACGTCGATAATACTGTTAGCTTATGCCAATAGCCTTGCTTGATTTTGCTCAAAGCACAGGACTAACTCAAGTCTAGCGCGGCGAACATAAGCCGATGAGCAGAGCTTACCCAAACTGATGGGTAATCTTAAATACATCATACTCTGGCAGTTTACTCTGGCAGTAGTCAGTTATTTTATATCAGCTTATTGCTATTCAAAATAAGCATCAAGCCTCACCCGTTATCCCCATCTAGCTGATAATGGCCGCAAAATTTTTTTCATTTTCACTGATTCATTTTGCTTTATAAGCAAAATGAATCAGTCACGCCATACTATCTCAACTGAATCAGGGCCGTTCACTGCGCGATCACGTCCTGAGCTAAAATATGATCTGAGACAATTTGTCCAAATTGAGTTTTGTTAACTTGATCAACCTCATAAATTAGAAGCTACAAGCTTATTTTTGATAAGGAAATTTCTTACAAGTTGATTTACATCAAAGAGGATTTTTAGCCGAGTTCTAAAATTGATACCGATAGATTGCAACTCATTATTAGCAACTGAGCTAACTTAAGCAGAAGGTATCAACATGGACACACATGCAGCCCTTTATAAACAGGGTCAAGATCGCCTTGATTATTTACGCCAATTTGCCCAACGTCAGCCTGTCTCATTACAAGAAAAAATGGCTAACCTTGGGATATCTCGTCGAGACTTCATTAAGTGGACCGCATCGGTCTCTGCAATGTTTGCCTTGCCCCTACCCTTTAGTAACTTGGTCGCTGAAGCAGCTGAATTAGCCGACCGAGTCCCTCTCATTTGGTTACACCTAGCCGAATGTACTGGTTGCTCCGAGTCATTAATTCGCACTGACTCCCCCAACCTTGACACGTTAATTTTCGATCATATCTCACTTGAATATCATGAGACGCTGATGGCGGCCTCTGGTTGGCAAGCTGAAGAAAACTTAGAAAATGCCCTTGAAACCTACAAAGGTCGCTATTTACTTGCGGTTGAAGGCGCTGTGCCGACGGCTAACAATGGCACCTTTTTAACTGTCGGCTGTAAAGGCCATACGGGTCTGCACATTGTCAAAGAAGCGGCTGAAAATGCTGCGGCAATTGTCTCTGTTGGCACCTGTGCCGCCTTTGGTGGTGTACAAGCCGCAGCGCCAAATCCGACAGGGGCAAAAGGGGTTTATGAAGTGGTCGATAAGCCGGTGATTAACTTAGGCGGTTGCCCTCCGAGTGAAAAGAACATTGTTGGCACAATAATGTATTTCATTATGTTCGGTAAGTTGCCAGCCCTGGATATGTTTAATCGTCCTAAATGGGCCTATGGCGCACGGGTACATGATAATTGTGAACGTCGTGGTCGCTTTGATGCCGGCGAGTTTGTTGAAGAATTTGGTGATGAAGGCGCAAAAGCAGGTTACTGCCTTTATAAAGTCGGTTGTAAAGGTCCTTACACCTACAACAACTGCCCAACGGAGCGTTTTAACCATCACACGAGTTGGCCTGTGTTAGCCGGTCACGGCTGTATGGGGTGCTCTGAGCCTAATTTCTGGGATGACATGGCCGATTTTGAAAAACCACTCGGACGCCAACTGTTACACGGCGTTGATGCTACAGCTGACACCATAGGTGCAGTCATTTTAGGCGCAACCGTTGTCGGTATTGGCGCCCATGCAGTAGCAAGCGTATTTGCTAAGCCTTTGGAGGAATAATCATGAGTAAACGTGTCGTTATCGACCCTATCACCCGCATCGAAGGCCATTTACGTGTCGAAGTTGAAGTGGATGACAATAATGTCATTACTAAAGCTTGGTCTTCGTCGACCTTATGGCGCGGCATTGAGGTGATTTTAAAAGGCCGAACTCCAATGGATGTGGGCTTAATTGTGCAACGTATTTGTGGCGTATGTACTTATTCGCACTATCGTTGCGGTACTGAGGCGGTTGAAAATGCCCTTGGTGTTACCATCCCTCTCAATGCTAAATACCTGCGTAGCTTAATGCAGTCCTCATTATATATGCATGATCATATTGTGCATTTTTATCATCTACACGGGTTAGATTGGGTGGATGTGGTATCGGCATTGAGCGCCGACCCAGCCTTAGCCGCTAAAGTGGCGATGAAATACTCTGATACGCCCATTGCTGCCGGTGAAGGTGAATTAAAAGCCGTACAAGCCCGCGTAAAAGGCTTGGTTGAAACCGGAAAACTCGGGCCATTTGCCAATGCTTATTGGGGGAATAGTACTTATCGCTTTAGCCCTGAACAAAACCTCATTGCGTTATCGCATTATTTAAAAGCCCTTGAAGTGCAACGTGTTGCCGCTGAAATGTTAGCGATATTTGGTGGTAAATCGCCACATCCACAGTCGATTGTTGTGGGCGGCGTAACCTCAGTGCGTGACATGTTAAGCCCTGCCCGTTTACAAGAATGGAAACAAAAACACGCTATCGTACAAGATTTTATTGAGCGAGCTTATCAAGCCGATATTGTGATGGCAGCAGAAGCATTTGGCTCTGAACCCAGTGTACTTGGCGGGGTAAATGTTAGCAGCTTCTTATGCGGTGAAGACTTTATTACCTCCGATGGCGAGTATTTATTCCAACAAGGGGTGATTTTAAACGGTGATTTAGCCAATGTGTCAGATATCGACCCTAGCTTAATTAAGGAAGACGTCACCCATGCTTGGTATCAAGCTGATGGGCCGCAACATCCATATGTAGGCACCACAATTCCTGATTACACTGGCTTTATTGAGCGCGATACTGTCTACGGCAAATTGCCAACCATTAATGGCGACGGTAAATACTCTTGGGTTAAATCACCACGCTATCAAGATGAGCCGTTAGAAGTGGGTCCATTAGCCTGTTTACTGGTTAACTATGCCCGCGGAAATCAGGTTGTTGTCGATGCGGTAAACGGCTTGTTAGCCCGTACCGGCTTACCTCTTGAGGCGCTATTTACCACCTTAGGTAGAACAGCTGCACGTATGCTGCAAACGGTATTAGTCGGTCAAGCGAGTTTACAAACCTTTGATGCCTTGCTGGTCAATATGCAGTCAGATGAATCAACTTATGTGAAGCCTGAAATTGATCCAGACCGCGTTTATGAGGGCTTTGCGATGATTGAAGCACCTCGCGGTATGTTAAGTCATTGGATCCGCATTAAAAATGCTAAAGTTGAAAACTACCAAGCAGTGGTCCCCACTACCTGGAATGCTGGCCCTGTAGATGCTAATGGAAAAATGGGCCCTTATGAAGCATCCTTGATTGGTTTGAAACTTGAAGACCCAACTAAGCCTTTAGAAGTCATTCGCATCATTCATTCCTTTGATCCTTGTATGGCGTGTTCAGTTCACGTGATGGATTACAAGAAACAGACTCTAGGTCAATTTAAAATTGATCCAAATGGGTTTTAATCAGAGGTAATGGACTAGGAGGGAAAAAGTATGCAACATATTGCAACCCACGACCGGCAGTTGATATTTACTCCAGCGATTCGAATATTTCACTGGTTACGTGCCTTGTCTATTTTAGTATTAGTGATCAGCGGATTTTATATCGCCTGGCCATTTTTAGTGGCACCGGCTAGCACAGATGTCTTGGTGCAAGGTTGGATCCGCTTTGCGCATATCATTTTTGGATTTTTGTTAACCAGCATCACCTTAGTGCGTTTTTACTTGTTTTTCTTTAGTCGCAATAGCATCGAACGACGTTCGTTTAAAGATGTGTTGAGTGTAAAAAGCTGGATAACGCAAATAAAATCCTATTTTTGGATGGGCAGTTTAGACAAAGCTGGGGTTTACGGACCATTACAGTTTATGACTTATGTGGCCATTTCGTTTGTGGCCTTGATTATGTGCATCACTGGCTTAGTGCTTTACGCCAATGTGTATCACTTAGGTGTTGGCGGAATGCTAGGTGATGTATCAGCATGGATAACTGGTCTTTGTGGCGGATTAGCACCGCTGCGAACTTATCATCATTACCTAACATGGGCCTTCATTATTTTTGTGGTGATCCATGTGTATATGGCGGTGTGGTCTGGTATTCGCTTTAAACATAATTCAGTCGATTCCATTGTATCTGGTTACGACTATCACAAAGTGCGTAAATAGGATGAATCAATAATAGTGAAAAAAATATTGCTGTTAGGTATAGGCAATGTATTGTACGCCGACGAAGGAGTCGGCGTGCATTTTGTCAATTATATCAAAGACAAATATCAAATTAGCCATCTAACTGACAGTATGGATATTGTCGATGGTGGCACCCTCGCCCAAGGGCTAATTCCAATGATCAGTCGTTATGACCATTTAATAGTGGTTGATACGGTTAACAGTGTTGGTGTGAAGCCTGGCGAAGTGTATTTTTTTGATTTTGACCACGCCCCTGCTGAAATTGATTGGCAAGGCAGTGCCCACGAAGTAGAAATGCTGCAAACACTCAACATGATGGACATTGTCGGTGACAGACCGCTCACATTTGTTCTCGGCGTTACCCCAACGGTAATTGAACCAATGACATTAGGATTGACGCCAGATTTACATGCCGCCATTCCTGTGATGGAACACACACTATTAACCCATTTGGCCAGCTTAGGATTTAGCCTGGAAATTGTGGATAATATAACCATTGATCAGGTGATTCCTGACGCTTATAAGCGAGGTTGCTATGTCGATGCATAACATTCGATTTGACTTTGTATGCCAGAGGCATGTGCCATTATATGAGCACTTGTGTAATCAATATCTGGACCGGACTGAACTTAATATTAGTATTGGTGCAGAATCTGACCCGCAAACAAGTACCACACGTTATTTTATTGAAGCCTTTGCCACACAAGCTCAACTTGAAGCGTTAGCAGACGATATTGCCAGTGATTTTTTACTGTCGGTTTGGTTACTCAACACTCATATTGAACGTATTGAGCAGCACAGTGGCCAGCGAAAACCTTTGGCGATCTCAGCCAAATCTTCAGGGTTACCTTTGTATTTTTGCCAACATTGCCAACCACTGTTTGGCGATAATCAGCAGCCCTCTTTTGGTAATATAAACCTGCACTGTGAACACTGCATGGGGCATGAGAAACTCAGTCGTGATGAAAAATCGTTAACTCAGGCCGACATTGTGTTAATGGCCAACCGCTTAATTAGCCATAAATCACTGCCCTTACCTATTCTCGGGTTAACCTTGTGGTTAACGCCACCCACCTCATTAACAGATGAGCAAGCCAAAACACCAACGCAGACTGAAACACGCCAAGCGAATCAATACCAAAGACCACACATATTAATTTGTAACCCCAATTCACTGAATAGCCATTTTATCGTCAATGACAGCCAAGTATTGGCTTTATCGAGTATCGAAAAACCGTTAATTTGCGTTCGAGCAAGTAGCGATCATCCCAGCTTATTGGCGCCCTTGTATGAGATCCAATTCGCTGAAAACCGTTTGTTGGTGATCCTCACCGAAGTGCTGCGCCAAAAAGGCATTCATTGGTTATACGTGAGCAAGAATAGCGATCAACAAACCAGCCACGATGGCGTACTGAAAGCGCCATTGCGTTTAGCGATGATTAATCATCAGTGGTTGCCCATTACCAGCCTGAGTAATGGCACTATGCCGTTGCCCTCTACTATCACCTGTTTACATGATGAAAATAACTATCAAGATGGTCATTTTGCGTTTCGTGCTCACACCACAAACACCAGCATAGACTGGCAAGTCAGCCCTGCTGAGCCACCAGCGACAGTGTTAGAGAATGTCATAACTGACGATTCAAGTGATGTCAGCACCTCAATAACGACCAGTTTATGTGCATTAAATGCCGCACTATTACGTTGTGACCTGACCAAAAAAATTCGTAAAGCGCAATTTGTAAAACATGCTGCGGTACTATATTTCAGCCAACATAATGCCAGCCAAATCGTCACCCTAGACAGCCAAAGTCAGCCTGAGTTGTTTTTTGAAATCCCCAAACTGCCTTTATCTGGTTATGAGATTTGTCATCGCTTATCTGAGTCGCCACAAAAAAGTCTGTTGGATAAGTTTAAGCAGTTATTTCCTGCTGAGTATAACCAACTGTTGGATCTGCACATTCAAGCAGATGATGGCGCATTGTCACAATTAATGGCAGTTGCCACGCTTATTATTGGCGGTTATTCGGTTGAGACCGCTCAGCGAGTCACGGTCACTGAACTTGCCGATAAATTTATCGCCCTGGCAATGGCGCATCAGGGTAACAACGCTCCGCGAATTGACTTTCCGCTCACCAAGGGAGCCGCGCATCGAGGTCTCAATTGGTGTAAAACGTTAGGCACATTAATGAGTTTCAAGCTAGCGGGTGAAACTAACTTAGCCAAATTAGCCTTTGCATTTCATGATTCGTTTGCAGATTATTTAAGTCATTGGATAGAGCATTTAGATCAAAATATTGGCATAAAACAATTAGTGATTGCTGGCAGTGACTTTGCCAATCCGGTGTTAACTGAACGAGTGCAAATACGCATTGGTAAAAACTTTCCCCTAGTGGTTAATCCGTTATTGGATTTTGATGGCGTTAATATCGCAATAGGTGGTCTATATCTCAAACAACGCCGCGGATAAAGGGTATCTTTAGGTATATCAGTTTTTGCTTATCCTCGTTTGAGATTGAGTTTTTATGAAGCCATTACGACAAGTTACCGTTATTGTTAAAGGTATTGTACAAGGAGTTGGATTTCGTCCCTTTGTGTTTCGGCTGGCACACCAATTGAATTTAGTGGGCAGTGTGCTCAATAATCATCTTGGGGTGACAATTATTTTGCAAGGCAGTAACCAACTGATTGAGCAGTTTATGGATAGTTTGACTCAATCACCTCCGCCATTAGCGCGAATTGATGCCATTGAAGTCATAAATCACCGCCAATTAAGTCAATTTGACGGATTTAGTATTATCGATAGCCACATTCTAGACGGCGAACATGCCAACGTCGCTATTTCAGCCGACATGAGTATTTGCCTAGATTGTCTCGATGACATTAACGATCCTCATAACCGTCACTATCAGTACCCGTTTACCAATTGCACAAATTGCGGCCCGCGTTATAGCATTATTGATTCACTCCCCTATGACAGATGCAACACTGCGATGGCAGATTTTGTGATGTGCGATCGCTGCCGCGCGGCTTATACCGATCCACTCAATCGACGCTATCATGCTCAGCCAGTGAGTTGTCCCCACTGTGGTCCACAATTAACCTTTAGTACCATCAATGCAAACGCCGAATTTCTCTATGACTCGTCGATGTTAATCGCATTAGAGCAAGCCGTTGAAATGATTAACCGTGGCGGCATTGTGGCCATTAAAGGCTTAGGCGGATTCCATTTAGTCTGCGATGCCACTAATAATGACGCTGTGGCAGCACTGCGCCAACGTAAACAGCGCCCAGCAAAACCTTTGGCGATTATGGTCACCAACTTAGCTCAAGCTCAACAGTGCGTTAGTGGCACGCCAGCAGAATGGCAAGCATTAACCAGCCCTGAGAAACCCATCATCTTGATGAATAAACGTCATACTCGTGCAAAGAGTGATAACAATGATGCTGCAAGTAAACATAATAACGCTATCGCACTTAGCTCATTGCTAGCACCAGGTATTGATCGCCTTGGGATCTTTTTGCCCTACACCCCATTACACCATTTATTAATGCAGCGTTTAAACAAGCCCATTGTGGCGACCAGTGCCAATCGCAGCGGCGAGCCGATTATCACGAATAAGACTGATATCGAAAAACATCTAGCCCATGTTATTGATGGGATACTTGACCATAACAGGCCGATTATTAATGCCTGTGATGACAGTGTGGTGCAAGTGATCGACGAGCAGGTGCAAGTGATTCGATTGGCCCGTGGCTATGCGCCACTGACCATCAACCTTCACTCTCCCATGCTATCCAATAGTCAACACAGCGTATTAGCGGTTGGTGGGCAACAGAAAAACACCGTTGCATTTGGCTTTGACGATAATCTGATTGTTTCGCCACACATTGGTGATTTATTCAATCTAGAAGCACAGCAATATTTCAACCAAAGTTTAGCAACGTTCAGGCGCCTATATGATTTTAGCCCGAGCCATATTGTGCATGATAATCATCCACAATATGCACCGACTCAATGGGCGGTGAAGTATCAATGTGAGCATCAACTGCCGCCATCTCATTGTATTGGCGTACAACATCATTTCGCCCATGTACTGTCGGTGATGGCAATGCATCAACATACTGATCAAGTTGTAGGATTTAGCTTTGACGGAACCGGCTTAGGCGATGACAGCGTACTATGGGGCAGCGAAGTGATGCTGGCAGATATACACGGTTTTACCACTTTGGCACACTTTAGTTCCTTTAAGCTTATTGGCGGTGAACAAGCGATTAAGCAGCCAGTGAGAATTTTACTGGCATTATTATTTGAGCAGATGTCACTGCAACATGTGCTCACACTTCCCATTGCTGCGATACAAAATTTAGGCCGACATAAGGTAATGAATTTGTATCAGTTATGGCGTAACAATAGCCATTGTATTGAATGTCGCTCTGTTGGACGCTTATTTGATGCACTGGCGGTGGCATTAGACTTTATTGGCAGCTCACAATATGAAGGCCAAGCCGGTATGATGATTGAAGCCGCTGCAAATGACTATCTTAACAATGTCGGTATTGAGGGCTTACCGGTAACACTCAACAGGTTAAGCTGCACGGGTAATCAGGCGGATAAAGCAATTGAGCCAGTGCAATGGCACAGCAGTGACTTTATCGCTCAGTTAATCAATCATTTGCTCACTCACTCACAGAGCTCTTCAATTAAACAGCAAATATGTTGGCATTTTATTCATGCCATTAGCCAGCAAGTTAACCAAGTCGCTCAACAGTATCCGCAGCTACCACAGGTGTTTTGTGGTGGTGTATTTCAAAATAAACTCTTACTTAGCCAATGTCTTGATGATTGTCATCAAGGTGGCAGGCGCTTTTTACCCAGTGGTCATATCCCTATCAATGACGGTGGTATTGCATTGGGACAATTGTGGTATGCCATTCATCACATGGCTTAGTATTAAATGCTAGAGGTTTTTTACCCTGCCTCTGCAATCGACTTACCGTGAATTAGATAATGCTTAACTGCTAATTGACGGTGGTATTGCATTGGGACAATTGTGGTATGCCATTCATCACATGGCTTAGTATTAAATGCTAGAGGTTTTTTATCCTGCCTCTGCAATCGACTTACCGTGAATTAGATAATGCTTAACTGCTAATAATTGCGCTATTGATCACATAATTTACTCAATAGCACTTTTGTTCACAGTCTTTATTACAAAATCTGATGTGCATCAAAGAATGCAGCAACCAATTAACCGACACTTATTGATAATCATAACAATAAGGTTAGGGAACATCATATGTGTAAAGATTGCGGTTGCTCAATGACTCATGACCATACTCTTCATAGTAATCCTCAGCTTAACGACAAAAAGACGTTAGCGGTTATCCATAAGATATTGGATAAAAATGACGTAGAAGCACAACATAATCGTGATCATTTTGCCGCTCATCAGGTAAGCGCATTTAACTTAATGAGCAGTCCCGGTAGCGGTAAAACCAGTCTGTTAGAGTGTTTACATGAATATCTCGATGCTCGTTATGCGGTAATTGAAGGCGATCTTGAAACCTCACGCGATGCCGACCGCTTAATAGCCAAAGGCATCAATGCCTATCAAATTCAAACCGGCTCAGCCTGTCATCTCGACGCTTTTATGGTTCACGGCGCACTGCATCACATTAATTTAGATGATGTAGAGATTTGTTTCGTTGAGAACGTCGGCAATCTAGTGTGCCCAGCCAGTTATGATGTCGGCACCCATAAAAATATTGTGTTGTTATCAGTGCCTGAAGGTGACGATAAAATTGAGAAGTATCCAGTGATGTTTCGCCGTGCCGATTTGGTCGTTATTACTAAATCTGATCTGCTGCCTCACTTTGATTTTAGTATCGATGAGGCTAAAGCACAGTTAAGTAAATTAAATCCCAACGTTGAATTATTAGTGGTATCAGTGAAAAATTCTGATTCAATGAAAGCATTGGCGAGCTGGTTTGATAAGCATCAGGAATATTAATTATGTGTTTATCAATACCATCAAAAGTTGTTGAAATTCATAATGATGAAACAGTAACGGTTGATACGCTTGGCGTAAAACGCCGCGTGAGTTGTCATTTAATCAGTGATCCGCTCGCCATCGGTGACTTTGTCTTGATTCACATTGGTTTTGTGATGAATAAAATTGACCATAAAGATGCCCAAGAAAGCCTCGATTTGTATCGTCAAATAGTCACCGCGATGCAATTGGAGTCAGCGCAATGATGACCCTCAATGACTTTTATCAAGGATTTCGAGATCCGCTGACGATTCGTCATTTGGCGCAATTAATTGCGCAACAAGCAGCTAAAACCAACGAGCAAATAAACATCATGGAAGTGTGCGGTGGTCATACGCACACCATTATGAAATACGGCTTATTACAATTATTACCCGCCAACATTCACTTTATTCATGGTCCTGGTTGTCCGGTCTGCGTTATGCCCAAAGAACGCATTGACCATGCGGCCGCCCTTGCCTCCCAAGCCGATACCATATTAGTCACCTTGGGCGATATGATCAGAGTTCCCGGTTCAGTGGGCAGTTTGGCGCTGTTTCGCTCAAAAGGCTGTGACATTCGGCCAATATACGATCCATTAGATACCCTAGCGATTGCCCGTGATAATCCCGATAAAACGGTGATTTTTTTCGCCATTGGTTTTGAAACATCAACGCCAATGACAGCGGCATTATTAGCGCAAGCTGAAGCGCTAAAGATCGACAATTTATTGTTTCATATTAACCATGTGCTAGTGCCACCAGCCATTGATGCTGTGATGTCTGATAGCCGCTGTCAAGTTAATGCCTTTATTGGACCAGCACACGTGAGTGTGATTAGCGGCGCCCAAATTTATCAATCTACTGTGGATAAATACAAGACACCGGTTGTGGTGTCTGGCTTTGAACCTGTGGATGTTATGGAATCTATTTTGCGCATTGTGCGTCAAAAAGTAGCAGGCAAAGCGGAACTTGATAACCAATACAGCCGCTCAGTGAGCTACGAGGGCAATATTGCCGCACAGCAACTGGTCGACAAATATTTTATGGTTCGCGACAGCTTCCGTTGGCGTGGACTTGGGCCGATTGCTAACTCTGCGCTGACGCTGCGGCCTGAATATCATCACCGTGATGCTGAACGTATTTATGCCAAGATATTGCCCACAGAGGAAATTGATGATCATAAAGCCTGCATGTGTGGCGATATTTTGCGTGGTTTGGCCAATCCTAAAGACTGTAAAGTGTTTGGTCGAGGTTGTACGCCACAAAGCCCGCTTGGCAGCTGTATGGTGAGCTCTGAAGGCGCCTGTAATGCTTATTATCGCTATGGAGAAGTGAGTCATGCCGACTAAAAAAACCATTCAGCTTAGCCACGGTGGTGGCGGTAAAGAGATGGACCAATTGATCCATGAGCTGTTTTTTAAAGCCTTTGATAATCCCATTTTGACCGCGCAAGAAGATGCGGCCACATTGAACATGTGTGGTCATATTGCCTTTACTACCGATTCATTCACGGTTTCACCGTTGTTTTTTGCTGGTGGCGATATCGGCAAGTTAGCGATTGCTGGCACAGTAAATGATTTAGCTATGATGGCCGCGCAACCTGAATATTTGAGCTGCAGCTTTATTATTGAAGAGGGATTTCCTCTTGATGACTTAAAAACCATTGTTAACAGCATGGCGACTGAGTTACGTAAATCTGGCGCTCGAATTGTCTGCGGTGATACTAAAGTGGTGCCTAAAGGCTGTGCAGATGGCTTGTTTATAAACACGTCTGGCGTAGGGCGTATTTTACGTCCTGATATTTCAGCGCGTAACTTACAAGTCGGAGATGCGATTATTGTCTCTCGGGATATTGGCTGCCACGGCGCGGCCATTTTAATGGCTCGCGATGGCTTAACGCTTGAGTCTGAATTGCACAGTGATTGCGATACTTTATGGCCTATTATTGAGCAGTTACTTGTGGCCAACATTAACATTCATGCTATGCGCGACGCCACTCGGGGCGGCTTATCCGCTGTATTAAACGAGTGGGCTAAAGCGTCGCAAATTGGCATTAACGTTGACGAAGCCAGTATTCCTATTTGTGATGAAGTCAAAGGTTTATGTGAATTATTTGGCTTTGAACCTTTTGATTTAGCCAATGAAGGCACCTTTATTATGGCCTTACCAATGGATGTAGCCGAAGGCGCAATTGAAGTCATGCAGCGTTATGGTCATTGTGAGCATGCGGCGATAATTGGCCAGGTGACTGACGGGCATCCTGGTAAAGTGGTGCTGCAAACCCCTTGGGGCAGCAGTCGCTACTTAGATTTACCACAAGGTGAATTGCTGCCAAGGATTTGCTAATGCACGAATACTCGATTGTGATGGCGTTAATGGAGCAGTGCGAAGCCTTAGCTTTGGAGCATCAAGCCACAGGCATAGAGCAAGTGGTGCTTAAGATTGGTATTTTAAGTGGCGTCGAACCCGCTTTATTATCCCAAGCATTTGACACCTTCAAGCTTGAAACGGTATGCCATAACGCTAAATTGATAATGAATATTCAACCGTTAGTGTTGCAATGCCGCGACTGCCAAACGCAATCAGAAGTCAATGAGCGCACTGTGATATGCCCTGAGTGTGGCGGCAATAACACTCTAGTGATCGATGGTGAAGACATGATGCTGATGCAGTTGGTGCTCGACACCTAGCATTGACACAGATAACAATTAACAGATTATTGAACGACGCGTTAACTCAATCAAAACGATGATAACAAAAGTAAACCCAACAGAAGGACTCCACCATGAAATATTTATCTCTTGCCTTTATTCTTGCCACCATTCCATCTATTGCCATGGCACATGAGGGACATGGAGGGGTAGGACTTTTTCATCATTTCACTCAACTCACTCCAGCCATCGTACTTGTGGCTATTGTGGCCTTTATCTATTGGAAGCGAAGTAAGTAATCAAGCGACTCGTGGTTAAGCGATAGGTAACGCCAGTTTAGGCTCTGAATTGCTAAGCAAGAACAAACTGATTGCCTTAACAGAGTTAACCTGAACTCAAGTTAGTGAGTGTATAGCTGCAATAAAAAAGCCTTCCAGAGGAAGGCTTATTGTGTGGCAGCAACTTATCAGCAGCGCATAATGGACTCAGTTCAGCGATAACTAGGCTTAGAACATGTCAGCTGGCATGGCCATAATCGATTTATCACCTTGATTAACTTGTGATAAATGATATTGAGATTTTGATAGTAGCTTATCCATGTAGAAATCTGCCACAAATTGTTTTTGCGCCGCAAAGCTTTGATCTTCGTGGCTTGATGCTTTATCGGCCATTAATAACCAGAAGTAACCGTATACTGCGTAACCAAAGGCATCTAAAAAGTCGACCGCACAAGAGTTTACTAATGCTGGTTGAGTTTTCTTGTTAGCATTAATGTAGTTAGCGGTTGTCAGCAACTCATCAAATACTCGGCTTACCATCGCTTTATGATCGCCATTTGCCTGAGTTAACTCAATAAGACTCGCATTCACTTCAGCGACAAATTCAGTCAAGGTGGCAACGTCATCACCGGTAATTTTACGGCCTAAAAAGTCGATAGCCTGAATACCGTTAGTGCCTTCGTATATTTGTGCAATACGGGTATCACGCACAAACTGCTCAATACCTGTTTCACGGATATAACCATGACCACCAAAGACTTGCTGGCCCATGATGGTGGCATCTAAACCGCGGTCAGTTAAAAAGGCTTTTGATACTGGGGTCAGTAAACCTACATATCTGGCCGCCTTTACTTGTACATCTCCACTAGCATATTTTGCTAAATCTAGCTGCTTACCGGTATATACCGACAATGCTCTACCCGCTTCGGTCATTGCGCGAATCGTTAATAGCATACGACGCACGTCGCCATGAACAATAATCGGATCAGATGTTGCACCCGTGGCAGAACCCGCTGCAGCGATACCTTGTAAACGATCTTTAGCATATTCACTGGCCATTTGATAAGCCGCTTGCGCGTTACCTAAACCTTGTAAGCCAATGGCTAAACGCTCATAGTTCATCATGGTAAACATACACACTAAACCACGATCCGGCTCACCGATTAAAAAGCCTTTAGCATTATCGTAGTTCATCACACACGTCGCGGATGCTTTCAGCCCCATCTTGTGTTCAATAGAACCTACCGTTACACCATTAGGTTCGCCTAAGCTACCGTCGCTGTTAACGCGAATTTTAGGCACTAAAAATAATGAAATACCTTTTGAACCGGGTAGTTTAGCTAATACTAAGTGGATAACGTTTTCAGTTAAATCTTGATCGCCGCCAGTAATAAAAATCTTGTTACCCGTAATGGCGTAGCTGCCATCATCAAGTGGTTCTGCTTTAGTGCGAATACCACGTAGATCAGAACCAGCATGAGGCTCGGTCATGTCCATGGCACCAGCCCATTGGCCAGTATACAAATTAGGTAAATAGGTTTGTTTTAACTCGTCGTTTGCATGAGCATTAATACACAAGGCAGCACCTGCGGTCAGTGAACTGTAAAGCGTAAATGAGTTACATGCGCTATAGCCCATTTCATCTACCAGTACACCGAGCATTTTGGGCATACCCATGCCACCAAAATCCGCCTCGCCGCATAATCCCACCCAACCGCCATCAGAAAACTGCTGATACACTTCTTTAAAACCATCAGGGGTAATAATGTCGTTACCTTTATGAACCACACCTTGCTCGTCACCGTTGCGATTTAAAGGGTGAAGCAGATCACGGCTGATCTTATTGGCTTCCTCTAGAATGGCGAATGCAGTATCAAGGTCAACAACATCTGCCATCGCAGGAAGCTGTTCCCATGTCGCTTTTGCATCAAATACCTGTGCCAACAAGAATTGCATGTCCTTTAACGGTGCTTGGTATGGGTTCATAAGAGTCTCTTAAACGAATAATTAAAACAGTTGTTTTAATTTATACTAAAGCGTCACAAAAGGAAAAGCTTTTTAGCAATTATCTAACCATATTTTGACGAATGTTGGCTTCTCACTTGCCTTTATGTTGATTGTTTAGGTTTCTCAACCCAATAGGGTTTCAATGAGTTACAATTGGTCGAACGCTGATTGGGTGAGCAACTTATTTGATTAACAACTATGGTGTGTTTAAAGCACATTGTTCACCACAATAAACAGACCTTAGCATTAGATAATAGCAAGTGACACTTTATGCATACTCGCAATGACTCGCAGGCCTCATCACCGATTTTATCTGAATACTTTCAGCAAGTAACAGTTATTGGTAATGCAAGTGGTGATTGGCAACCCGCTCAAATTGGACATACTTTCATCTTTAATGGCACTCAACATGAAGCCGATAAAGTGATTAATATTTGTAATGGGCCTTATGCTGGCTCACATTATGCTTTTGTGGTCAGTAATAGCCCGGATAACGATCAATTAGTGTCACTGCTTACCGAAGTAGGCGAAACTCTCGAGGTGCAGTTAACCTGTTGGCCATCATCAGGACTGGTGACTATTTTATTAATGTCCCTAATGGCACAACAGGTCAATGTACAGCGGATGTCTTTATTACCCTCTTTAGCCAGACCTGATGACATGCCGGCGAATGAGTATTTACCCTGCATGGTGCATAATTGGTTAGGCGAACGTCGTATCGCCTTAGGATTACAGCTCACCAGCCATAATATTCAGTGGCCAGCGTTATTTCTCGATGATGCATCTCCCCTTTTGCCGCAGGATAACGAACCCGTTGATATTAATCCATTTGAAGTATTACTGAGTGATGCGGTCCGTCGCCGGCAAAATAAGCTATTAAGTCCAGACAATACCGACCCACAATTTAAGGTGGCGCAACGCTTAGCCCTGCAAGTCAGCTCGGATACACCAGATAATCTTGAGGTGCAATATGCGTTACTCGCCGCATTAAGTAACTTACCTAGTGTGCAATGGTTAACCTACGCCAATCAAAGCGACTTAATCTTGGCTGAGTCGTTGTTTTATAATCAATACCCAGACAGCCAAGCCAGTTATTGGTACCTAATTGATTATCAAGCATCACAATACTTAGACACTATCCGCCATCACCTTGCTTATTGTCAGCAAGTCATAGCATTAACGGCCAAGCAGGCTAATGCAGACTAGTAAATACCACACAAAAAACGCCTCTATTTAGAGGCGTTTTTTGTTAATGATTAATAATTACCACATTAAATCGTCTGGAATTGCGTAGTCGGCATATGGATCATCAGCGCCGCTTACCTGCGCCACAGAATCTTTAGCCGCTTTATCCCACAAATAACCACACCACTGCGGCACAAGTAACTTCACTCGTTCAGCAAGCTTATGCGGCACTATGTAGCTTTTATCTTCATGACGGATGATACCTAAGGTGCCATTTAATAAATCAGCTTGAATTTTGTCGGTGATGTAAACCGAATAAATTTTGTTTTCTAAGGTGTAGTTGAATTTCAGCTCTGCATCTCTAGAAACGGTAATGGCAAATTTAGCAAACTCGCTGATTAAGCCACGGACTTGTCCTTTTTCAGTTGCTGCGGCAAAGCGCTGCTCATTTAAGGCTTTATCTTTTTTGGCTTGCGCTAATTTTTGCTCAGCAATCTGTTGCTTGAGCGCTGAACTGCCGTCATCTACCTTTGATTTTTTATCACGACGCTTTTGGGTTTTAACGTCGCGCACTTTTTGTTTACTGGCAAGACCTGCTTTAAGCAATTGATCTTGTAATGCATTGGCCATGTTATATACCTTTAATTTTATCGATTTTTATAAACCGTGCTTCGCAGCTATGTCACCTAATTCGGTCATTGCAATACTGGCGCCACCTAATGACCAACCGCCATCAACGGGTAATACTACGCCGGTAATATATGATGCCATATCTGATGCGAGGAATAAGGCAGCGTTAGCAATGTCCTGACCCTGGCCATTACGTTTCAACGGCACGCTATTTGCCACCCGTTGCTGTAACTCATCAGTGGGGGCTAAACGGTTAAAGCCTTCAGTATCGGCTATAGGCCCTGGCACAATAGAGTTAATTCTAATGCCTTCAACGCCCCACTCTAACGCTAATGTGCGAGTGAGCATATCGACACCGGCTTTAGCGGCGCAAACATGCACTTGCAATGGCATGGCGATATAAGCTTGTGGCGCAGAAATTTGAATAATGCTGCCATTTGGACGAGATAACAATGGATAAGCATGTTTCAATACTTGAAAGCTGCCAATTAAATCAATATCGATAACCGATTTAAAACCATTAGGAGACAATTTTGCCGCACTGGCAGGGAAATTACCTGCAGCACCACTGATCAACACATCAATGTGCCCATAAGTGGAAGCAATTTTATCAAACCCAAGGGTTAACGCATCGTTGTCGCGCACATCAAAACTCACCCCTAAATGAATAGCATTTGGATTAGCTTGATTGAGTAATTCAACGGCGGCATTGACCTTATCAACACTGCGACTGGCAACGGTAACATTGGCGCCAGCTTTTGCAAATTGAATCGCAACTTGAAGATTAATGCCAGAGGTACCACCCACCACGACAACATTTTTAGCCGTGTAATCAAACCTTGTATTATCAGACATAGTCATCCTTTATTTCTGTGTGATTGCTTGATGTTGATAAGTGTACTTTGCTGGCATCATTGCTAGATAATATCTCTGTTTCAATAATGCCTTTACATCAAACATGTAGCGATTGATAAATAGCCTTGAGCGCCGCTAAGGGATCGGCAGCTTGAGTGATTGGGCGACCGATCACCAAATAATCAGACCCAGCAGCAATGGCTTGTGGAGGCGTCATCACCCGATGTTGATCACCGGCATCACTGCCAGCCGGTCTTATCCCAGGGGTCACTAAGGTAAAGTCTTGGCCAAATGATGATTTTAGTAATTTAGCTTCTTGAGCTGAGCATACCACCCCGTCTAAACCAGCTTGATGAGTCAGCTTAGCTAAGCGCAGTACATGTTCAAATGCTGGCACATTGATACCCAGTAAGGCTAAGTCTTCATCTGACATTGAGGTTAATACGGTAACCGCAATCAGTAGTGGTGCTTCTTTACCAAATGGTATTAGTGCTTTTTTAGCGGCCTGCATCATAGCAAGTCCACCACTGGCATGCACATTAGTCATCCACACGCCTAAATCAGCAGCAGCGGCAACGGCTTTGGCAACTGTGTTGGGAATATCATGAAATTTCAAATCAAGGAATAAATCAAAGTTTCGGCTGTGAATATCATTAACTAACTCAGGCCCAAATAAGGTAAACATTTCTTTGCCAATTTTTAACCGACATATCTCTGGGTCGAGTTTATCAATAAAGGTCAATGCGTCATGTTTATTGTCATAGTCGAGGGCGACTACAATTGATTTCTCAGTCATTGGAACTCCAGCGGTAATATGGTGTTACTGCATTAATTATAGGGTTGGTATTTTACGATGGCCACGTTATTCACCATCTAGGCCTTTTATCCGCTTGATACTGCCCCATTGTTTGCATGATGGACAATGCCAATACAAACCGTGAGAAGGAAAACCACAAGCAGTACAGCGATAACTTGGGCGGAATTTAATTTGTTGTTCAACAAGTTGCTCAAGCATAGATAAACTTTGCTTAGCTTGACCATCTTCAGCTTGTTGAATGTGTAACTTCATTAAATGCTGAAAACCTTTCATAGTTGGATGACGATATAAATTATCCAGCATCATGGTTTCAGCACTTTGATGTTGATCTAGGCTTATTTTGTGCTCAGCTAACGCCACCACTACACTTGCTCCGGCGCCATCGGCAATGGCTTTGGCGAGTAGTTCGTGAAAACCATTAGGATCTTGTGTGTCGCGATAAACTTGTTTTGCTATTGAAACGCCATCGGCAAATAAATCAATATCAGCCACTTTCAGCTCTTGTAACGCGTGCTTACATAAGTCAACTTGGCCAGCATCAAGATAAATCTTGGCGAGAGTTAACCAAGCTCGACCACATTGAGCATCTTGCTTAATGGCTTGTTGCAGCTTTTTGATTTTATCTGTTTCATTATGAGCTTCATCAGCTAGCTGGCAATAAAAATGGGCTGTGGTGCGCTTAAGCACTTGCTGACGTTTACGAGGAAGACGCTTAGTGATATCGATGGCACTTTGCCATTCTTTAGTCACTTGATAGATTAATAACAGCTGAGTTTCGGCTTCTTCACTGTGATCATCTTGGCTGACCAAGTTAATAAAAATTTCTTCGGCGCGGTCATAAAACCCAGCAGCCATATAATCTTTACCTAACTCCATCATCGCAATATCGCGCTGCTCATTGGTTAAGCTCGGTCTGGCAATCAAGTTTTGATGGATACGAATGGAACGATCCACTTCACCTCTTTTACGGAATAACGAACCTAACGATAAATGAGTGTCGATGGTTTCGTCATCGACATCTAGCATGCTGATGAATAAATCAACCGCTTTATCAGACTCGTTAGACAGTAAAAAGTTAAGCCCAGTAAAATAATCTCGGCTTAATTTTTTACTCTGCTGGCTATCGCTATGACGAATACTGCGTCGTCCCATATACCATCCATAACCGGCAGCGATAGGTAATAACAAGAACAAGATTTCTAGCATACTAGACAGCTTGATCCTTAGGCATTACAGCAACACTTGTTGCATCTGCAGCAGTGAGCTTTTTAAGGGCTTTATTGCTTTTACGCAACGCCAGCTTTAGCTTGACGATATGGTAACTTGCAAATATCCAGCTGATAATAAACCCGCTGAAAAATACCACGGCAAGCACAATAGGTAATCGATATTGCCCTTCAGCAATAAAGTAGCTTAAGGTGACAACTTGCTCATTTTTAGCACCAAATAATAATGCTAAAACAAACAATAGCCCAACTAGTACAACGACAATAAATGATCTCACGCTATTCTCCATGAAGGTGCATCAATATAATGATTATCCAAGAAATTTACTGGGCTGACCAGCACTGACTGCCATTAGATACAAAAAAGCCTCCAAGAGGAGGCTTTTTATTAAAGCGTTAATCAAGGATTAACAGCATCGACACGTTCGCGCAGTTCTTTACCCGGCTTAAAGTGTGGAACATACTTGCCTTCCAAATCAACTGAGGTACCAGTTTTTGGGTTACGGCCAGTACGTGGCGCACGATAGTGAAGTGAAAAACTACCAAATCCACGGATTTCTATACGATCACCGCTTTCTAATGTTGTTGCCATTTGCTCCAACATCTCTTTGATTGCACTTTCCACTTCTTTCGCCGACAGTTGCGACTGCCTAGTGGCGAGTTTTTCGATAAGTTCAGATTTTGTCATCTTAGCTATCCCATATTATCAAGCCAAACACAGTCGCCTAATGGGGACCACGTCCCCATACAACAGACGATTTTCGATTACTTACGAGCTGCTTTGAATGCTTCAGCCATTGCGCTGCTCATTACAACTTCGTCTTGCTTGTTCAAAGTAGCGATCGCTTCTTTCTGTTCAGCTTCATCTTTCGCTTTGATAGATAAGCTGATAGAACGGTTCTTACGATCTACGCCCATGAACTTAGCTTCGATAGCATCACCTACTGAGTATACAGTAGATGCATCTTCGATGCGGTCTGCTGAAATATCAGCTACACGAATGTAACCTTCAACAGTTTCTGCTAGTTCAACTGTAACACCTTTTGCGTCAACAGCAGAAACAGTACCGTGAACTACGGTGCCTTTCTTCTTGTCAGCTAAGTATGCGTTGAATGGATCGTCTTCAGTTTGCTTAACACCTAAACTGATGCGCTCACGCTCTGGGTCTACTGAAAGCACTACAGCGTGGATTTCATCGCCTTTCTTGTATTCAGAAACTGCGTCTTCGCCAGTACCGTTCCAAGAAATGTCAGATAAGTGAACAAGACCATCGATTCCACCGTCAAGACCGATAAAGATACCGAAGTCAGTGATTGACTTGATCTTACCAGATACTTTGTCGCCTTTGTTGTAACGAGTTGCGAAGTCATCCCATGGGTTAACTTTACACTGTTTCAGGCCTAGAGAAATACGACGACGCTCTTCATCGATGTCTAGTACTAACACTTCAACTTCATCACCTAAGTTAACAACTTTAGATGGGTGAATGTTCTTGTTAGTCCAATCCATTTCAGAAACGTGTACTAAACCTTCAACGCCTTCTTCGATTTCGACGAAGCAACCGTAGTCAGTTAAGTTTGTTACGCGACCAGTTAGCTTAGTGCTTTCTGGGTAGCGCTTGCTGATTTCTAACCATGGATCTTCGCCAAGTTGCTTAAGACCTAGTGATACGCGAGTACGCTCACGGTCATACTTAAGTACTTTAACGTTGATTTCGTCACCAACATTAACGATTTCAGATGGGTGCTTAACGCGTTTCCAAGCCATATCAGTGATATGTAAAAGACCGTCAACACCACCTAAGTCTACGAATGCACCGTAGTCAGTAAGGTTTTTAACGATACCTTTAACAGCTTGGCCTTCTTGTAGATTCTCAAGAAGAGTATCACGTTCTGCACTGCTTTCAGATTCGATAACAGCACGACGAGAAACAACAACGTTGTTACGCTTCTGGTCAAGCTTGATAACTTTGAATTCTAATTCTTTGAACTCTAAGTGAGCGGTGTCGCGAACTGGGCGCACGTCAACTAGAGAACCTGGTAAGAAGGCACGGATACCGTTTAATTCAACAGTGAAACCACCTTTAACTTTACCATTGATGATACCGATTACAGTTTCAGCATCTTCGTACGCTTTTTCTAGAACGATCCAAGCTTCATGACGCTTAGCTTTTTCGCGAGACAATTGAGTCTCACCGAAGCCATCTTCAACAGAGTCAAGGGCTACGTCAACTTCATCACCTACTTGGATTTCTAAAACGCCTTGTGCGTTTTTGAATTCGTCAGCATTGATTGGGCTTTCAGACTTAAGGCCTGCGTCAACAAGTACCATACCGTTTTCGATGGCAACAACTGTACCACGAACGATAGAACCTGGACGGAACTCTAGGGTTTGAAGGGATTGTTCAAATAGATCAGCAAAAGATTCAGTCATGTTTTAGGTTACTTTCATTAAATAAACCACCATCCATCCTAGATGTGGAGTCTAGTAATATTATTCGTGTCATCCTTAACACGAATACCTACTGCACAGTAATCGACAATTCGGTTACGCAACAGTAATTTTTTGTCTAACGTACTCAAGCACTTGCTTCAATACATCTTCAATGCCTATGCCGCTTGTATCAATGACAAGTGCATCTTCAGCTGGGACCAGCGGCGAAGCGGCGCGATTGATATCACGGTCGTCTCGTTCAATAATTTCAGCTAAAAGGCGGTCGATTTTAACATCGAAGCCCTTGTCCTGCAACTGATTATAGCGTCTTTGCGCTCGTTCTTCGGCAGACGCTGTTAAAAATATTTTTACCGGGGCTTTTGAAAAAACTACGGTGCCCATGTCACGTCCATCAGCAACCAGACCTGGCGCGGCACTAAAAGCCCGTTGACGACGCAATAATGCCTCACGTACCCGTGGGAGCGCCGCGACTTTAGAGGCTGCATTAGAGCATTCTTGAGTACGAATGGTCGTGGTAACGTCTTCACCTTCAAGAATCACTTTAATGGCATCAATGTCGGTGCCAGTTAAAAATTGGACATCAAGGTGAGCAGCTAATAAGGTAAGTGCTTCTTCGTTTTCTAGCTCAACGTCATGATGAATAGCGGCTAAGGCTAAAACACGATAAATCGCCCCGCTATCTAATAAATGCCATCCTAAATGTTGTGCCAATAATTGGCATATTGTGCCTTTCCCTGCACCGCTAGGGCCATCTACTGTGATCACTGGAGATCGTTCTGACATAGTTTCCTCCGAAAATAATCTATCGTCCCTGAAAAAGATAAAGGGTTCATCAAAATAAGCGCGCGCATTGTATAACAAAAAAATGTTAATTACTGATGAATTTTCGGTTATTAAAACCAAGATCGCTCTTTTATATTGCAAGACAACATAAAAGAGCAAGTGACAATCTGGTTAGGTGGATTATTTTGCTAGACGAGCAAATTGCGCAAAATAATCTGGAAATGTCTTAGATGTGCAGTCTGGATCGTTAATGGTGATACCGCTGTCAGCAAAAGCCATCATTGAAAAGCACATGGCCATCCGATGATCGTTATAGGTATCAATCGCTGCGGTATTTAATATCGCTGGCGGCGTGATAGTAATGTAATCATAACCTTCATCAACAATCGCACCCACTTTACGTAATTCAGTCGCCATCGCCGCTAAACGATCGGTTTCTTTAATGCGCCAGTTATAAATATTAGTCAGTTTTGTGGTGCCTGTGGCAAATAAAGCCGCAGTGGCTATGGTCATGGCGGCATCAGGTATGTGGTTCATGTCCATTTCAATGGCGCTAAGAGTGGATTTTCTAGCAATAATAAAATCATCGCCCCACTCTATATCGGCACCCATTTGGGCTAATGCATCAGCAAACTTAACATCGCCTTGAATACTTAAGCGGCCAACACCAGTGACCTTCACTTCACCGCCTTGGATAGCGCCAGCAGCGAGGAAGTAAGATGCCGATGAAGCATCACCTTCTACCAGTACTTTACCTGGTGAGACATATTGCTGACCGGCCTTAATTTCGAAACGTTGATATTGATGATTGAGCACTTCGACACCAAACTGCTTCATTAGTGCAATGGTGATATCAATATAAGGTTTAGAAACAAGCTCACCCTTAATATTAATGTTGACGCTGTCTTTGGTCAGTGGCGCGACCATGAGTAATGCGGTTAAAAATTGACTTGATAAATCACCGGCAATGTCAACATCACCGCCATTTAAGCCTGTTGCCTTAATCGTTAATGGTGGGAAACCATCATTTTTCAGATAGGTGACATCAGCGCCTAATTGACGCAGCGCATCGACCAAATCGCCAATTGGACGCTCCTCCATACGAGGCTCACCGGTTAAGGTAAATTCGCCATGACCTAATGTCAGTGCGGCACATAATGGACGCATTGCTGTACCAGCATTACCAAGAAATAAACTCTGTGCATTTACAGATGAAATTGCGCCCCCTAAACCGGTCAGTTCACAAACAGTATTATTGTCAGACAATTGGTAATGCACACCTAACTGCTTTAATGATGCCAACATATAACGAATGTCATCAGAGTCGAGCAAGTTAGTCAGAGTGGTTTTACCCTGTGCTAAAGTTGCCAATAATAACGCGCGGTTAGAAATGCTCTTGGAGCCAGGAATGTTAATTTCGCCATTCATGCGGGTAATGTGGTCTAGACGCAATTGTTTCATTAATACTCTTCTTAGTGTTGCACTCATTAAACGTCGATAGACCGATATATGAGTAAAAGGCTTAGCCGGAGAAATAAACGTGACATTGTTAATGTAATATGGAGCGGTGCACATTTTACAAATACATGTCACTGGCAATGTTTCGGTACAGTTTACTAATAATTTACTAAATAATTCTTCGTAGCCCTACGTTACTGATTGTCAGCAAGGATTCAACCGTTATTTTGTGTTTTAGGTGACTTTTATACTCAAGTTGAATTTATTTACTATTAAGTCGGTATTGAGGAGGTCATTGCGAGCATAATAATGCTTGTTTCAGTTGTCAGCCATTGTTGCCAAAATTCACTAATTACGCTTTTCTAATATCCCATCACAGTATATTTAGCAGTTCTTTATTGATGTAAATCACGTTATGCTAAAGACCATAATATGTATCTTGTTAGCTTATTTCGCCCTAATGCCTGTAAATTTAAAATAAGAAGGTCTATTCATGTTCAATTCATTAACCGCGTTGCCTGCCGATCCCATTTTAGGCCTATTGACTCAATACCGCGAAGATAATCACCCAAATAAAGTCGATTTAGGTGTTGGCGTATATAAAGATCCTCTTGGTCATACACCTATTCTAGATTGTGTAAAAGCGGCTGAAAAAATTCGTTTAGACACAGAAACAACCAAAGTGTACATAGGCCCAACAGGCTCAGCATCATTCAATCAACTTATGGGTGAATTAGCGTTTGGTGCCAGTCACAGCGCATTACTCGCTAACCGCGTTCGAACAGTGTCAACGCCTGGCGGAACCGGTTCTCTGCGCGTTGCAGCTGACTTTATTAAACGTTGTAATCCTAACGCCGTGTTATGGGTAAGCGACCCAACGTGGGCAAATCATACGGGATTATTTGAAGCGGCTGGCATTACAGTTAAAACCTATCCGTACTATGACTACGACAGCAAAACCCTTAAATTTGATCAAATGCTGGCAACCTTAAATAGCATTGGAAAAGATGACGTGGTGCTTTTACATGCTTGTTGTCATAACCCAAGCGGCATGGATTTAACCACAGAGCAATGGGATGAAGTGGTTAAGGTTACTGTTAAGCAAGGCTTTACGCCATTAATTGATATGGCTTATCAAGGTTTTGGTGACGGCGTAGATGAAGATGCTTACGGCGTACGCCAAATGGCTGCGGCCGTTGAAAGCATGATTTTATGCAGTTCTTGCTCGAAAAACTTTGGTTTGTATCGCGAACGTATTGGCGCTTGCTCCATTGTGGCTAAGAACAGCGCCACTGCAGATATTACCCAATCGGTATTGTTATATGTAGTACGCTGTCTTTATTCTATGCCGCCAGCACATGGTGCGGCGATTGTTGAAACCATTTTAGGCACCCCAGCCCTGAAGCAGCAATGGTTGGACGAACTAAAGGTCATGCGTGATCGCATTAATGGTAATCGTGCCATTTTAGTCGACAAGCTTAAAGCCAATGGCGTTGATCGCGACTTTAGTTTTATCGCTCGTCAAAAAGGCATGTTTTCATTCTTGGGGGTTAATCCTGAGCAGGTAGCCATACTTAAACAGCAATACAGCGTTTACATGGTAGGTTCAAGCCGCATCAGTATTGCCGGTATCAGTGAAACTAATGTGGATTATTTAGCTAAATCTATCGCAGCAGTATTGTAACTAAACCCTATTGTCATCAAGGTGCGTTGAAGCCACATTACCTCATCAAAAAGGTCGCATATTGCGACCTTTTTTAAGCCTGTTAAACCAGCCTAAATATATTTACCCATAAGCATCGACTGGTTTGATAGCATCTGCTCCCATCTTTTATCATTTTCTCCTGCAAGCCATATTACTAGTGTTTATTTTTGAATCTCAACAGTGCCATCCCGCGATACCATCAATGAGTGATGAGTGCTTGCTGCGGCAAGATTAGTAACTGCACTGTTAAATCTATACATGAGGGTTGTAGATAAATTGAAAATGCTTGTGATGTTTGATTTACCATCATCGGGATACAGCTCCCAATTCATGAACCTTATTAACATTTCGACTTGGTAACTATTTAATTCCTCGAAAAAAGATATAGTCTGGCGCTGAATTTAACCTAACATCAACTCGGGAAATGTAAGGCCAATAACAAGAGTCAGCCTATTTCATATTGAACTTGTCATTTGGTTTACTAACACGACACAGTCTTTTATTACTGGCTCAGACAATAGCGGATCTATTGCAAGTCAATGCAGCACAGTTAGCGAAACAAAGGACTGTTCGATATCCGTTTATGACCCCGAGTTAAGATTAATCTACCTTAAAGGTAAGTCAGTTATGCAAAATGAAGCCGTAAGTGTACAAGATATCCCCGAGTCGACCGTTGTTTCAAGTACGAGGTGGTCGCGCCAAGATACGACCTGGATGTTAAGCCTGTTTGGCACAGCCGTCGGGGCAGGTATTTTATTTTTACCAATCAATGCCGGAATGGGCGGATTTTGGCCACTCGTGTTTATGGCAGTGATAATAGGCCCGATGACCTATTTTGCTCATCGTGGTTTATCGCGTTTCCTGTGTTCTTCAGCCATTCCTGGTAGTGACATCACCCAAGTAGTAGAAGAACATTTTGGTATTGGCGCAGGTAAAGCCATAACCTGGCTATATTTTTTAGCCATTTTCCCAATAGTGTTAATCTACGGTGTGGGAATAACCAATACTGTTGATAGTTTTATTATTAATCAATTAGGCATGTTTACCGACGTACCAAGATCCATGCTGGATGGAACGCCTATGCTGACTGAAGCAGGCGTGCAAGTTGTTGATAAAATCAGTGGTATTCCGCGCTGGTTACTTTCAGGATCACTAATCTTATGCATGATGTCTGTGATGGTCGCGGGTGAAAAATTTATGCTCTCGGTGACACGACTTTTAGTCTATCCATTAGTTGCGATCCTCGCCTTCATGTCATTGTATCTCATACCAGACTGGAAGTTTGATGCACTGATGGATGTGCCTTCACCCACTAATTTCTTGGGCACTGTTTGGTTAACCATACCAGTATTGGTGTTTGCCTTTAACCATTCACCTGCTATCTCTCAGTTTTCGGTGTCACTAAAAAAACAACACGGTGTCAATGCCTCGAAAAAGGCGGACGCGATCCTACGCAATACAGCCATTATGCTAGTGGGATTTGTAATGTTATTCGTGTTCTCTTGCGTGCTGTCGTTAACACCGGCGCAGTTGTTAGAAGCAAAGGCTGATAACCTGCCAATCTTGTCTTATCTTGCCAACGTGCACGAAAGTGGCTTTATCAGCTATTTTGCTCCTGTGATTGCTTTCATCGCTATTATTTCATCTTTCTTCGGTCACTATATGGGTGCCACTGAGGGTTTGAAAGGCATTATCACTAAGCAACTGCCTAATAGCAGCAAGCCAGCCAATAGCAAAACATTAGACAAATGTATTTTAGGATTTATGTTTTTCACTATTTGGGGCGTAGCGATTATCAATCCAAGTATTTTGGGTATGATTGAAGCACTTGGCGGCCCGGTGATTGCAGCAATTCTGTATCTCATGCCAATGTATGCGATACACAAGGTACCAGCATTAAAAGCCTACCGTGGTCGAGTAAGCAACATATTCGTCGTTATTACTGGTTTATTGTCTATGACGGCCATTCTATTTGGTTTACTGAGTTAAATAAGATAATTCGAGCGGGCTCAGCCCCGCTCGAATTATTCATTGAGGCAGAGTGATATCTAAAAACTCAGGCGAACGGCGCGATAGAAAGTCAGCAAGCATTGATAGTAAATACGCTATTCAATGCCAAATTCTCCACGGCCGGCTCAACGCGTGCTAACGCAACAGTAAACATAAAGAGGTGATTGCCGGAAATAATAATCCAAAAAACGAGTGTTATCCTTCAGCATATATTGTTATAACTTTATCAAAAAAACGAGAAGTCGCTCAACCCCTTACTAGCATGATCTGGCTACGATTAAAGGCATATCACCTCCTGCCTCGAGTTAATGCTGTTAATGTTTTTTTACCAATTCCCAAAAAATGTCTGCATTTGATGCCCAGTTTGAAGCACAAACAATAGCCTTGGCACCAATAAGCTTTTAAGTAGCCCGTTACTTAAGTCAATTTGGCTTACTCGCAAAAGTTGATGACACCGGAAACGAAGGTATTAAGCTAATTCAATTTACTCAAGATTTTAAATTGTCTGAATATGCCATTCATGTATTGCTCGATATGGGATTAAGTATGAGCGTTTTTGGGTGTAAGGATGAGCGTTATCGACTCGATAAAACCGGCTATTTTTACTTCATGATGATATGGCATTCAAGAACCTAAACTTCGTCGATGATGTTTGCTATCAAGGTTTGTTTGATCAGCAATGAAGCGTTGAAATACACCTATATCGATGACATAAAAAAAGCGAATGCTGTTTGGCATTCGCTTTTTTCATTATTAAGCCGAACTTACGATAAATAAGCGGTTCGAATTAACTGTGCTTTACAGCAAAGTTATTCATAAAATCAACTAACGCTTGCACACCCGCTAACGGCATGGCGTTATAAATACTGGCACGCATACCACCAACAATACGGTGCCCTTTTAACGCGACTAAACCGGCCTGCTCTGCTTGGGCTAAAAACTCACTGTCTAAAGCATCGTTCACTAATTGAAAAGTAACGTTCATACGTGAACGATTTTGTGGCGCAACACCATTTTTATAAAATGGATTATTGTCGATACACTCATACAGTAACTTCGCTTTTTGCTGGTTTATCTCTGCCATGGCACTCACGCCGCCATTAGCCTGCAACCAAGCAAATACTTCAGAAGCTAAATACCAGGCAAACGTTGGAGGGGTGTTAAACATTGAACCGTATTCAACCGCGACACGATAATCCATTATTGAAGACTGCGGTAAACTTGGTAATTTGAGCATATCGTCACGCACAATAACAATCGACAACCCCGATGGGCCGATATTCTTTTGCGCGCCGGCATAAATAAGTCCGTATTTACTGACATCAATTTCATGCGACATGATAGTGGATGACAAGTCAGCAACTATCGGCCACGGACAAGTAAACTCTTCAAAAATTTCAATACCGTCAACGGTTTCGTTTGAGCAATAATGTACATAACGATAGTCTTTATCGATTGCATGTAAGTCAGGTAATGTCACCTGATTAAGGCCATTGACTTGCTCAACAATATTAATGCTGTCGATACTGTGCTCACCGGCTAGCTTCTGCGCTTCTGTTACCGCAGAAGATGACCATTGACCGCTGACCAAATACAGCGCCCGACCATTATCACCCAAGAAATTATTGACTACGTTAGAAAATTGCGCCCGGCCGCCACCATGCATAAACAACACATGATAGTTTTTAGGTATGTTCATTAACTTACGCAGTGTGACTTCTGCTTGTTCGGTCAGGGCAATAAACTCTTTACTGCGATGACTGATTTCCATCACGGAGACGCCAAGGCCATTCCAATCGATTAATTCCTGTTGTGCTTTTTGCATTACAGCTTGAGGTAACATAGCAGGACCCGCACAGAAATTATAAATCGCGCTCACAGACAACTCCTTGAATCAGTTTTTAATACACACATAAGACTATTAATACTAAGGACTTTAGCATCAATTGAATAGACTTTTATCAGCCTATTTTGATGAATTATTTTCCGTAAAATAAAACGAGCGCCATAAGGCGCTCGTTATTGATGTTACAAAGTAAACGTTCAGGTTAGTCCTGTTCGTCGCTCTCTACATCACTTTGTCCGTCACTCTCTACGTCAGACTCAGTAGACTCAGCCGCATCAAGGTCAATAGCGTCACCTTCGATAATGTCCGCAGGTGGAATAACATTGCCTTCTGCGTCTAACAACTCTTCGGTTTGAATCTCTTCAATACGCTGCAAACCAACGACTTTCTCGTCTTCTGCGGTACGAATGATCGTCACACCTTGAGTGTTACGACCAATAATAGATACACCTTCTGCAGGAGTACGCACTAAGGTGCCTTTATTACTGATCAGCATAATTTCGTCAAAAGTACCTACTTGAACGGCACCAACAACTTCACCATTACGCTCACTGACTTTAATCGATACCACACCTTTAGTGCCACGGCTCTTCGCTGGGTATTCACTCAGCTCAGTACGCTTACCATAACCATTTTCGGTTACGGTTAAGATAGCGCCGTCACCTTTAGGCACAATTAACGACACCACTTTTTGGCCAGCATCAAGCTTAATGCCACGAACACCCGTTGCAGTACGGCCCATAGGGCGCAATGCAATCACTTCTTCGCCAGTTTCAGCATCAATCTTCACTTCACCGGTTTCAGAATCACGCGCTTTCTCATTAAAGCGAACCACTTTACCTTCGTTAGAGAACAACATAATGTCGTCACTACCTTCAGTAATATCAACGCCAATTAATTGGTCGCCGTCTTTTAGGTTCACAGCAATAATGCCGTTTGCACGAGGGTTACTGTACGCCGTTAATGCTGTTTTCTTAACGGTACCGTGTGCTGTAGCCATAATGATAAACTTATCATCAGCATACTCACGTACCGGTAGAATGGCAGTAATGTGCTCACCGTCAGAAAGTGGTAATAAGTTAACAATTGGACGACCACGGGCAGTACGACTGGCCAAAGGTAATTGATACACTTTTAACCAATACATTTTACCAAAGTCAGAGAAACATAAGATGGTGTCATGGGTGTTCGCCACCAATAACTTCTCAACAAAGTCTTCATCTTTTACTTTAGTTGCCGCTTTGCCTTTACCACCACGACGCTGCGCTTGGTAGTCGGACAATACTTGGTATTTTGCATAACCTAAGTGAGACAAGGTTACTACAACGTCTTCTTCATTGATTAAGTCTTCAAGACTCATATCAATTTCGTTAGCGTTGATAATCGTACGACGCTCATCACCGTATTGCTCAAGAATTTCTTCTAGCTCTTCTTTAATCACTTCCATCAAGCGTGATGGATTACGAAGAATGAATAACAGGCCTGCGATAAGTACTAATAGCTCTTCATACTCAGCTAAAATTTTATCGTGCTCAAGACCGGTTAAACGGTGTAAACGTAACTCGAGAATAGCTTGTGCTTGTTGCTCAGTTAAATAGTACTGACCATCGCGAATACCATACTCTGGCTCTAACCATTCTGGACGAGCTGCATCGTCACCCGCTTTTTCAAGCATGCCTTGTACATGGCCTAACTCCCAACCTTGTGCGACTAATTTAGCTTTAGCTTCAGCCGGTGTAGGCGAGGCTTTAATCAGTGCAATGATCGGATCGATGTTAGCCAGTGCAATAGCAAGTGCTTCAAGGATGTGGGCGCGTTCGCGGGCTTTGCGTAATTCAAATACTGTACGACGGGTAACTACTTCACGACGGTGAAGAATAAAACACTCAAGCATTTCTTTAAGGTTAAACAATTTAGGCTGACCATTGGTCAATGCCACCATGTTAATACCAAAAGAACACTGCATTTGTGTTTGAGCATATAAGTTGTTTAATACAACCTCACCCACTTCACCGCGTTTGATTTCAATAACAATACGCATACCGTCTTTATCAGACTCGTCGCGTAGGCCACTGATACCTTCTAATTTTTTATCTTTAACAAGTTCAGCGATTTTTTCAATCAAACGCGCCTTGTTAACTTGATATGGAATTTCATGAACAATAATACGTTCACGACCATTCTCTTCCGTTTCGATTTCCGCTTTAGAACGCATGATCGCGCGACCGCGGCCGGTGTTGTACGCATCAATAATACCTTTGCGGCCATTAATCGATGCTGCCGTTGGAAAATCTGGACCTGGAATGTATTCCATTAACTGTTCAATCGATAAGCTTGGGTCTTCGATTAACGCCAAACAGCCTTTGACCACTTCAGTTAAATTGTGTGGTGGAATATTGGTGGCCATACCAACCGCAATACCCGATGAACCGTTAATTAATAGGTTCGGTACGCGTGTTGGTAACACCGCAGGGATCATCTCAGTGCCATCGTAGTTAGGCACAAAATCCACAGTTTCTTTTTCAAGGTCGGCTAATAATGAATGCGCCAACTTTTGCATGCGGATTTCGGTATAACGCATCGCAGCTGCAGAGTCACCGTCGACAGAACCAAAGTTTCCTTGTCCATCAACTAAGGTGTAACGTAGCGAGAATGGTTGCGCCATACGTACAATAGTATCGTATACAGCTGTGTCACCATGTGGGTGATACTTACCAATTACGTCACCAACGACACGAGCGGATTTTTTATATGGTTTGTTCCAATCGTTTTTTAATTCGCTCATTGCGAACAAAACCCGACGGTGAACAGGTTTTAACCCATCACGAACGTCAGGCAATGCACGACCTACAATTACGCTCATGGCATAATCAAGGTAAGAATTCTTAAGTTCGTCTTCGATGTTAATTGGCGAAATAGATGATGCCAGATCAGTCATAAACTGCGCGTTCCTCTAAAGTGAGCTGACAATAAAACTTCCATATTATTATCTAGCTTAAAAACGTGATTTGGCATTCTAACACAGATAATTAATGTCGCCAGAACAAAGACCTGTCAAATGCTCTATGACTCTTAAAAATGATAAAAAAGCTAATATATTCAGCGAATTTATATTATTGGCACATGAATATAGGTTGATAAATAAGTCATAATCAAAGCCAATTTGCTGATGCTTTAAGCAGTTAAGAGCACAATTTTACAATTAAGCTGGCTTAAGTGGATGTTTTATGAGCAAGTGTGAACAAGCCAAGCCATTGTTGACTACTATTCACAAAGGTTATCGTTATAATAGCCTTCATACTTTATTAGACACTTAGGTTAAGTTATGTCACACGCTGAACAATCGACACCCAATGTTGATCCGCAAGAGATCGCAAAATTTGAAGCCATGGCACAAACATGGTGGGATCTCAATGGCGAGTTCAAGCCATTGCACTTACTTAATCCACTGCGTTTAAACTACATTGATCAAACCGCTGGCGGTATTTTCGATAAGAAAGTGCTTGATGTCGGCTGTGGCGGTGGCATTTTGTCAGAAAGTATGGCTCGCCTGGGTGCACACGTTGATGGTATTGACATGGGAACTGAACCACTTGAAGTGGCAAAACTGCATGCATTAGATTCTGGGGTAGCGGTTAACTATCTTAAAACTACCGCCGAAGCACACCGCGATACGCACCGCGAGCAATACGATGTAGTAACCTGTATGGAAATGCTTGAGCATGTACCGGATCCACAATCGGTAATTCAAGCATGTTGTGACATGGTAAAACCCAATGGTTTTGTGTTTATCTCGACGATTAACCGCAATATGATGTCATACCTTAAAACCATAATCGGCGCTGAATATCTATTAAAAATGCTTCCAATTGGCACCCACGATCACAGTAAATTTATTCGCCCATCTGAACTGATGGCATTAGTCGATAACACCGATTTATTGTGCAGAGATGCATTAGGTATTACCTACAATCCTCTATCAGGTGTATTTAAGTACACCAAGAGTGTCGATGTTAACTATATGATAGCCACACAAAAAATAGACTAGCCAGCCTATGTTTTTCACTGTTGCAACAGTGAAAAACATAAATGAAGCCTAATAGCGTTATGTTATACCGATAACGCTATTAAAGGCTGCGTGGATTTACTGCCATTTCTCTGTGAGGAGCTAACTCTTGCATATGCACGACATTAAAGGGGTACTGTTCGATTTAGACGGCACCTTAGCCGACACCGCACCTGATTTAGTCCAAGCATTAAATTTGAGTTTAGACGAAGCCGGTTTTAAGGTTCAAACGCTTGAAACCATGCGCCATGCGGCTTCACATGGCAGTTTATATTTGGTCAAGACCGCCATACCACAGGCAGATGAACACGTCCAACTTGATATTCAACAAGCACTACTGCGCCATTATGCACGCATTAATGGCGATCACAGCCGTTTGTTCGACGATTTACCCGAACTCTTAACCCTATTAGATTCCCAAACCATTCCCTACGGTGTCGTCACCAATAAACCTGCTCGATTTGCTCGGCCATTAATACAAAAGCTGGGCTTAACCGACAAACTGAAAACCATGATCAGCGGCGATAGTACCTGTCACGCTAAACCTCATACTGCGCCGATGTTATTAGCCGCTCAACAAATAGCCATCGCACCTCAAAGTATTTTATACCTAGGCGATGCTGAGCGTGATTTAGTCGCCGCTCGCAACGCAAGTATGATAGGTGGCATTGCCTTATGGGGCTATTTATCACCCAGCGACACACCGAATACATGGCCAGCAACATGCCAATTTGAACATGGTGCAGCATTAAAACACTTTTTTACTCCGTCGTCTTTTTGAGATCGATTCATCGAAAATACACCTCTGAATGCATCATTGGCTAAAGATTATGCTCACAATCACTTACCGATCAAAAGCCCTAAAAGATCAATCTAAAATTGAGGGTAAATTTTCGATCGCTGTTTATTTTAGCGATCAAAACTTTCTTATTTGATGGTTGAAAAAATATCATTTATAAAAAACACGTTATAAATTTGGGCTCTAGGGTTAGCTGTCACTAACCCTGCCGTTTATCCTCAAGTTATCCACAAGAAGTTAATATAATTGTGGCTTGCAAAAAAACTCAAACCTCACTATCTTGTATCTTAGATTTTAAATAACACCATATCTTGTGTGTGGCCGACAATCAAAACTCTACTCCACAGCATAACAAGGAGATAGATGTTAACTGAACGTATTGGTGGTTTACTGCCATGTTGTGAGTACCTTCAAGTTGATTGTTTTAACATGGAATTGTTTTGTAACGGGTTCAGATCGAACCCAGCAGCACTGCATCCAACAACAGATCACATGATTAGATATAGAACCAAGGCCTCTCTTCAATGAATAGCAATATGACAGTCACTAAACGCAGTGGCGAACGTGAATCGATCGATTTAGATAAAATTCATCGCGTGATCACTTGGGCAGCCAAGGGATTAAAAAACGTCTCAGTATCTGAAGTAGAACTTCGATCTCATCTGCAGTTTTTTGATGGCATTCCAACTGAAGCCATTCATGAAACGATCATTAAGGCCGCGGCTGACTTGATCTCTCCTGAGTCACCTGATTACCAATTTGTGGCAGCCCGCTTAGCGGTATTCCATTTACGTAAAAAAGCGTTTGGCCAATTTGAACCGCCTAAGCTATTCGATCATGTCACCAAGTTAGTTGAAATTGGTAAATATGACATGCACATCATGGCGGATTACAGCCGTGAAGAATTAGACATCCTTGATGGCTATATTGATCACTGGCGTGACATGAATTTCTCTTACGCCGCAGTCAAGCAGCTAGAGGGTAAATACTTGGTTCAAAACCGTGTGACTCACGAAGTATATGAAAGCGCACAGTTTTTATACATCTTAGTCGCAGCGTGTTTGTTTGCTCGTTATCCAAAAGAAATCCGTTTGAAGTACATTAAAGACTTCTATGACGCGACATCTTTATTTAAGATTTCACTTCCAACGCCAATCATGGCGGGTGTTCGTACACCGACACGTCAATTCAGCTCATGTGTACTCATCGAGTGTGATGACAGCCTAGACTCAATCAATGCTACGGCATCGTCTATTGTTAAATACGTGAGCCAACGTGCTGGTATTGGTATTAATGCAGGCCGTATTCGTGCTTTAGGTAGCCCTATTCGTGGCGGTGAAGCATTCCACACCGGCTGTTTACCGTTTTACAAGTATTTCCAAACGGCGGTTAAGTCTTGTTCCCAAGGCGGAGTCCGTGGTGGTGCAGCAACACTGTTCTACCCGTTATGGCATCTAGAAGTTGAATCACTGCTAGTACTGAAAAATAACCGTGGTGTTGAAGACAACCGTGTGCGTCATCTTGATTACGGCGTGCAGCTAAACAAATTAATGTACCAACGTTTAATCAAAGGCGACTACATTAGCTTATTTAGTCCATCTGACGTGCCTGGCCTTTACGATGCTTTCTTTGAAGACCAAGTCGAATTTGAACGTTTATACCTGCAGTATGAGCAAGACAGCAGCATACGTAAAAAGCAGATCAAAGCAGTTGAATTGTTTTCACTGATGATGCAAGAACGTGCCTCTACTGGCCGTATCTATATTCAAAACGTCGACCATTGCAATACGCACAGTCCATTTGACTCTAAAGTAGCACCGATTAAGCAATCTAACTTATGTTTAGAAATTGCCTTGCCGACTAAACCGTTAACTAACATTGACGATCCAGACGGTGAAATCGCCTTATGTACTTTATCAGCGCTTAACTTAGGTGCGATTAAGGATTTATCTGAACTTGAGCCTTTAGCAGATTTAGCTGTGCGTGCATTAGATAACTTACTTGATTATCAAGATTACCCAATCAAAGCCGCGCAAACCAGCTCAATGAATCGCCGTACTTTAGGTATTGGTGTGATTAACTTTGCCAACTATTTGGCTAAAAATGGTAAAAAGTACTCTGACGGTTCAGCAAATAACCTGACTCATAAAACCTTTGAAGCAATTCAGTTCTATTTACTCAAAGCGTCAATGAACTTAGCTAAAGAGCAAGGTGCATGTCCGTTATTCCACGAGACAACTTATTCGAAAGGTATTTTACCTATCGACACCTATAAGCGCGATTTAGATAAAATTTGTGACGAACCATTGCACATGGATTGGGAAGGTTTACGTAGCGATATTAAGCAGTACGGCTTACGTAATTCGACCTTGTCTGCATTAATGCCTTCTGAGACTTCATCGCAAATTTCAAATGCGACTAATGGTATTGAGCCTCCACGTGGATTGATCAGCGTTAAGGCCAGTAAAGACGGGCAGTTAAAGCAAGTAGTACCAGACTTTGAGTTGCTTAAAGACAAGTATGAACTGCTGTGGAATATGCCAAACAATGATGGTTATATCCAGCTTGTTGGTTTAATGCAGAAGTTTATCGATCAAGCGATTTCAGCCAATACCAATTATGACCCAAGCCGTTTTGAAGGCGGTCGTGTACCAATGCAAACCTTGCTTAAAGACCTGTTAAGTGTCTACAAGCTAGGGATTAAAACATTGTATTATCATAACACTCGCGACGGTGCTTCTGATCAATTTGACGACATTATTGCTGTCGAAGAAGAAGACGATGGCTGCGGTGGCGGTGCGTGTAAAATTTAATCTTCACTTTATGTATATTTAGCGGGGGTCTTCCCCGCTTTTGTAAAATGCGTTTTCAGGACACCTAAATAATGGCTTACTCAACATTTTGTCAAATACCTAACGATTCGACCAAAGAACCTATGTTTTTCGGTCAATCCGTGAATGTGGCACGCTACGATCAGCAAAAATATGAAATTTTTGAAAAACTGATTGAAAAGCAATTAAGTTTCTTCTGGCGCCCAGAAGAAGTTGATGTCAGTCGCGACAAAATTGATTTCGGTGATTTACCTGACCATGAAAAACATATTTTTCTGTCAAACCTTAAATACCAAACCTTGCTCGACTCTATTCAAGGGCGTTCACCTAACGTAGCGTTTTTACCGTTAGTATCGCTACCTGAATTAGAAACCTGGATTGAAACTTGGTCATTTTCTGAAACGATTCACTCGCGTTCGTACACTCATATTATTCGTAATATTGTTAACAATCCTTCTGTGGTGTTTGACGATATTGTGCAAAATGATGAAATTTTAAAGCGTGCCGGTGATATTGCGGCTTATTATGATGATTTAATTCACCTTACCCAGATAAATAACCTGTTAGGTGAAGGCACTCATGTGATCGACGGCAAAGAAATTACCGTTAACTCACGCATACTGAAAAAGTCATTATATTTGTGCATGATGTCGGTTAATGCTTTAGAAGCGATTCGTTTCTATGTCAGTTTTGCATGTTCATTTGCTTTTGCTGAGCGTCGCGTCATGGAAGGTAATGCTAAAATCATTCGCCTGATTGCCCGTGATGAAGCCTTGCACCTTAACGGTACGCAACACATATTAAGCTTAATGCAAGGCGGCAAAGACGATCCTGAAATGGCTGAGATTGCAGCTGAATGTAAGCAAGAAGCCTACGACTTATTTGTCAAAGCGGCAGAACAAGAAAAAGCATGGGCCAAGTATTTATTTAAAGATGGATCAATGATTGGTCTTAACGAGCAGATTTTGTGCCAGTATGTTGAATTTATTACTAATCAGCGGATGAAATCGGTACATTTACCGCAGCCATACGAAGAATCGTCAAATCCTCTTCCGTGGATGAAAAACTGGTTAGAAAGTGATGCAGTACAGGTTGCCCCACAAGAAGTTGAAGTGTCTTCATACCTTGTAGGACAAATTGATTCTTCTGTTGATGGCGATGAGTTTTTAGATTTTGACCTATAAAACATTTTTCAAAAAAGCGCCTATTGTAAGCTTGAAAGGACAGCCGGTTATTTTATTTGACGGCCAACACTCAAGCTTACTAGAAGCGCTTGAAGCGAAAAAAGTAAAAGTATTTTCAGAGTGCCGAAACGGTTTTTGCGGTGCCTGTAAAACCACAATCATATCTGGAGAAGTCAGCTACCTCTCCAAACCTCTGGCAGAGCTTAAGTCTAACGAATGTCTGCCCTGCTGCTGTGTGCCTGAAAGCGATTTAAACCTCAAATTATCCACTGAAGGCGTACAAATTGTGGCTAAACGTCAATATGCGGCGGAAAATAGTAGCCATAAACAGACAACAGCATTAACCCAGCAGTTACAGATAACCCCCAAATTAGCCCACGAAGGTTAATCGATAAATTATTCTGTACGGTTTCTTGTATTTCAGTTGATCTGTTCAGTTAAGCGACTTCAGCAAATATCTTGCAGTAAATGGATTGCCGCGGCGGTATTGAACTTTACATACAAGGGTTAGGATTACGGCTTAACTGTTGGGATTTAACTATTGAGGTTTAACCTAATCGCTGATATTCAGGGCGAAAATGAATGGTATTTGTTTACCCAACTGAATCTAAACCTTCCAGCACTAATGCTAATATAATCTTAACCTCAGTTATCTCCATAACAGCAGATCGCGGTATGTTTTAACGCCGCTAACACTATCCTCTTAAGCACATATGTCTCTTCATCAACTTGGTTATTTTTAGCAGTAACACTGTCTATTTAACCTGAACTCGGGATAAGCATTGGACAACAAAAACCTGAAGGAGTGATGTTAAATAGGGCAGGAAAAAAGCGGATTGTAGCGCGACTGATATACCTAACGTCAGCTTAACCCTATGACTAACACTGATAACTGAAACTGAATCGCCATAATATGGAGCATGAAGGGATCAATGAGCGGCATTTAAGCTTGTTATCGGTGACAACAAGCTATTCAGAGGACATCGCTTATCACCTCTTTACGTTAGCGATTAACTATTGCTCAAAGCGTCGCAAGATGACTCGTAACTGTCTAACTCAATATTCCCTTGTAAAATAATCCCATGGTAATGTGCTTTTACCAGTTGATAATCTATGCTCGGCGCAAAATAGTAAGTCACCTCTTCCGCCCCAGTTTGCTCAACGGGTATAAGTTGTAATTCTCCCCAGGGTGCGATGTTAGAGGTGAGTGAGTCTTTAACATAGTACTGATAGGATTCAACCGCATCAGAGGCTTGTCTTATCAGCGCAAATTGCTGTCGCCCGTTGAGTAAATACTCACGAATTTGAATGGCTAAGGTATCAACATCTCTGAGCGGTATGCTATTTGATTGGTAATGGCTGACTTCACCATCAACATCAACACGAGAGCCCAGACCGTGATTTTCTAGAGTGACTTGCATGTCTCGGGCACGAAAGCCGGTCACTTGTTGATGAAACTTATGCGTTAGCCATTCATGAGTGGTATTTGACCAGGATAACTCAGTGCGCTGCTGGTATTGAGTGCCAATACCTAAAATACTGGCTTTACTTGTTGAGGTAATAACGGCTGATTTACCCTGCCAGTTCTCGGTGCGGGTCATGTTGCCCATGTGCAGACCACTGAGAAAAATAGAGTAACTAAAGTTTCGCTGACACTCTTGCTCAACCTCAGCGGCCATGGCACTGCTACTGTGCAGCAATCCACTTGAAAAACCGAGAATCATCAGTACTCTCGTTGCCGCTAAACAAGCTGTGGTTGATACATTAATATGACAATACCTTGTCAGTATCGGTCTTATTGGTGCCATTGATGTTACTAGAAAAAGCATTTCGGTTTTCTTTTCCTTTAAAAATAGGAATCGCATGAAGGCCTTATAAGCAATAATAAGACCTTAGGAAATATCGACTTAAAAAACTTCATTTACATTTAAGTAGAAGTTAGTGTCATTCTCACCCACCCCAACGTCAAAACGTAAATTAATATTGTCTTTAATTTTAAAGCGGAATCCAGTGCCGTAGGCGGTTAATAGAGTATCCGTTAACTCACTGACTTTAGGCGCAACACTGCCGACTGAGCCCCAAAATACCATGCCATAGCGCTGAAATATTGGTAATCGATATTCAACCTGTCCCATCATCATTTGCTCATCGCGATATCGGCCTCTAATGTAACCGCGCATCGCATCTGAACCGCCAAGGTCAGGTAAAAGATTCCACGGCACGTCACCACTAGTAAGGTGACCTTGAACTTGCCAAGCGATTAATCCAGGTGTTGACCCTAAATCGATATAATTAGCTAATTCAATATTATAGGTAGAAAACGAATCGAATTGGTCATTTTGATATAATCCAGCATCCAGCTGAAACAACCAACCTTTTGTCGCATTCAAACGATAATCTCTTGAGTCATAAATACTGGTGATCACAACACCTGAGCTAAAATTATCTGGCAAAAGGCTATTTGCATCAACAGGGGCTTGGGTGGCAACTAATTCTAGACTGTCTGCTGTGGTATAAATAAAATCAGCACCTACGCCAATAAAATAGTTATCGGCGACTTCGGTCATCCAGCGCGGTTTAAAACTATACAGTTGTTCTTTGAATTCGTGATGATTAAGATCTTGATCGCCTTGTTCAATCCCAACACCATAATACACTGCAGCTTCATTGTGCAGCTCTAAATCAAGCAGCAATCGCTGCTTACCTTGATTTAAAAACGTCATGTTCTCGACTGTAACGCCATAGGATTGATTCATAGATGCAAACGAGTTCAATACTAATGATGAGGGCTGCTCTTCACTCGATGCATTATCGGTTTTATATAACCCTACCATTAATAGCCCTACACCAAACTTCTTCTCTGGGGTGTAATAAGCCGTAGGCAAATAGCTCATATCAATGGCTTTAGTGTCATCAAACTCACCATCGGCACCAAACACAGACAAAATATTATCAATCCATGTGGGTTGCATGTCTTTGGGGGTTTCAAAAAGAGGTTCAACTGCGTTGGCGGCGTTAGAAAAAATAAATAGTGCTAAAAGTAAGGTCCGTTTCATAAAAACTCTATTAAATGTAAAAAGAATTAGGCTTGCATGATGACTTCCATGCCAATGATTGAATCAAGCTTGTGTTAGTTGGCTCCGTAATACTGAGTGGTAAAAGCTGTTGTCGATACAATGGTTTCAAATTCAATAACGATCAAATCTTCAAGTATTATCCTCGCTATCACTCAATACTAACTGAATAAAAACTGAAGCCTTACTGAATATAACGCTTATTTGAGTCAGAATTTAACCATTATCTCTTCCTCAAGCATCACTGAAGACATACTCTATTTGGCATCATTTACGTCAATGAAACCACTAGTGTTCATAATGCCTGCTAATATAGCATATTCAGTGGTTAATATTGATGATAACTCCGAGCTCAGCCGATGGGACTCACTCGGGGGAAATGTATAACATCAGCTATATTTAGGTGGGTTGCTACAGGATTTTGATTCATTAGACAAGAGTATACAAACGACAAATTCAGTAATATATGCCTCATTTAATCAGTGATCCATCTGCAAGTAAAAATTATTTCCTTAGATATATCATCCAGCGCGCAAGTAAGGTATAACGACGCTATGAAAACGCCTATACGATTACAACCACTGGTTGACGATGGTCTCGTCGATGAAGTGATAAGCCAACTCATGAGTGGCAAAGAAGCTACGGTCTATATGATCAGATGTGGCGATGCGATCCGCTGCGCGAAAGTGTATAAGGAAGCCACTAAACGCAGCTTTAAAAAAGCAGCACAATATCAAGAAGGTCGAAAAACCAAAAACAGTCGTCGTGGTCGAGCCATGGAAAAAGGCTCTAAATACGGTCGAGAAGAACAAGAAAAAGCCTGGCAAAATGCCGAGGTCGATGCATTATACAAATGCGCGGCGGCTAAAATTAGAGTACCTGTGCCTTATGGCTGCTTTGATGGTGTGCTACTAATGGAGTTGATCACCAATATTCATGGTGATGTTGCACCGCGATTAAACGACGTAACACAGATGAGTGTCGAGCAAGCACAAAGCCAGCATTACATTATGATGGGCTATGTTGTGCGTATGCTATGTGCGGGTATTGTGCATGGCGATTTGTCTGAGTTTAACGTGCTGGTCGACAAAGATGGTCCAGTGATCATTGACTTGCCTCAAGCTGTTGATGCCTCAGCCAACAATAATGCCAAAGCAATGTTATTTCGTGATGTGAATAATATGACTGACTATTATTCACAATTTGCTCCAGAATTAGCCGCGACAAAATACGCTAAAGAAATGTGGGCCTTGTATGAACAAGGTGAATTAACACCCGAAACACAGTTAACCGGTTTGTTTGAAGAAGACACCACAGCCGCTGATGTCGATTCTGTATTAGAAGAAATCAACGCTGCTTTTGAAGAAGCTCAAGAAAGACGCGAGCGCATGAGTGAAGCGAACAACGACGAGTATTAAATCGATAGTTCATTCATGTGAATACCTAGGGAGACGTACGGACAAATTATCAGAGCTTTTATAGAAGATATAGTCTGGTTAATGTCTCCCTATTCTTTAGCCCTAATGAAAACGCAGAATCACGTACGCCCCCTTGTTAATTAAGCAGCAAGTTGTGTAAATATAAACGCTAGCTGCCTAAACTCTTCCGATTTGTGCAACCATAGCTAATCCTATTACGAACAAATACAATAATGTCCTTAATGGTTAAATCAGATCCTTTTTCCGCCATAGTCAGCAGAGAACCTTACCCTTGGCACACAGCCAAAATAATCAATTTAAGCGCCTTACATAACCTTACTTTTATCATGGTTAATTAGGTGTATAATAAGATTGAAAGTTAACAAGGAGAATATTATGAATAGCTATGTTGTATCAGTATTACTCGTTTGTCTTACTACTTCTTTGCCTGTTACTGCTATTGGAAATGAAAATGGAGCCATGAGAATGTCTCAGATGCCGGTATTTTCAGATTTTGATAAGAATCAAGACAAATTGATATCTGAAGAGGAATTTGTGCAATTTCAAAAAGCACGGCAAGAGTTGCATCAATCTGAAGGGCGCATGTTAAAAAATGCCTCACGTGATGGTATGTTTGAACGTATCGATTTGGATCACAATAAGTTTATTGATGCTGAAGAGTTTCAATCTCATCGTGAAATGATGAGAAAGTCTAAATAATCTCTGCTCGGAATAATAATCAATGTCACTTTAGAGAGGTCATCAACATCACCTCTCTTTTTAAATACACGAAACGAGAGCACTTGAGATTTAGCCATCTCAATCAGCATAATAGAACGCCTAACTCCCCCCTTTCCAATCAAACACCATTCAAACTTGGCTTTATCGGGCTTATGCTTTGCGCAGTTCTCTGTACAGCCCTAGAGATCAATTGGCCAGTGAAAATAATATCACTATATTGTCGACGTTTTTATACGCTTGTGATGATTTTATCCCGAACAAACATCGCCTCGGCCCTTTGGCTTATCAATGTTGACTATGTGTAGGTAAATGGCTAAAACACTGGGTCACACAGTCTCAGGTACTCATTGCTGCGTCGAATATCATAGCCTCAACATCACGAACTATCACCAAGCTAAAATGGATAAATTATTCTGCCGCAACAAGCTTGCTTTTAAACACGCCATAAAAGGCAATACAGGCACCAGCAAAACCTAAGAAAGAACACACCAGACGATAGTCATTGTTGTCGATAAAGAAATTAGCCACACTGAATACCAATAAAATCAATAAACCAATATTTTTGGTCATCATCATTTTAGGCTCAAACATCAGCCATTGTTCGCATTTAGGGCATTGTGTTTCAACGCCATGTTTACCTTTGCGTACTTGTTTAAGTGCCTTGCGGGCAAACACACCCTGACAACGAGGACATTCCATTTCAGATCACCTTTAATGATTTTTAATCAATATAATACAATGAATTAACTTAGTATCAAAGCTTATCATTCAACCCAATTTCTGATAAGTATAACAAACACCTTTGATTATTTATTAATTTTAACGAACGCTCAAAATCATATTTGAACGAATGTTACAGTTAGTTTATAGTCAAGGGAACTTGGGTATCATTAGCAAAATAAACACCGCATAGATGTGGATATTAACAACCTAGCTTGGCTACTTACTCAGAGCTTCAGCATTGACCATACACTCACAGAGCAATAATCATGAATAAAGTCATTGGATTTGATGTTTATGGCACCTTAGTGGATCCGCTAGAGATGGGCCAACATCTGCAACAACTGATTGGCGATAAAGCGCTAGAGTTTGCGCAACTGTGGCACGATAAAAAAGTCGAGTATGCGTTCCGTCGCGGATTAATGCAGCAATATGCAGATTTTGCAGTTTGTACTCAACAAGCACTGCAATATTGTTTGACGGTTTACAACCTTACCCTCACAGCAAGTGCACAACAGCAACTGCTGGCAAAATTTAGTCAACTATCGGCCTTTGAGGATGTTATTGTTGGCCTAGCATTACTGCGCAATCAAGGCCATACCCTAGTCGCATTTTCAAATGGTCCAGAACTAGCCGTGCGCAATTTAATGCATAATGCTGGCGTGTTACCTCAATTACATGATGTCATCAGCGTGGACGACCTACAGACCTTTAAACCTAATCCTGCGGTTTACCATTATTTAATCAACCGCACTCAAACTGATCCCACTCATTGTTGGATGGTATCGAGCAATCCCTGGGATGTGATTGGTGCAAAAGCTGCTGGACTTAACACAGCTTGGATCCAACGCGACAGTAAAAAAGTATTTGATCCCTGGGGCATTGAGCCAGACTTAACCGTCAGCAATTTAATCGAATTAAGTGAACAGTTAGAAGCCAGGTAATAAATAACTAACATGTTGCATTTAAACAATAAAAGCATAACTCATACGCGTTGATGCTAATACATTATAGCGATACACGCTACACTCATAATATTGTGCTAAGCGCATTATAAATTTACATAACCTGCTAGCGGGTTATACAAGGATATTTTATGACTAACCAATATACTCCACCTAAAGTTTGGCAAAATAATACCAATGGAGCTAACAAGTGGGCGAGCATTAATAGCCCTGAGTCAGGTGCCCGATTCGATAAACAACTGCCTGTCGGTAAGCATTCTTTACAACTCTATTCCCTTGGTACACCCAACGGGCAAAAAGTGACTATTTTGTTAGAAGAGTTACTTGCATTAGGTATTAAAGAAGCGGAATACGATGCTTATCTGATTAACATCGGAGAAAAAGATCAATTTTCGTCAGGGTTTGTTGCAGTCAATCCAAACTCAAAAATTCCTGCTTTATTGGATAAATCTGCTGATGAAGATGTGACAGTGTTTGAATCAGCTTCAATTTTGGTTCATCTAGCAGAGAAATTTGACCAATTCCTGCCTAAAGATGGCAAAGCCAGAACGCAAACATTTAACTGGCTGTTCTGGGCCCAAGGCTCTGCCCCATTCCTTGGCGGGGGTTTTGGTCATTTTTACGCTTATGCCGATGAAAAGCAGGAATACCCGATTAACCGTTTTGCAATGGAAGTGAAACGCCAATTAGATGTGTTGGATAAACAACTGGCAAGTAACACCTTTGTAACCGGTGAAGAATACACCATTGCAGACATCGCCATATGGCCTTGGTATGGCAACTTAGTCTTAGGTAATTTATACAGTGCCGCTGAGTTTTTAGATGTTGCCAGCTATAAAAATGTAACTCGTTGGGCTAATGAAGTATTAGCGCGCCCGGCTGTTCAACGTGGCAAAATAGTTAACACTTCATGGGGCGAACCATGGGAAATGTTACCAAATCGTCACAGCGCAGCAGATATTGATGCCGTATTAGCATTGAAGCCTTAATCTAAGTCCACAAATAACAGCTGATGAGCTAACCTCGTCAGCGTATTAAAAAAGCCTTCTGCAACACAGAAGGCTTTATATTTAATTCACGTTATGAAAGTGCTCTCAATGCAATCAAGTAAATACTTGCTTTTCACAATGATTAGATACTCATTGCAAGCTCAGCGCCTTGACGGATAGCCCGTTTAGCGTCTAATTCTGCAGCTACATCTACACCGCCAATTAAGTGCACTGGCAAGCCACTACTCTTCATTTCATCAACCAGACTGAGATTAGACATTTGTCCTGCACACAACACCACGTTATCAACAGCCAGAATTTCAGATTGTTCGCCGACTTTAATATGCAGCCCTTGCTCATCAAACTTTTCGTAGCTTACACCGGTTTTCATGTGAACCTGATGCTGTTTTAACACACTACGATGGATCCAACCGGTTGTTTTACCTAAGCCTTTACCCATTTTGGTGGTTTTACGTTGCAATAAATACACTTCACGGCCAGGGACATGTTCAGCTTCTTCAGTTAATCCGCCAGCGTGTTGATAGGTCTTATCAATGCCCCACTGCTTTAACCATTTATCGGGTTGCAAGGTGCTCGATTCTAATTCACATAAGAAATGCGCCATGTCAAAACCGATACCGCCAGCACCAATTAGCGCTACGGTTTTACCAATCTCAACTTGGCCAGTTAATACTTGTTGATAATCGACCACTTTAGGATTATCAAAACCCGGTAGTTTTAAAGCGCGAGGGACAACACCTGAAGCAATGACCACTTCATCGAATTTCTCAGTAGCTAATACCGCTGCATCTAATTTAGTGTTAAGACGCAATTCAACCTTATGCAGTCTAATTTGATTCATAAAGTATCGAATGGTTTCGTTAAACTCTTCTTTACCCGGTATTTTACGGGCCAAATTAAACTGACCACCGACCTCTGACTTAGCTTCAAATAATACGACCTCATGACCACGAGACGCAGCATAAACAGAGAAAGCCATACCTGCTGGGCCCGCCCCCATAACAGCAATGCGCTTTTTATGGGTGGTAGGTAGAAAATTAATTTCGGTTTCATAACAAGCGCGAGGATTAACTAAACAGGTTGCTCGTTTCATCGAAAAGGTATGGTCCAAACACGCCTGATTACAACCAATGCAAGTATTAATCAATTCAGGGGTATTGGCAGCAGCTTTATTCACAAACTCAGCATCAGCTAAAAATGGTCGGGCCATTGACACCATGTCAGCTTGACCCGAGGCAATAATTGCCTCGCCAATTTCTGGGGTATTAATTCGGTTTGTGGCGATTAACGGTATTTTGACTTCTTGTTTGAGTTTTTCAGTCACCCAAGAGAATGCACCACGCGGCACACTGGTCGAAATGGTCGGAACACGCGCTTCATGCCAACCTATGCCAGTATTAATAATACTCACGCCCGCTTGTTCAAGGGATTTGGCCAGCTGTACCACTTCGTCCCACGTTGAGCCATTGTCGACTAAGTCGAGCATCGATAAGCGGAACACAATAATAAAATCACTGCCGACCTTGTGTCGAATAGCATTGACGATTTCAATCGGGAATTTAACCCGATTTTCATAACTGCCGCCCCATTCATCACTGCGTTTATTGGTACGCGAACTGATAAATTGATTGATTAGATACCCTTCAGAGCCCATCACTTCAACACCATCATAACCGGCTTTTTTTGCCAAGGCGGCACTGGTTGCGTAATCCTTAATGGTTGAGCGCACTTGGCGTGCAGACATCGCTGAAGGAGTAAAAGGGGTAATAGGTGATTTAATTTTGCTCGGCGCTAAACTAAAAGGATGATAACTGTAACGGCCCGCATGCAAAATTTGCATACAGATTTTACCGCCCGCTTCATGCACGGCATCGGTGACGATTTTATGTTTACCGACTTGCCAAGAAAAGCTTAATTGACAAGCATGTGGCGCAAGACGGCCGCGCAAATTAGGTGCGATACCGCCAGTAACAATTAACCCTACGCCACCTTGAGCACGCTCTTTATAAAAAGCTGCCAGTTTCTCAAATCCGCCTTTTTCTTCTTCTAAACCCGTGTGCATTGAGCCCATCAACACGCGGTTTTTCAGCTTTGTAAAGCCGAGATCTAAAGGTTCTAATAACTGTGGAAACGACATTCAAACATCCTTTTTAAACAAGTGATTTAAATCAGCATACCCTGACAGTAAATTTTGCTCAATCATTTAAACGCTCCCTTGTTAAAAACCTTTACAATTGAATTTCACATTTATATTGATTTTCAGTTAGGATGACTACATTAGACTGATAAAGGAGTGGCAAATGTCCGCTAAACCCTCGTTTTTAAAAAGGATGTTTTTACTGTTATGGAATACAGTAAACGGTATCCGCAAGTTAATTATCAACATCATATTTTTTGGTTTGTTGGCCGTCATCGCTGTGGTATTGCTCAATAGCGAAGATGAGATTGTCATCGAAGATCAAACAGCCTTAGTACTAAACTTATCTGGCAGCATAGTCGATCAAAAACATTATGTTGATCCGATTGAAATGGCATTAAAACAGGGACAAGCTAATGATCCCGAAGGTGAAATGTTATTAGCAGATATTCTTTATACTATTAATAACGCCACTGAAGATAAACGTATCAATAGCATAGTGTTGGATTTGGCCAATCTTCAAGATGCTGGCATCAGTAAAATGACCGCCATAGGTGAAGCATTAAATCAGTTTAAAGCGGCTGACAAATCTGTGATAGCCATGGCCAATGGCTATGATCAAAACCAATACTTTTTAGCCAGCTTTGCGGACAAAATATACCTTAATAACCAAGGTATGGTGTCGCTTGATGGGTTAAGTCGTTACCGTTTATATTACAAAGCGGCATTGGACAAGTTGAAAATTACGACTCATGTATTCAGAGTTGGTACGTTTAAATCTGCTGTAGAACCCTTTATCCGTGATGATATGTCTGATGCGGATAAACAAGCCAGCAAGGTATTACTAAATGATATTTGGCAGAGCTACTCAACCATTGTGGCCAGTAACCGTCAAATTGCCCCCGACCAATTAGTGTTAACCACTGATGAGTACTTGGCTCAGCTTGATAAAGCTGAAGGTGACAGTGCTAAAATGGCCATAAACATGAAATGGGTCGACGAGCTGGTTTCTGCAGATGCATTTCGCGTTGCCATGATTGAGCGTGTGGGTAGTGATAAAGAAGGTAAAAACTTTAAACAAATTAGTTTTAATGACTACCGCAAATTAACGGCGCCAATGCCTCAATTTATTGAGCATGACTCTGTTGCGGTTATCGTTGCCAAAGGTACCATCCTTAACGGTAAACAACCTGCTGGACAAATTGGTGGCGAAAGTACCTCTGCACTGCTGATGAAAGCTCGCTTTGACGACAAAGTCAAAGCCGTCGTACTGAGAGTTGATAGCCCTGGCGGCAGTGCATTTGCCTCAGAGCAAATTCGTCAAGAAGTATTAGCGCTAAAAGCGGCAGGTAAACCTATAGTGGTAAGCATGGGGAGCCTAGCGGCGTCTGGTGGCTATTGGATATCAGCCAGTGCCGATTATATTGTCGCAACCCCAACTACCCTAACCGGTTCGATTGGTATTTTTGGTATGTTTGCTACATTTGAACAAGCACTGAGCCATTTTGGGGTGACCTCTGATGGCGTGGCAACCTCTGAATGGGCTGGATTGTCGCCGGTTCGGGAACTAAGCCCTCAAGTTGCAGCGGTAATTCAACGCCATATTGAACGTGGTTATCATGAGTTTATCTCTCTTGTGGCTACAGAGCGTCATATGACGCTTGAGCAAGTTGACGAAATTGCTCAAGGCCGTGTTTGGACAGGTAAACGCGCATTAACCTTAGGTCTAGTTGATGAGCTAGGTGACATGGATATTGCATTAGCCAAAGCGGCTGATTTAGCTAAAATGGACAAATTTGATGTGAAAGTGATTGAACAAGAACTCAGCGCTGAACAACAAATTATGCAGCAATTCATGGGGGCTGTGGCCGCTTATGTACCAGACAGCGTTCGTCAGACCAGCATAGTTGAAAAGTTTGTCAGTCAGTGGGCTGGTGCATTTGAAACATTGTCAATGTTTGATGATCCTAACCATGCTTATTTGTATTGCGAAAACTGTAATTATTAACCTATTGCATCACCGTAATATGAAGATTATTCAAAAAAAGCCTGCCTAGCAGGCTTTTTTATTGGGGATCGTTAAATAAGCTCGTATAATTTACACAATCTGCAATTATCGCTAAATAAGAGTCCTATATTTATGCCAAAACGATCGATTTACGTAGCCTATACAGGCGGTACCATCGGAATGCAAAAAACAGCCAATGGTTTTGTGCCTGTGTCTGGGTTCTTAACCGATTGTGTACAGTCTATGCCGGAGTTTTATCATAACGAAATGCCTGAATTCGTGATTCATGAATACAGTCCACTGATTGACTCATCTAATATGGCGCCAACCGATTGGCAAATGATAGCAAACGATATTCAAGCAAACTATGAAAAGTACGACGGTTTCGTTATTTTGCATGGCACTGACACCATGGCTTATACCGCATCGGCTTTGTCATTTATGCTCCAAGGTTTGTCTAAACCTGTCATCGTCACCGGTTCCCAAATTCCATTGGCGCAATTGCGCTCAGACGGTCAAACTAACTTGCTCAATTCACTGTATATTGCCGCCAATTATCCTGTTGCTGAAGTGTGTTTATTTTTTAATAACAAGCTGTTTCGTGGTAATCGCTCCACGAAAGCGCATGCTGATGGCTTTGATGCATTTGCATCGCCTAACTTCCCTATGTTGCTTGAAGCAGGTATTAAAATTAACCTCAAAGCAGGTAAAATTAGTAAGCCAACAGGAGAGCCTTTAGAGGTTGTGACCATTAGTCCGCAACCCGTTGGTGTGGTTACGCTTTACCCTGGTATTTCTACGGACATTTTTAATAACATTTTACAACAACCGGTAAAAGCACTGATTTTATTAACCTTTGGAGTGGGCAATGCGCCACAAGATAAAAAGTTGCTTGATACCCTCAAACAAGCCGATGAACGCGGCATCATATTGGTCAATTTAACCCAGTGTTTTCAGGGCAAAGTCAATATGGGCGGTTATGCTACCGGTAATGCTTTAGCCCAAGCAGGGGTGATAAGCGGTGCAGACATGACCATTGAAGCTGCATTAGCAAAACTGCATTATTTGCTTTCAATCGGATTAACCTCAGCGCAAATCAAACAACGCATGCAGGAAAACCTTATTGGTGAGCTAACAGTCGATTAAGTTGCCTTGTCTGCAGCCTAATAGCAAAATCTGAAAACAAAAATGCGAGCTCTGTAGCTCGCATTTTTGTTGACTATAACTCGTTTATTGAATGAGTCTATAAATCAGCTTCTTTAAACTCAGCGATAGGATCGCCTTTAAACTGTTTTTTCAGCTCTGATTTAGACAACTCATTAATATTCCCACCCGCACCAATAGTAAAATGTTCAGTTTGCTGAAGCTTACGTGCTTGATACAACATCACTACTTGCAAAGTCGATTCACGCTGAGGCTGAGTTAATACTGTACCATCATCCCACTTACCTAACTCAGACGCAGACAATAGGCGCAGGTATACTTCTTCAGGCATTTCATCAATGACTTTATTGATATCGTTCATACTGATTTCCGTTTATGTAACACTATTCTGACTCGGGTAATAAGATAGCCCGTAAAGCCAATAACAAAACTTGCAATCGCGAGATAAGAAGTTGTGCCCTGAGCAGGCTCTCCTCCCCAAAACCACACGACAACCCCTGCGATAAACAATGTCAGAAAAATAAAGCTTTGGGTCATTAAGCTATTAGAACGCTCAATATGACTGATAATTTTTAAAGACTCAGTATTACCATCCAAGGCTGTTTTACAATGTTGACATTGTTTAGCCAGACTTGAAATACGCTTTTGACATTTAGGGCATGCAACTAAGGCCATAATTTACTCTACCTGCTGATCATCTAACATTAAATTTAGCGTTTATGTGGAAATTATAGCTGTTCAACAACAGCTAACATCGCGACTAAAGACGCTTCACCTAAATATACGCAACGTTCTGGAGACCAGCCCACAAATGGGTCGGCTAAATTAGCATTGTCTTTAAATGGCATCTCTAACGTGTTTGATAAACAACTGAATGTATTCGCTACCCAGTTAGACCCTACGGTTAAATTAGCTTGCCCCGGTTCATCCTTGTCGTAACCAAACTCTGTTTGGAAATCAGCACTGGCAATCGTTAATGCACTCAGGAATTGTTGTTGTAATGCGGCCATTTTATCGTTGTAGTTTGGTACACCTTCACAACCCGCTAGGAACACATAAGGAAGACCTTCATCGCCATGAACATCGTAAAACAAATCAACACCTGTTTGGTGCATTTTATTGACAACATAATACACCTCAGGACTTTTCTCTAAGCTCGGAGTCTGCCATTCGCGGTTAAGATTGGTACCAACGGCATTAGTCCGTAAATGGCCACGAGCGCTACCATCTGGGTTCATATTAGGCACAATGTAAAAATTGGCTTTGTCTAACAAAGCTTTAGACGTTGGGCAATCACTATCAAGCAATTGATTTAACAAGCCTTCGACTAGCCATTCAGCCATGGTCTCGCCAGGATGTTGACGCGCAGTGATCCAGATATTTTTCTTATCAGGATTAGCATCACCAATTTTAAGCAAACTCATGTCACGACCATCGAGGGTTAACCCAAGGTGCTCGAGACTGACAGCTGGATGCAATTGTACTTCGCTGATTAAATCTAAATGACGCTCGTAGCTATAAGGAGCAAAATAGGCAATTTGAATCGCTTCACAATCTAGCTCTGCGTGAATGGTTAACTTGCCATCAACATATTGGGTTGGCAATCTGAACCAAGTTTGACGATCATAACTGGCAACCGCTTGGTAATCTTCCCAACCTTTCGGGTATGAGGCATCACCTGCATTGATAATATTAAGGGTATATGTCTGGCCAACTTCACCTTCTAGACGAAAGTTAAACCACTGATAAAACTCACCGCCGAAGTCGGGACGAATGGCGAGTTGTATATCGTCATGTTTATCAATATTAATGACGTTAATGTTGCCGCCGTCGAAGTTTGCTGTAATCCGCATTAGATTATCCTTTAATGTGCTTGCACTTATTTTGGGCTGAGTAATCGCCTTTTTTATGCGCCATAGCTTATCAAATGCGGCAATTGCTGTGAACCTTTAAAAGTTAAAGCTGTACCCTTGACCGCGAACCGTATTAATTAGCTCACGTGGCAAATTGCGTTTAACTAATTTACGCCGTGTATTACTGATGTGCATATCTAAATTACGGTCAAATCGGCCCAACTCTTTGTGTAATACTCTGCGTTGTAATTCTTGTTTAGTGATCACCTCACCCTGGTGATCAAACAAATATTTAAACAGGCGATACTCTGTTTGAGTCAGCACCAGGGACTTTTCAGCAAAACGAATCGTATAACTGGTGTCATCAAAGCTAATATCATGATTAAAATTATCATTCATTGGTGCTTGGAGGCGCCGATGAAGCACATTAAGACGCAATTGTAATTCACGTATATTGATTGGTTTTGCTAGGTAATCATCGGCACCTAACTCAAGAGCGTTAATGCGCTCTAGTTCGCAGCGAATGTCTGCGAGCACAATAATAGCTGTTGAAGGTTTTCTGGTAACGAGTAACCAAAAGGAATCCATTTTGGGCACTGAGTAGTCTAATAATATCGCTTCGAGCTGAGTGGTTTCCATATAAACCAATGCATCGAAGGCATTATTGACGCGATGAACACTATAACCCTGCTCACTTAGTTGTTGACCTAAGTCGCTTTTATCGGAGAGGCTATGTTCAATGAGTAGAATATTGTTCATGATAAATCACTTAATGATAACGATTACCATTAAGATTATCATATTGATTTGTGTATAACTAGATGTAATCTTTGTTGCCGCCGTTTGATTAACAAAAAAAGGCCTGAAAATTCAGGCCTTGAGATATTTGCCACACAAATCAGCAGAAGCTAAACTATTTTTCTAGCATCAACTGCTTGATAAATTTAACCGGGGCACTGCCGTAACTTAAAAACTGTTCATGGAACTGTTTTAAATCAAAATCATCGCCTTGATTGGCTTTTAGCTGTTCACGGAAATCATAGATCTCACGATAACCAGCATAATAACTGGTTAGCTGTACTTGACTTAATGTTGCTCGGCGCCATTTGCCTTCAGCTTCAGCACGTTGCTGAAAGGCTTCATTTTCAAGTAAATCAATCACCTGCTCTTCGCCCATACCATTGACTTGAATACTGTAATCTAAAATAGTGTTACAAATAACGCGTAAGTTCCACTTGTAATACATCAACCACATCTCTGGCTCAAAATTACCATAGCCTTCTTCTAACATCATGCGTTCAGCATAGACAGCCCAACCTTCTATCATGGCACCGTTACCAAATAGACTTTTGACTAAACTAGGCGACTGATTTGAATACACCAATTGGGTGTAATGCCCAGGGATCGCTTCATGGATATTAAGTACTTGTAAGATCCAATGGTTGTATTCACGTAAGTAACTTTCAGCAGACTCGGCACTCATATTATCAAGTGGCGTCACATTATAATAAGTGTTACCACCTTGATCATAAGGCCCCGGGGCACTGATTGATGCGCCAGCAAAACCACGCATATACTCAGGGGTTTCACGAACAACCAATGGCTTATTAGGATCAAGTGTTACTAATTGTTTGTCATTCACAAATTGAATCAGCTCAGGAATTTGTTTGCGTACTTCAGCAACAAAATTTTCCCGTTTAACATGTTTGCTAGATAACACATCGATGAGCTGACGGATCGCTTGTCTTTCATCGGCAGGTTTTGGCGTATCAATATACTTTGACCAAAGAGTATCGGTTAGCTTAGCCATTTCTTGCTGAACTTGATTTTTATCTGCTACCGCTTTGTTGTACAACTGTTTTGCGGTCATACCAGACTGAATATCAAAGGCGAACTTTTCTTCATACAATGTTTCACCGATACGAAAATCTCGGGCGCCCTTTTCAGTCAATTTGCTTTCAAGTGCAGTTAACCACTCAATATGCTGTTTAATGGCTGCTGTTGCGGCATCAAAGCGCTGAGTGAATAAGGCCTTTTGATCTGTACTTAAGCCAGAATCAGCAACTTGCTGTACTAATGCATCAGACAATACCGAAAAAGCACCTTGGTTTTGCATAATCGCAAGTTGAGTGTGCTCAAGAGTTGGGTCGCTAATGTTATTTCGTGCCGCTTCGTAATAAGCAGGTACATTTTCAAGACGAGCAATCACTGAGGTGAGGCGTTCATCTAATGGTGCAAAGTCCTCATTAATAATTTGCGCAAATCCACCGGCAACATTGTAATTTGACGGGTCCCACTGCCAACCTTTAAACCGAGTAATTTCCCACTGCATTGAATCAACTAAATTACTCAACAGTTTATAATCGATTAGCTCATTAGCTGACAAGGATTGCGGATCAAACTCAGCCATAGCCATTTGCTGTTGCTTAACAAAAGCCAATGTTTTATCACGGCTAGCTTGATTTGGGATATCCAAATAGCCATCATTAACATGCTTACCACTATACAAGGCCCAAGTCGGTGACAATTGCCACAGCTCATCGATAAACCGTTGTGAATATTGGTTAAAATTTAATTTTTCTGCTGATGTACTAGCCTGCGCATTAACGCTATTTTGTGGATCACTTTGTTGCATCGAGTTATCACTACAGCCCGCTAATGCGGCTAAAGCGAAAGAAACCGCCAAAGGAAGTAGACCTTTTTTCATTTGTTATCCCTTAAATTGTTATTATTGTTTGTGCAAAATGACTTATCTTATTATGTTACATTTAGCGCTTTTTGGGTGCTATTTTTATGAGTAATAACTTGCTTAATTAATGTGATCAAGTTGGAGAAAATTATCTTGCTAGCATTATTAATAGTTAATCATGTTCGTGACTTATTTGCAGCAAGCAGACATCTTTTGTGACATAAAATCTTACGCTATCGATGCTATAACGGCCGACTACAAGGTATTTGGTTACATTTGTGCAGCCGTGCCCATCGCCAATGACAGACCTTCAACATGACCACTATCCCCATTACCTAGATCTTAATGGCACAAAGGCCACTAATGCTTAAAGCTATGAGTATTCAGGTTGCAGCTTATTAAGATGAGATTACCTATGATGCTCATCGATATTATCTGGAACAACAATAATGACGTTATCAATGCCACAGTCAGCGGACTTGGTGCACAAAGTAGCATACAAACCCCAAAGCAATTGAAAGATTTTATTGGCGCTTATAGCTTAATGAGTTGGACTAGCTTAATTGGTTTAACAAAAGCGTTGGAGGTTAGCCATATCAAGGCAATATTACCAGGCCCCATGGCTGTTTTGATGGCAAACTTTACCCTAGACAGCAAAAGCAGTTTGCAGTGTTAACCATAGCCATTCGGTTTGTGCTGTCGCCAGACTCCCCTAGCCTCTTTTTTATCGACACAAAAAGCATCGACACAAAAAAGCGGAATAAACATTCCGCTTTAATCAGAGACGAATTAACCTTTGACTCAGTCTAGGCTAGATATTCCATGGATTCACTTTACCGCCTTTAGTGCTTGTCGCTGCTTTGGTGGTTTTGGTTTTTCTAAAATCAGCTGGAGCCGTTTTCGACTTACCTAAACTAAGCGTTGGTCTGTCAGTATCGGGGGTTGATTTATGTTGACGACTCTTAGGCATAAAATTCAATACCGAAATTGGGATCGGTTTTTTTGGTTCAAAACCTTCGATGACTTTGCGTTCAATTAAATGCCCTAAACGACTTTCAATCATACACAGATTTTTAAAGTCATCATTTGACACAAAAGAAATTGCCACACCAGCAGCTCCCGCGCGACCCGTTCGGCCAATACGATGAATGTAATCATCGGCAGGAAAAGGTAAATCGTAATTGATAACACGAGATAAATCATCAATATCTATACCGCGGGCCGCAATGCCGGTTGCCACTAAGTATTTAATATTACCTGATTTAAAATCAGCTAGAATTTGCTCACGCACTGGCTGACTTCTGCCACCGTGGATGCATTCAGCGCTAATGTCACGTTTTTCAAGCTGACTGACCAACTTGGCCGCACCTTGTTTGGTTTCGATAAATATCAGCGCTTGGTTCCACTCTTCTGTTTTAATTAAATGACTTAATAAAGCAGATTTTTTATCTTTATCTACCGTGGTTAACCACTGTTCGATTTTTGGTGCGGAATCGCGATCAGCAATCACTGAAATTTCTACTGGGCGCTTAATGGCCGTTTTAGCTAACGCACGAACTTGGTTTGATAAAGTGGCTGAGAACAATAAACTTTGGCGCTCAGAAGGTAACTTATCAATCACTTTATTAATGTCTTCAATAAAGCCCATGTCGAGCATTCTGTCTGCTTCATCCAGAACCAAGACTTCAACTTCATCAAAGTGCACGGCACGTTGAGTATATAAGTCGAGTAAACGTCCTGGGGTTGCAACCAGAATATCGACACCCTCGATTAATGCTTGTTTTTGTGGTTTTTCATCAACACCACCGTAAATAGCAAATGATGTTAACGGTAAGAACTTAGCATAATGCACAATATTGGCTTGTATTTGCACAGCCAGTTCACGTGTTGGGGTTAAAATTAATGCCCTAATACGCTTTTTACGCTGCATTTCACTGTCGGCTAAGCGCTCCAATATTGGCAACACAAAACTGGCGGTTTTACCGGTACCGGTTTGCGCGGCCGCAATCAGGTTTTTACCCCGTAAAATAACCGGAATAGTTTGTTGTTGGATTGGTGTTGGTTGACTGTATCCCACTTCATGTAGGGCATTGACAATCGTGTCGCGTAATCCAAGTGTCGAAAAAGGCATGAAAGTGGGTCTCAGTAGTAGAATAAGAATAAAGCATTATAGAGGCTGCGCATAACAAGCGCTAACACCAAGTAACGATAAGGCATGCGATAAAATAGCATGGTAGACAAGGGAGAGAACTAGCATCACCCAAATGTCGTGGTTTTATTTAAAAATACAAATGAAAAAAGACGTCCGAAGACGTCTTTTTTCATAATATGGCGGTGAGCGAGAGATTCGAACTCTCGTTAGGGATAAACCTAAACACACTTTCCAGGCGTGCGCCTTCAGCCACTCAGCCAGCTCACCAATTTTTTGACTGAATTTTTATCAATAACAGCAAAGTCATATGATAAAAAGCCAATCTTTAATATCTGATTACATTGAGGCTATATATTAGTTCTCACATACAAAACTGCATCAAGCTTAGTCGCAGTATTGCTAATCGAGGCGTACTTTACGCAAATGCCGATAGCGGGTCAAGCTAAAAAACCCGACTATCAAGCGTTTGCACAAATGCTCAGCAACTTATCAGTGAACTAACCGATTAATGTGGGGAAAAGGCCTTTAGCTCCTGCGGCAATGACTTCAATGCCTAATGACAACATTAATAGTCCCATTAAACGGGTAATAACGTTAATGCCGGTTTTTCCGAGTAACTTAAACAATACTGGCGCCATACGGAATAAAGCCCAGCTGACAAGACCTATGGTCACAATAGTTAAGAACATGCCAACAAAGTTAATCATCTTATTATGCTCTGCGGCAAACACAATCACCGAGCTAATGGCGCCAGGACCTGCCATCAAAGGTAACGCTAATGGCACCACAGCAACAGATTCCATCCCAGAAGACTCACGATCTTCTTCTTGGTTACGTTTTACTTCACTGATCTTACCTTGCAGCATCGACATCGCAATAATACATATCAAGCTACCACCAGCAATACGAAATGCAGACAATGAAATACTGAACATACTCAGAATATGCTGACCGGCTATCATAGTGACTAATAAAATCACCACAACAGCAAAGTTAGCCACTCGGTTGGTATGGCGGCGCTCAACTTCAGTTTGATGGCTGGTTAAGCTCACAAATACAGGCAATAACCCTACTGGGTTAATGATGGCTAACAGTCCTAAAAAGAACTTGATATAAAGCATAAAATCCACTGACTGCACCCTCTTAATATTACCTGATTTAAAGCTCGATTCTGAGGGCGCTAATGTAGCTGAAACCCAGACATTTCCCAAATGAAATTTTTTATATTTGATAGGCCATTTTACAATACAAAAACTAATGGAACATCTATTTAACCTCTTTAACCGTTTAATTATAATCCACGAAAAATGAGGCGCTAAGTAATTTTATTTCACGATATTGCACACATTAGCCACTAACTGATGCTTTAATCTACTAACCGCTTTGGCGAATCACCTTGTCTGTACTAAAAATACTAACCCGCCACTGGTATGCATATTGACCAAAGATGAAAAATACTAACATTGAGCCAAATTAGATAACTGAAAAAGATTCATGTTTAGGCACTCGTTTGTCGTCGATAAAATCCCTTGCTATTGAGGCGATAATATTCACTCGCAACACCAAGATTAACCGGCCACTCATGCTTTCATGTTAATCCTGCAATAACCGCTGATATTAGGCCATAAAATAGCGTACAACAAAAAAGAGATGTTGCCAGTGGCAACATCTCTTTTATTTGACCGTTAATACTCATCTGTGTAATGACTAGGTCGCTGATATCAACACAGGACTAAGTCTAAAATTGCAGATAAGGTATAAAACCTATTTAGCCGTCCAACGATCCATCCAGCCAAGCACATTCTTGTACCATAGCTGTAGATTATCTTGATTTAAGATCCAATGGTTCTCATCCGGGAATACCAGTAGCTCAGATGGAATACCTTTACGTTGCATCAAGGTAAATGCGGCTAAGCCTTGCCCATAAGGTACGCGGTAGTCTTTTTCACCGTGAATAACCAGCATCGGAGTTTTCCAGTTTTCAACATAATTAGCTGGGTTAAACTTTTCATATAGCTCTTTGTTTTGATCGTATGGACCACCAAATTCATATTCAGGGAACCATAACTCTTCAGTGACATAATACATAGAGCGCATATCAAACAAACCGGCATGATCAACTAAGCACTTGAAACCATCGTTCCACTTGCCTTGGAACCAGTTCATCATATAACCACCGTAAGAACCACCGAGGGCACATGCATTGCTCGCATCTAACCAAGGTTGCTGAGTCGTCACGGCAGCCATACCCTTTTTAAGATCTTCAAGTGGTTTACCGCCCCAATCTTTACCTATTGAGTCAGTAAACGCTTGGCCATATCCGGTAGAACCATGGAAGTCGACCATCACCACACCGTATCCAGCACCAGCCCATAGCTGCGCATTCCAGCGGCTGCTAAAACTGTTGCCAAATGAGCCTTGTGGGCCGCCGTGAACGAGGTAAGCAATCGGGTATTTTTTACCTTCTTCATAGTTAACTGGTTTAATCCAGTAGCCATGAACGGTTTCATCGTTCCAACCTTTAAAGTTGAACTGTTCAAATTCCCCAAAGGTAATATTGGCTAATTTGTCTTTGTTGACATCAGTCAGCTGAGTCAATCGCTCACCTTCTAAAGTCACACTGTATACATCACCTGGTTCAACTAATGTCGATTTTTGGAAGAACAATTTATTATTGGCGACCGCAATTAAGCTGTTACTACCTTGATTATAAATCGGACGCACATCGCCAAATTGGGTATTGACCTCAAACAGTGTCACTTGACCAAGATCTTGAGCCGTCACATATAACGTGCGGCCATCAGCACTGAAATTGATCGAACTTGGGCTACGATCCCATAATGGAGCGACTTCTTTTTCTTGGCCAGTGACATTGTCACGTAACATAATGCGGTTGCGATCAGCTTCATAACCAGGCTTAGTCATGGCTAAATAAGCCAGATAACGGCCGTCGGCTGAGTATGTTGGTTGTGAGTCCCAGGCTTTGTTGTCTGGGGTTAAATTAACCGTTTCACCGCCCGCAACTGGCACTTGCCATAAATCATAGTTGGTGGTCCATGCTTGATCGTTACTAGGCGCTTTAGCACTATAAACAACGAATTTGCCATCTGCGGTGAAGGTTACTTCTTCCATGCCTGAAAAAGGCTTAGGCGGCGTTTCAGTATCGCGACCGGCTGTAACATCAATCGCGGTGGTGACTTTTTCACCATCAAGTGAAGCCACAAATAAATGATTACGCGCGTGATCTTCCCATGTATCCCAATGACGGACCATTAGCTGCTTATATAACCGTCCAGTGCTTTTACGTTCAGCTTCTGCGGTAAACATCTCTTTTGAACAGGCTAAGTCTTTGCACTCTGGAAATACCCGCAGGGTCATGACAAGCTGTTTGCCGTCGTTAGACAATTTGTAGCCATTAATGTCTAAAGGTAAATCAGTAACCGCTATCGCTTCACCACCATTTAGCGCCAGTTGATATAATTGGCTGCTTCCAGTGCGGCTAGCAAGAAAGTAAATTGATTTTCCATCAGGCGAAAAACTGACATCATGCTCAGTTCCGGCGGCAGAAGTCAGTTGTTTTGGCTTAGCATTTTTATCGCTCAAATCGAGCAGGTAAAGATCCGAGTTAGCCTCGCCTTTATCATCAACCACTTTGACGCCGTAAACCATGGTTTTGCCATCATTTGAAACGGCTGCCGAATGCAACTTATTTAGCTTAACTAATTGTTGAACGTTAAAAGCGGTAGGCTCTGCCGCATAAACTGATGTAGCCAAACCAGCAGCTACCAATGCAAATAATACAGAAGACTTTTTCATTGTTATCTTGTCTCAGTTGTTTAAATAAAAACATGACTGCGCGTTGAGCTAGATACAACTCGACTAACGCGTAATCATAAAATGTGTATTGCAGACTAACCAAAGCAAAACGCTCAGGCAACATGCCTTTTGTAAAAAGCTGTAAACCCGAGCGTTAGATCACATTGACACATATGGCTTAAACATAAGCACAGTCGTGTTTATCGCTTACTTTGTTGCTTTACTGTTCGCGATATTAATTTTCCAAATCGCCGGGCCGGTTTCGTGTGCATTGACACCATTGGTATCAACCGCAACCGTTACCGGCATATCTTGTACGTCAAACTCGTAAATGGCTTCCATGCCTAAGTCTTCAAATGCCACCACGCGTGACTTCTTGATCGCTTTAGACACTAGATATGCTGCGCCGCCAACGGCCATTAGATACACCGCTTTGTGCTTTTTAATCGAAGCAACGGTTTCAGGACCGCGTTCAGACTTACCAATCATGCCCATAAGGCCTGTTTGGTCTAACATCATGTCTGTAAACTTATCCATGCGAGTGGCGGTTGTAGGACCGGCTGGGCCAACCACTTCATTGCCGACAGGATCAACTGGGCCCACGTAATAAATAAATTTACCCGTAAAGTCGACGCCTTCAGGTAAACCTTCACCAGACTCAAGTAAAGTTTGAATGCGTTTATGAGCAGCATCACGGCCAGTCAGCATTTTACCGTTGAGTAGTAAGGTATCACCACTTTTCCACGTTTCAATTTCGGCTTGAGTGATGGTGTCTAAATTAACATGATGAGTATTCTCACCCGCTTCACGAGTGATCTCAGGCCAATCAGATAACGATGGTGGCACTAAATCCACAGGACCTGTGCCATCTAAATGGAAATGAACATGACGCGTTGCGGCGCAGTTAGGGATCATCACCACAGGTTTTGAAGCGGCATGGGTCGGTACAGACTTAATTTTAACATCCAGCACTGTGGTTAAACCGCCTAAACCTTGTGCACCGATACCTAAATTGTTTGCTCGTTCGAAAATGTCTAAACGCAGCTTCTCTTCAGTTGTAACCGCACCACGTTGCATTAATTCATGGATATCAATCGATTCCATTAATGACTCTTTTGCCAGTACAGCCGCTTTTTCAGCTGTGCCGCCTATACCTATGCCTAACATACCCGGTGGACACCAACCCGCGCCCATTGTGGGTAAGGTTTTTTCAACCCAAGCAGCAATGTCATCAGACGGGTTAAGCATAGCCATTTTAGATTTATTCTCTGAGCCACCACCTTTAGCGGCAATCATCACTTCAACTTGGTTGCCCGCAACCATATCAATATGCACCACAGACGGAGTATTGTCTTTGGTGTTTTTACGTGCGCCAGCAGGATCTGACACAATTGATGCACGTAAAGGATTATCTGGATTAGTGTAAGCACGACGAACACCTTCATCGACCATTTCTTGAACGGTCATATCGGTTTTGTCCCACTGAACCGACATACCAATTTTAACAAAGGTAGTCACAATTCCGGTGTCTTGACATAAAGGACGTTTACCTTCAGCAGACATACGCGAGTTAATCAAGATTTGAGCAATGGCATCTTTAGCCGCAGCGCTTTGTTCACGCTCATAAGCCTTGTTCATTGCATCAACAAAGTCTTTGGGATGGTAATAGGAAATGTATTGCAAAGAATCTGCGATACTTTCAATAAAGTCCGCTTGTTTAATCACAACCGCTTGACTAGACATTGAAGATTCAGTTGTAGAGTGAGATGTGGTATTCGTCGACATATGGGGCGCTCCAGCAGCCATTGCGGCCTAACATGGTTATCGTTTTTATTAGAATCGATTTAATATTAACTATTAAGGCCAATATGATACTCTTTCCATCCTTTTTGGGCTACATCACATTTTAGATAAGGGTTATCGATGTCTGCGCGGGCAAAAAACGCACTTTTTATGCAAAAACTGGATTGGAAAATAGACACTAAGGCGCTATTTTCACTTTTTAGCCACCAGCCATGGGCGACATTACTCGACTCCGCCAATGCGTCGCACCAAGATGCCACTTTCGACATTATTGGGTTTAATCCTATCGCGACCTTAACTAGCCATGACGGAATTTGCTCATTTAACCCTAAACATCCAAAAATAATCGCGCTTAATATCGACATCAATCAGCAAGCCAGTCCATTTGAAACATTAGCGCAACTGCATGCTCGTCTTTATCCCTGTGCGCAAGGATCTCTGCACCCTTTTAGTGTCGGTGCACTTGGGGCATTGGGTTATGATTTGGGTCGAGATATTGAAAACCTGCCTAAAATAGCGGTTAAAGATATTCATCTTAATGATATGAATATTGGATTTTATGATTTTGCCCTGATATATGATTACGCAGAAAAGTCATGGTATGCATACCATTTCGACGGCTGCGGCGCACTTGAGTATGAGTTGAATTTAATTCAATCAAAAATAGAGCATAATCTAAAACAGACATCCAGCTTGCCTGCTTTTCAATTAACCACACCATGGGTTAACCACATTAGCGTTGAACAATATCAACATAAGTTTGCACGTGTTCAAGAGTATTTACTCAGCGGTGATTGTTACCAAATCAATTTAACCCAACGATTTGAGGCGCAATATCAAGGTAATGAATGGCAAGCTTACTGTGCATTATCCACGGCGAATCAAGGCCCTTTTTCAGCGTTTATACGCCTTGAACATCATTGTATTCTGTCTATTTCGCCAGAACGCTTTATTAAACTAAGCGACCAGCAGATTGAAACTAAACCGATAAAAGGCACGTTACCTCGCCATCAAGATCCGCTTTTGGATCAACAAGCTGCAGCAGCATTACTTGCATCCGAAAAAGATCGTGCTGAAAATGTGATGATTGTTGATCTGTTACGCAATGACATTAGCAAAGTCGCGGCGCCCGGCTCGGTTAAGGTACCGACATTATTTGCAATTGAAAGTTTCCCTGCTGTGCACCATTTGGTCAGCACCATAAGTGCCACACTGGCACAAGATAAAAATGCATTTGATTTACTCCAAGCAGCCTTTCCTGGCGGTTCAATTACTGGCGCACCAAAAATTCGCGCCATGGAAATCATTGAAGAGTTAGAGCCATCACGACGAAATGTCTATTGTGGGAGTATTGGTTATATCAGTCAAAACGGTAATATGGATACCAGTATTACCATTCGCACTTTAGTCACCGAAAATAACCGTATTTACTGTTGGGCTGGCGGTGGCATTGTCGCTGATTCAAATGCCGACGCTGAGTACCAAGAAAGTTTTGATAAAGTCAGCAAAATATTGCCTTTGTTGGCGAGTCTGAATCAGTAAAAACAGGTGTCGATAACCATTCGTTATACCAAGACTTACAACAGTAGATGATAGCGATTGTTGACTTGTCAGCAATCGGATTGTTTTTAGTGCTGCCGCGTTATTGATTACCTAGCTGAAATAACGCCCTGTCATAGCCTCTACTTTAGATAAAACAGTCACACACTGCTTAAAACAACTCCTAAAAAGATAATCAGGCTTTAAAGGCCATAGCTTTCACTGCAATCAACTTACAGTTCTCTCCCGTATATTTAATTACATGATAACAATACCCTATCGTCTTTCTATTAATTTTGAGCGATCGATCAAATTAATTTGAGCATTCGTTCAAAAACTGTTTTAATACACTTCTTACTTATGAAGGAGTTCACATGATTAAATTTTATTTCCATCCAGGCCCTAATCCAATGAAAATTGCGCTGTTCCTTGAAGAAACTGCTCTCGAGTTTGAGCTTGTGCCAGTGGATACCTTAAAAGGTGAGCAACATACTGCGGAGTTTAAAGCGATTAACCCCAACAGCAAAACCCCCGCTATTGAAGATAATGGCGTGCGTGTATTCGATTCAAGTGCCATTCTTTTATACCTTGCAGACAAAACAGGTCAATTAACTGGCGTGCCTGAAAATCGAGGGGAGCTATTATCTTGGTTAATGTTTGTCGCCACTGGTTTAGGACCTTATTCTGGTCAATGTGTACATTTCACCCATCATGCACCTGAAAAAATAGCTTACGCCACAAACCGTTATCAACGTGAAACTCAACGTCATTACCAAGTCCTTGACGCACATCTTAGTAACCGTGAGTTTATCGTGGGTGATGCATTGAGCATTGTCGATATTGCTGCATGGGGTTGGGTTGATAAAATCGGCTATGTATTAGGTCAAGATGCACTGGCTACTTACCCGAATGTTCAACGCTGGTTTAACAGTATCAACAATCGTCCAGCCGTTGCACGAGCCAGAGACATGGGTAAAGATATTGTATTTAAATCAGAATTTGATGAAGCCGCAAAACGTGCTTTTTTCCCACAAAATTATGCTGCTGAAACAAAATAGGTTTTGATCCTGTCACAAAAAGGCTTGTTGATAACCCTCACAAGCCTTTTTTGTATCTTGTCTAGGCGACAATGCTCTTGCTTGTAATGCACGCTTAACGCGATGGATTGGTATATTCACTTTAGAGGTTGTAATACTTGCTTTAGAGGTTTCATATTTAGCGGCAACTGTTTGTTTATAGACTAATGATTACGTTCAAGCATGTAGACTAAGCGTAGAAATCATGAATACAAATTGTTATTTTTATTGATTTGGTAACGAATTCACTTGTTCTCGTGGCGCGATTTTCCTACTGTTATTGAAAATGATTATCAATGAGGTGATTCATGAATACCCATCTTCAACATCAAATAAACCATTGGCTCAACAAAGACCCCGACCCAAAAACTCGTGCGCAACTGCAAGCACTCATTGATTCAAACAATGAAACTGAACTTGCCGCTCGCTTTGCAGGCCGTTTAGCCTTTGGCACTGCAGGGCTTCGAGGTGAAGTTGGTGTTGGGCCAATGGCGATGAACCGTTTAGTGATTCGCCAAACCACTGCCGGTTTGGGTGCTTACTTACTCGAGCAGATTAACAATGCTGCCGAGCGAGGTGTGGTAATTGGTTACGATGGCCGCCACGATTCTTATGATTTTGCCCACGATGCGGCGAGTGTACTAACCGCCATGGGCATTAACGTGTACTTGACTCACAAAGTTGCCGCCACGCCTTTAGTCGCTTTTGGGGTAAAACATCTTAACGCTGCCGCAGGTATTGTGGTAACAGCCAGCCATAACCCACCACAATACAATGGCTATAAAGTCTATTGGGAAAATGGCGCACAGATTATTCCACCCCACGACAGCGGAATTGCTGCCCAAATCACTAGTGCAGCCACTCAAGCTATCCCGTTTCTAGCCTTAGATGTTGCCATTGCACAACAAAAGCTGAATTGGTTGCAAGACGATTTTTACCAAGCCTATCGCCAGGGAATATTTGATGCCAAAGAGCTGCAATATCGCAATGGCCAAGATAAAGTCAGTTTAGCGTATACCGCAATGCATGGTGTGGGCGCCGACATGGCTGAAACTGTGTTAAAAGATGCTGGATTTACTCAGGTGTATTCGGTAGCCGCGCAACGTGAACCTGATGGTGACTTTCCGACAGTTAACTTCCCCAACCCGGAAGAAAAAGGCGCCATGGACTTAGTGATTGCTGAGGCAAAAAAGCATAAAGCGACTCTGGCTTGCGCCAATGATCCTGATGCAGACCGCTTTGCTGTTGCAGTACGCACAGCAGATGGTGAATATAAAATGCTAACTGGCGATCAAGTCGGGGTTTTATTGGGTCATTACTTACTCAGCCACGCCCCTAAAAATCAACAACTCAACGGCACAACCATAGTGTCATCAAGCCTATTGTCTAAAATCGCCTCTGAGTTCGGTGCCCAAAGCTACACCACGCTAACAGGTTTTAAATGGCTGATGAACGTCGGTATTAGTCAGCATCAACAAGATAACCAATTTTTATTCGCGTATGAAGAAGCACTCGGTTATACCATAGGTAACTTAGTGTGGGATAAAGATGGCTTATCGGCCATTGTTGCCTTTGCGCAACTCACTGCAGAGCTTGCCGCCAATGGCCAAACCATCTGGGACAGATTAGAACAGATTTATCGCCAACACGGGTTTCATCTTAATGCCCAAGTCAGTATTGCGCTTAAGCCTGACACCCCCAATATTGGTGAGTTTTTACGTGAAAACCCACCACTTACCATTGGTGAGTTCGCTGTGGTGTCTAGCGATGATTTAAAAAGCCTGCAGCGTACTTGCGCCGATGGCAGCAAACACAGCATTGATCTGCCCAGCAGTGATGTATTAATTTATGCTTTAGCAAATGGCGCACGCGTGATAGTTCGTCCCTCTGGCACTGAACCTAAAATTAAGTGCTATTACGAAATAGTCGAAACCATGACCAATACCGATACTTGGGCATCGGCACAAGAGCGCGCTGAACAAGCGATGGCAGCTTTTATCTCATCCCACCAAGCAAGCTTACCTAACTAAGAGCCGCTTAACAGCAATCACATCATCTACAATAAATGCCTGTGACTGATCGCAGGCATTTATTGTTTGCGCGGTTTAATGGTTAATAAATGAACGCCACTAAGTGTTCAACTAGACCAGAGTGTCATGACATATGACTGATTAGACTAACTAAGTCAGCAGTTAGTACTCCTATGCATCAGCGAAAATGTCCTATAATGTTACAAAGTTTACTATAACGTTATCGCAGGATTACTAATGTATAAAAGTCTCGTTTGTTTGGCCGTTATTGGCAGTATTTCAGCTCCTGTAGCCATCGCTGCAGAGGAAGGTGAAAACCTAGAGCGCATTCAGGTCATTGGCTCGCGTATCGCCCTTCGTACCGCTACAGACAGTGCAACACCTGTCGATATTATTACCTCCGAACAACTTGAAGCCACCGGGATTACTGAAACGGCCAAAGCATTACAATTTGCAGCACCAAGTTATAGCTTCCCATTTTCATCAATTACTGACGGCAGTGACGCTGTGCGTCCAGCAAGCCTTCGCGGCATGTCACCGGATCACACTTTAGTGTTGGTTAATGGTAAACGCCGTCATGGTTCGGCATTAGTGCATTTGGCCGGAACCTTAGGCAAAGGTTCGTCAAACGTTGATTTAAATGCTATTCCGATGACAGCCATTAAGCGAATTGAAATTTTACGTGACGGTGCCTCTGCACTTTATGGATCTGACGCTATCGCTGGGGTGATTAACGTTGTGCTGAAAGACAGTGACCAAGGCGGCAGCATTACGACTCAAGTAGGTCAAACCTATGAAGGTGATGGTGAACAAGTTCGTTTAGGCGTAAACCATGGCTTTAGCTTCAGTGACGAAGGTTTTGTGAACGTCTCTTTAGAGGCGCATCAGAAAAACGCCACCAACAGAGCGGGCTTTGATACTCGCCAGCAATATCCAACATTAGCCGACGGCAGTCCTGATCCCCGTGAAGCCACATTCGATCGTAAGAATCATCATGTTGGCGACAGTGACTATGACAACTACGGCTTATTTTTGAATGCTGAACAAGGGTTAGATACCAAGGGTAAGCTTTATGCCTTTGGTGGCATTAGCAAACGTAACTCAAGTTCAGGCGCTTTTTATCGTCGTGCACTTGATTCTCGCAACGTGATTGAAGTCTATCCAGACGGATTTTTACCACAAATAAGCCCAGAAATTATCGATTACTCTTTAGTAACCGGTTATGAGTTTGAGTTAGGGAAATGGCAAGTTGACTCATCGGCTGGTTTTGGTAGCAACAGTTTTGAATATACCTTAGAAAACAGTATCAATGCCTCGCTCGGCCCTATTAGCCCAACAAGCTTTGATGCAGGAACCCTGTCTACCAGTGAACTTAATCTTAATGTTGATGCTTCAAGCTACTATGATTTTGCTAATGACTCAGACTTATTAGTCGCGATGGGCGTGACATGGCGTCAAAGTGGCTATCAAATTGATGCAGGCCAAGAAGAGTCGTATATCAAAGGCGATTACCAAGGGAAATCTGGCGGTAGCCAAGGTTTTGGTGGTTTTACCAAAGAGTCTGAAGTCGATGAAGACCGCACTAACCTCGGACTGTATATTGAACTTGAAAACCAACTCACCGAAGATTTTTATTGGGCAGCAGCTGTGCGTTATGAAGATTATTCTGACTTTGGTAGCAACACCAGCTGGAAGCTATCTGGCCGTTATGAGCTGACGGACAGTCTGGCACTTAGGTTAACCACCGACACGGGGTTCCGTGCACCCAGTGTGCAGCAACTGTATTTTACTAACGTATCGACCTTTTTTGATCCCGATCCAGTCACTGGTGAGTTTATTCCTAGAGAATCAGGCACCTTTAATCAGTTATCGCCGATCAGATCAGAGCTAGGTATTCCAGATCTTAAAGCTGAACAATCACATTCTTATAGTGCAGGTATTGTTTACACGGGTAATAATGGTTTTGCAGTCACATTAGATGCTTATGAAATTAATGTCGATGACAGAATCATTTTATCAGGCGCTATAGATAAAGAAAGTTCACCGGCGATTGCCGCTATCCTTGAGGGCACTAATGCCGACTCGGCTCGCTTCTTTATGAATGCGGTTGATACTAAAACTCAAGGTGTAGACTTAGTTATCACTCAAGGGATAGACCTTGGTGAATTTGGCGATTTAAAAGCCAACCTAGCCTACTCATACAAAGAAACTGAAATTGAGTCCATTTCGTTGCCTTCAATCCTCAATGGATTAGAAGACGAGCTATTTGATAATATTGAAGTTGTTCGCATGACTGAAGCCAATCCCAAAAATACTGCTAACATTGGCTTTACGCATCAGTATGACGACTTCACTACCAACTTACGTTTCAGTTATTTCGGAAACTACACTGTGGGTTATTCATCAAGTGAAGTGGAATATGGCTCAAGATGGACCACAGATTTAAGTACTCGTTACCGTGCAACCGATAATCTCGCCGTCACCTTAGGGGTACAAAACCTGTTTGATACTTATCCAGAGAAACGTCCTGAGGATAATAACTTTAACGGAATTTTTATATACCCGCTCACCAATACTCCATTTGGGTTTAATGGTGGTTACTATTACTTGGATCTTCGCTATACCTATTAGTCACTAAACTAGTAACACAAGATGGTATCTTTATTGGTCATAGCACGATATCAGCAGCAGACTCATGAGTCATCAAACGGACAACATCGTTCTATGGCTCAGCACAACGCTTCGACATAAAGTGCACTATATAAAGTCGTCAGCTATTTAGCAGGTCAAGTTTAAGTGGTTATTGGAAGACAAAAAAGCCAATCAATTTGATTGGCTTTTTTATTGGCTAATTGAGCACTTACGGCTATCAATACAAAGAGTGCCAAGAGCTGCCTGCTACTCGTTTGCTAATAATTTGAGTAACCGGTTGAGTGCTATCTAGTCACATTATCCAATATGATTCGCTTGGACACTGACTGGATAGCTCAACTGCTCACATATAACTTTTCAATATACTGTTTAGCAACCTCATTCCAGGTAAATCGTTGTTTAGCGGCATTTTGTTTCACTTGCTTCCAAGTATCACTGCCAAATAACTCGAGCACTTGAGTAAAACGCTCAACCAAGGCTTCACCTTGTGTCGCCAGTGTTGCACCGTTAAATACCCAGCCACTGACATTATCTTCAATCGTATCATTGAGCCCCCCCACGCCATGAACTAAGCATGGTTGGCCTGCCCGCATCGCGAGCATTTGACTGATCCCACAAGGCTCAAATGAACTGGGCATTAAAAACAAGCTGCCCAAGCGATAAAGTTGCTCAGATAAAGCTTCGTCATAACCATGTAAAAACACAAAGTTATCATAACGTGCTGCGGTAGCTTGTAATGCATTAGCAATATTCACATCACCACTACCAAGTAACATAAACACGCCATTAGGTTGATGTTTCTTGAGTGATTCGAGAATAGCCTCTAACACTGTTTTCGCCGAGGAATGAATTTTAGTGGCGTGAGTTGGGTTAAAAGGCTGCAACAGAATCAGCACTTTTTGTTCTGTTAAACGCCCAACTGAGGTCAGTAAAAATCGTTGCTCATCATCTGACACACTGCTTTTTAAGGCGGTTAAGTGATGATAGTCGGCTAATATAGTCTGCTTAGATTGACTGATCCGTGTTAACGCAATTGAGTCTAATACACTCAGCTGGCTTGTTTTAGTTTGCCACTTAATGACGGCATTCTCAGCTTGAAGTAATAACGCCCAATACTCGCTCTGCTTAGTAAGCTGGGCTTGATTAGATTTATGGCTAACATCATCATAAACGCAGCCATTAATGATCCCAACCACATCACCTTGTAAAGACTTAACCACTAAATCGGCCTCTAACCCTTCGCCACCAAAAAAGCCTTTGTGATAGTCAGATGGCATTAACACCTCTTGCGCATAACTGGGCGACACTAAATGCACTTTGTCACTGAGTACAATGCCCATGCGCATCGGATTAACACAATTGCTGTAACGAGGGTCAAATATACTGGTATCGGCAATAAGGTTTAATTTACCCACATATTGCGGAAACCAATGGGCAAACGATGAATCATCGCCAATAAAAGGCCGGATCCCTTGTAAGGCCAAATTGTGAATGGTAAACACACAAGGTAATACTCTCAGCGCAGAAAAATCATCTACGCATCCACGCAGCATGGCAACCATTGCACTGTGCCAGTCATGTAAATGCAACACCTCAAACTGTGGTAATAATTTATTCACCAAGCACGTGGCCACACTAAGAGAAAACAGTGCAAACTTGGTTGCATCTTCGGCAAACGGTCTGTCTGCCGAACCACTGCAATACACTTGGCCTTGGTGATTAAATAGCGGATGATCAAATAGATAGATTTGAGCTACCGCGTCATCCCATTGATCTTCAGCCACATTAAGGATGGCATCTTTATGTTGTGGTCTTGGCAAGCGATAAACCGCTACAGTATGGCGCTGGCCGGCAAAATCAACTTCAACATCAGCCATGTGTGCGGCATGATAATGTTGCGCTAAGAAGCCATAATTTGGCATGGCCACATCGGCTATTACGCCGCATTGTGCCAATGCTGGCGGCAAATCACGGATGACATCCGCCATGCCCCCAACTTTAGCGCCATGCAGTGCATCATTTTCTGCTGCCACCAGCAGGACTCGTTTTACACTCGCAGGAGTCATCTAAGATCCTTATTCAAAGCCAACCGCTAAACCTAACATTTTGCGGGTTACCAAGGTAATGCCTTTTTCTGACACCCTAAAACCCCTCGCCTTGTCATGTTCTTGATTATAACCAATCGACATGCCTTCAGGAATAATACAACCCCGATCTAAAATGGCATTTTTTATTTTACAATTCTTCAGTACCACCACATCGGGTAATAATACCGAATCTTTGACTGAGGAATAAGAACACACACGCACTTCGTCAAATAGCACGCTTCGTTTCACTTTGGCACCAGAGATAATACAACCGCCGGAAACGATCGAATCAACTGCCATACCGCGGCGATTATCATCATCAAACACAAACTTAGCCGGTGGCAGCTGTTCCTGATATGTCCAAATTGGCCACTTAGCATCGTATAAATTTAATGCTGGTGTTGGCGACAATAACTCCATATTCGCTTGGAAAAATGAATCTAAGGTACCCACATCGCGCCAATAGGCTGGCTCATCAGACACTGAAGTTGTAAAAGGAAACGCGAACACATTATGTGTTTTGATAATTGCCGGAATAATATCTTTGCCAAAATCACGATCTGAGCTTTCGTTATTGGCATCTTTTCTTAATTGTTCGAACAAAAATTTAGTATTAAAAACATAGTTGCCCATTGAGGCTAAACACTTTTCTGGATCAGTTGGGGTTGGCTTAGGCTCTGCGGGCTTTTCTTCAAAACCAATGACCCGATTATCACTATCAACTTCCATCACCCCAAATGCACCTGCCGCTTCTGCAATTGGGGTTTCTAAACAACACACTGTCATATCGGCACCCGATTCAGCATGAGCTGCGAGCAAACCAGCATAATCCATGCGATAAATATGATCGCCAGATAAGATCATCACATACTTAGGGATTTCATGCCGAATAATGTCAATATTTTGAAATACCGCATCGGCAGTACCTTGATACCAGTTACCAGATGTTTGCTGTGACGCAGGTAAAATCTCAACCGATTCCCCTAGTTCCTTTTTGAAATGACCCCAGCCACGAGTAACATGTCGAATTAAAGAATGTGACTTATATTGCGTCACCACTCCCACTCTTCGTATTCCTGAGTTAATACAGTTTGATAACGGAAAGTCGATAATGCGATACTTACCACCAAAATAAAGCGCAGGTTTCGCACGCCAGTCGGTTAATTCATACAACCGAGAACCTCGACCACCCGCTAATATCAACGCATAGGTATCACGAGTTAAATTACTAATATAACGAACATTACTCATAAGCAGACTCCATTTGGCTATTCAACGTAGCCACCAATAAACAAACATTAATCTACGATTTACGTTAATTACAGCGTCGCTGCACTTTCCTTGTATTACTTTTTCATCCATATTTCATCGCGGTAGCCCGCTATGGTGTTGTCGCTTGAAAAACGCCCACTGGCGGCAGTATTTCGAATACTTATTTTTTGCCAGCTATCTTGATCAAGATACGTCTTAGCGACCTGCTCTTGTGCTAAACAATAACTGTCAAAATCAGCAGCGGTCATCCACTGATCATTAGGATCAATTATTGAAGCGATAATGTCGTTAAAAATACCCGGTTCGACCAAATTAAAATGGCCACTTTTTAGCATACTCATGACCCCATTAAGGGCTGTTGAATGCTCAACAATGTGTTGCGGTTGATAATTTATCCGCGCTTGAGCGACTTGGTTAGCATCTAGACCAAATAAGAAGAAATTATCATCACCCACCTCTTCCAGCATCTCAATATTGGCGCCATCTAAAGTACCAATCGTTAAGGCTCCATTCATCATGAATTTCATGTTTCCTGTGCCCGACGCCTCTTTACCTGCTGTAGATATTTGCTCAGATAAATCGGTACCCGGACATATTTTTTCCATGGCACTGACGTTATAGTTGGGCAAAAATGCCATGCGTAAAAATGGCGTGACCAAAGGATCGGAATTGACCATATGAGCGACATTATTAGCCAGTTTAATAATTTGCTTGGCCATGGCGTAACCTGGTGCGGCTTTGCCTCCTATGAGTACACAGCGTGGCACCATATTCTGCGTATCGCCACTTAAAATACGGCGATATAAATGAATCACATGGAGGATATTCAGGAGCTGACGTTTATATTCATGAATACGCTTCACTTGCACATCAAACATCATTAGTGGGTCAAACTCAACATCGCATTGCTGCTTCACAAATGTGCTTAGCGCTTGTTTATTTTCAAACTTAATTTGCGCCCATTCTTTAACGAACTGCTTGTCACTGCTAAAAGCATTGAGTGCGGTAAGACGAGATAAATCATTGATCCATTCGTCACCTAAACGACGGCAAATAAGTGCCGATAACTTAGGATTACAATACGCAAGCCAACGCCTTGGAGTAACACCGTTGGTTTTATTATTAAATTTATCGGGCCACAATTGATAAAAGTCATTAAACAGCCCTTGTTTAAGTAACTGAGTATGCAAGCCCGCCACACCGTTAACTGAAAAACTGGCAACAATGGCTAAATATGCCATCCTAATATGTTGCTCGGGGCCTTCTTCGACAATCGACATACTGGCTAACTTTTGAATATCCCCCGGCCAATGATGAGCCACTTGTTCTAAATAACGAGCATTAATTTCGAAGATAATTTCGACAATGCGTGGCAACATGTTTTTCATCATAGGTACCGACCAGCGCTCTAACGCTTCGGGCAGTAAAGTATGATTGGTATAGGCCATAGATTGACTGGTAATCGCCCATGCGGCATCCCAACTCAAACTGTATTTATCCAGTAACAGTCGCATTAACTCAGGTACGGCAATGCTGGGGTGAGTATCATTAAGCTGTAACACGTTATGTTCACTAAACTGGCTGAAGTCTTCACCAAATTGACTAACGTAACGGGCCAGCAAATCTTGCAAACTGGCTGATGATAAAAAGTATTGCTGGCGTAGTCGTAATTCTTTGCCATTCACACTCGAATCATTTGGGTATAACACCATGGTGATTTGTTCAGCCAAATTTTTAGTGGCAACGGCTTCAGCATAATCGCCCTCGTTAAACTCGGCTAAATCAAATTCGTCATTCGCTTCGGCTTTCCATAAACGCAGTGTATTGATACGACCATTCTTAAATCCTGGGATTGGCATATCATAAGGGACAGCTAACACGTTTTGCGTATCTACCCACACATGATGTCGATGTCCATGCTTATCAACATAAGTTTCGCTATGACCAAAAAAAGGCACGCTAACAATACGGTTAGAGAGGCGAACTTCCCATGGGTTACCATGACGTAACCAGCGATCGGGACGCTCTACTTGATAACCATCGACAATCTTTTGCGCAAACATGCCATATTGGTAACGAATCCCATAACCAGTAACCGATAAGTCTAAACTCGCACAACTGTCTAAAAAGCATGCCGCTAAGCGCCCAAGTCCACCATTACCAAGACCAGCATCTTGTTCAACTTGCTCAATATCTTCTAAGCTGGTGGCGTAATCGGTTAACACCTGTTGGGCATCAGCAGTAATGTCTAAACTCAACAATGCATTACCTAGGGCTCGGCCCATTAGAAATTCAAGTGATAAGTACGCGACCTGTTTTTGTTGATATTGATTGTCTTTAATCCGTGTTTGACGCCAGTTATCGAGCATTTGTTCTTTAACGCTTTGCGCCACGGCATTGAAAAGCTCATGTTGTTCATGTTCGTCACGACATAGCCCGTAGCGGATATGTCGGGCAAGTGATGCCGATAAACTGTCACAGGGTTCACAAGGATCATGATGAGCACTAACCACCTTGTCAGCTTGCGAGGCCGCCACGACATTTTCTTTACTCGTCGCCTTAGTGCTAGCTTTACTGCGACTGGCACGCACAGTGGTTTTTTTTACACTGGCGTTATCTTTTGCTGTGGTCATCAATGACTCCTAGTAAATTCGGTATGAAATAGCATTAAACTACGACTGATTACATTCACTTGCTTATTAGCATCGACTTCAGGTTCACTTTCTTGGGTATGCAGTAAGCAATGCCAATGGCGAAAATGGGGTAATTGCGGCAGAGTAAATTGGTGGGGCAACTCATCGACATTAATCATCAATAATAACGCTTCGGTACTTTCCGCCACCGCACCAATGTCGGCATCCGCTAGATTACCGGTTAAAATCACGCTTAAGGTACGGGTATGATGTTCACACCAATTTGATTTATTCATCACCTCACCTTGGCGGTTAAACCAAGCTAAACCGTTATCAAATAAGGCTTCTGGTTTATGAATAAAAGCTTGGTGACACAGCATAGGAAAACGTTTGCGCAAGCTTATCAACTGCGCAGTAAAATTCACTAACGACCAATCTATTTGCTCCCAGTCAAACCAGCCGATAGGATTATCTTGGCAATAGGCGTTATTATTGCCTTGTTGTGTTTGACTTGATTCATCACCCGCCAACAACATGGGCACGCCCTGAGACAACAATAAACAGGTTAGTAAATTGCGTTTTTGTCGCGATCGAATGGCATTAATCGCTTCATCGGCAGATTCGCCTTCAATACCATAGTTATAACTGCAGTTTTCTTGATGACCATCACGGTTATCCTCACCGTTAGCCAAGTTATGGCGATCGTTGTAGCTCACCAAATCATGTAGACTAAAGCCATCGTGACTGGTGATAAAATTAATACTCGCCGCTGGGCCTCGGCCGTTATGTTCAAAGAAATCACTCGAGCCATGAAATCGCTTGGCAAATTCAGGTAATAAACCACTATCCCCACGCCAAAAACGGCGCATTGCATCACGGTAGCGATCATTCCATTCACTGAATGCCACGGGATAATTACCGAGCTGATAACCACCGGGGCCAATATCCCAAGGCTCGGCAATGAGCTTAACCTTGCACAATACTGGGTCTTGGGTAATAGCATCGAAGAATCCACTTCCGGGATCAAAACCATAAGCCTCACGGCCAAGACAACTGGCGAGATCAAATCTAAACCCATCGACGCCCATAATTTCGACCCAATAACGCAAAGAGTCCATGACTAACATTAATACTTGCGGATGATTAAGATTAAAGGTGTTACCACAACCAGTATCGTTAATATTAAAGCGCTTATCATTAGGCAATAAACGGTAATAACTGGCATTATCGATACCGCGAAAACTGTACGTCGGCCCTAAATGGTTTCCTTCGGCGGTATGGTTAAATACCACATCGAGGATCACTTCAATCCCTGCTGCGTGAAGTGTTGAGACCATTTGCCTAAACTCAGCAATATCACCCTCATCAGATAAATAAGCAGAATGAGGCGCCATAAAGGCAATACTGTTATAGCCCCAATAGTTATTGAGGCCTTTTTCAATCAAAAAAGGCTCATCGAAAAAGCCATGAACGGGCAATAACTCTACGCTGGTAATACCAACATTTTGTAAGTAATCGACTATCGGCTTGCTCGCTAGGCCCGCAAAGGTGCCTTTTTTTGTTGCATCGACCTGCGGATGTTGTTGAGTAAACCCCTTTACATGGGTCTCATAGATAATGCTTCGAGCCAGACTAATATTGAGCGGTACGATTGGAATGTCTTTAACAAACTCATAATCGATCACTTGTGCTTTGGGTAAATAAGGCGCGCTGTCTTGAGTATCAAATGACAAATCTTCATCAAGGGCATTAATGTCATAACCATAGACCGCCGGATGGTATTTTAGCTCTCCTACCAGCTTTTTTGCATATGGGTCGAGGAGCAATTTATGGTGATTAAAACGATGGCCAAGCTGCGGTTGATAGGGCCCAAAAACGCGGTAACCATACAAAAGCCCAGCTTGAGCATTGGCTAGATGACAGTGCCAAATTTGCCTTGTTTTCTCAGTCATAATGTACTGAGCAACCTCAATTTCCCCCGTGGCATCAAAGATACACAACACCACTTTGGTGGCATGTGCTGAAAATAACGAAAAATTCACTCCGCTATTATCAACCGTCGCCCCCAGTGGATAAGGATAACCGCTGCTTATACCCATAACATGCCCTTTTGAAGTCAAACCCTGCTGTTTTAACATGTTGCACTATTATGGCAACTCATGCGGTTCCGGTGCCCAAATACTGCATGCCAGTGGTGGCACTGTAATCACTAAACTGTAAGGCATGCCTTGCCATTCTGTTGCTTGTATTTCATACGTTGCATCATTGACAACATGACTGCCGCCATAATGACGGTGGTCACTGTTAAGTATTTCGTTATAGGACTGGTCGGTTGGCACCCCAATTCTAAAGTGGTGAAAAACCTGTGGCGACATGTTGACCACAATCACCACAGGTTGTTGTTTATCAATACCAAAACGACAAAATACTAAAATGTTATCGTCGGCATTATTGCAGTCGAGCCATTGAAAACCATCACTGTTGTGATCGCGTTGATATAACGCAGGATATTGCTGATAACACTGATTGAGATCGCGTACCCAATCTTGCACGCCTTGATGCGGCGTATAGTTTAATAAATGCCAGTCAAGGCTCTGGTTATGGTTCCACTCATTGCGCTGGGCAAACTCATTGCCCATAAACAATAACTTTTTGCCCGGATGTGCCCACATGAAACCGTAATAAGCGCGTAACGTAGCAAATTTCTGCCAATCGTCGCCGGGGATTTTATGTAATAACGACCCCTTGCCGTGGACCACTTCATCATGACTAAGCGACAAAATAAATTGTTCGGTAAAGGCATACACTAAGCTAAATGTCAGCTCACCATGGTGATAACGTCTGAACAAAGGATCGCTGCTGATGTAACGCAGTGTGTCGTTCATCCAGCCCATGTTCCATTTAAAACCAAAACCTAAGCCGTTATTACTGGTCGCTTGAGTCACGCCTGGCCACGCAGTTGATTCCTCAGCGATCATATTAATGCCAGGAAAACATTGGTACATGCGCGCATTAAGCTCTTGTAGAAAGCTGATAGCTTGAAGGTTTTCTCGGCCACCCAGTTCATTGGGGATCCATTGGTCGGCTATGCGGCTGTAATCGAGATATAACATCGACGACACAGCATCAAGGCGTAAACCATCAAAATGGAATTCGTTTAGCCAGTAATAGGCGTTGCTGTATAAGAAACTGCGGACTTCCGCGCGACCATAATTATAAATTAGCGTATCCCAATCAGGGTGCTCACCTCGGCGCGGATCTTCATGTTCATATAAGCAGCTACCATCAAATCTCACCAGCCCGTGTGGATCTCGAGGAAAGTGTGCGGGTACCCAATCAAGCAATACTGCAATACCTTGCAAATGACATTCATCGATAAAGGCTTTAAGACCATTAGCGTCGCCAAAGCGATAGGTAGGCGCAAATAACCCGACAGGTTGATAACCCCAAGAACCGTCAAATGGATACTCACTGATCGGCATCAATTGCAAATGGGTAAAGCCCATTTCTTTGACATACGGCACCAGTTCGGCAATGAGCTGTGAATAATCGGTGTAATCTTGACCGTCATCACCACTACGACGCCATGAGGCTAATTGCACTTCATAAATAGACATAGGTTGAGCATGAGGCTCACGGCTAGCTCGTTCAGTTAACCATTCGCCATCTTGCCAGTCATAGTGATCAAGATTAGGGATTTTTGACGCATTGTGCGGCGACGGTTGCATGGCAACGGCATAGGGATCAGATTTAATAATCTCATTGCCATGAACATCGCAAATAGCGAACTTATAGTGTTGATCAGGTTCAACATCTGCAATAAAAATATCCCACAACCCACTCGCAGGATGGTGGCGCAACACATGGCGTTTTTTGTCCCATAAGTTAAAATCGCCCACCACAGCCACTTGCTTGGCATTTGGCGCCCACACACAAAAATGCACACCTTTAACATCATGATGCTCGCGCCAGTTAGCCCCTTGAAAATGATAAGTTTGTAACTGACTACCTTCACCGAATAAATACACATCATCAGGATTGAGTAAACTATCAAACTGATAAGGATCATTGATGAGCTGTTCACACAGTGGGTATTGCACTCGCAATAAGTAACCAAAAGGTTTCACTCTGCGGCCCATTTTACCGGCAAACAAACCTTGTTGATTAACCTGTTCAAGACTGGCCACTTTACGGAGATCTTTTGCGTTTAACACATCGATACTCAGTGCACCGGGAAGTAAGCAACGAACAATTAATCCTTTATTATCACTACTACTGTGCATACCAAGTAATGAAAACACGTCAGTGTACTCACCATTTAATAAGGCTATTTCACTATCTTGCTGAAAATACGGGGTCGCTACAGTCATAATCAGTGATCCATTAATGGCCGAGTGTATCGGATGAGGGAATGTTTACAGCACTAACGCTGCTTCGGGCGTTGCTGCGAGGTTGTCGTGCACAAGCTATCGCTTCAAGACGTTGTTGTACTTTAGGACTTTGGGACATTTGCTTAATAGACAAAGGTAACCTGCGCTGCCAGTTAGGGAACTCTTTCCAAGTACCAGGAATATTAACCCCATGCTTATCAGCGACTAAGTCACTTAATTGCACACTAAACAATTGTGCATTGCCTTTGGCGGCAACACTTATCCAAGCCAGTAACACACTGTCAAACTCTAATTCATCCACTGAAGATGTGGGCAGTGGTAACTCAAACCCATGTTCGCGGATAAGTAAATCGACTAATTGTATTTTTTCTTGCTGACGCTGCGCTAAAAGCTGCTGTAATTTATCATCGGTTTCGATCAAATTAAGCTGACGTCGTAGACGTAAATCGTCGCCAGACCACCAGGCAAATAATGTAGGAACATCATGATTAGCTAGCATCATCAAGCTCTGGCGCTTGTGTTCTTGTGGAGACTTGAAGCCGTGATAATCTTTACAGAAATAGAATAATTCGTTCGAAAAAATACCCGCGTCACGCAAACAAGCCACTATTTCTGGCGGAACTATGCCTAAGTCCTCACCAATAACGACACAACGCGCCCGTTGGCTTTCTAAACACACAATAGCTAGTAAGGTTTCAAGCGGGTAATAGACATAGCTGCCATTGCCTAAATCGTCCTGTAACGGCCACCACCATAGACGCAGCAACCCCATGACATGGTCGATCCTCAAGGCTCCGCAACTTTGCATATTACTGCGAACCAGTTGGATAAAGTGGCTAAAGTCATGTTGTTTTAATTTGACCGGATCAAATGGAGTTAAGCCCCAATTTTGGCCTTGCTCGGCAAACGGATCTGGCGGCGCGCCGATACTGGCGTTATCGCAAAAAAAATCAACATTTGCACTCACCTCCGCCCCGTGGCTAATGGCACCAACAGCTAAATCACGGATCAGTCCAATACTCATGCCGCACTGCTTCGCATTAAGCTGACAAGCTTGTAATTGCTCATTGGCAATGAACTGTAGATATAAATAAAACCCAGCATCATGAGTGAAATTTTTAGATGCCAATTTCAATTCCATGGTGACAAATTGCATTAATGCAACGTTATCTTGTTCTATGAATGCCAAATACTCTTTAAATCTGGGGGTTTCATACTTAACATGGTCCAAGCAAAATATTTGATACAGTTTTTCAAATGCAGCATATTTTAACAGCTGAACTTCATCATAGTTAATCAAATGAGCTTGATTGAGGATCTGTCTTTTTTGTTGCCATTTTTGTGATAATAACTCCCCATCAAGGGCGTTATATTCACCAACGGCTTCAATTTGTATGTATAAGGGATTTAAACGACGACGATCCGTTGGGCTATATGGACTGGGATTATCTGGCTGGCTGATGTCTAAAGCATGAAGTGGATTAAGCAGAATAAAATCAGCACCAGCATGAGCCGCGTAATCAATCAGTTCGGCTAAATTGCCAAAATCGCCTATGCCCCATTGCGCATCATTACGTAATGCATAAAGCTGCGCATTCAGTCCCCAAAACTGTTTATCTGTTTGTGCTAAACGACCTTGATAGGCCATAGATGGAGAGACCATTAATTGCCCATGCAACACATCAGGATGAGCAGGATCATTGATAAAGGATAAACTCAATGAGTAGTATCCTAACTGCAGGCTGGGATGAACGAAAAATAAGCGATACTGACAATAACGCTGACCGTTAATATGGTATTCACCGACAACAATACAGTCATTGACCTGTGCAGAGATCGAGATAGATTGTGTATTTTCATTGTGGATCTTGATGCTAAAAGCACCTGAGTCACGCTCTGGTAAGTAAATATCAACATGAGGCTTATCAATTAAACACCATTGAAAGTTATGCAGTGACTTTAACCAAGGTTGGATATCGAGCTGGCTGATCTTAGCTGCAACCTGTGACTCTGATAATGGTTGATGATAAGACTCATTGAGATGACATAACGCTTCGCTATGACCGCTAAAAGCATGTTGATGACCTGAAGATGGTAACAACATTGTGGTTAAAATACCCTGCCTGTCCTTAGCGGGTATATGAACAAGATTACCGAAACAATCGATAAACTCTGCCCCTACGCCTTGCAAATACAGTAACTTTTCTAGCTCCATATTTGTCCTCCTCGCGTGAATTAACTACTGAAAATACAGCAGTTACCATGCCAGTTAATCATAACAAATTGACTACAGATTAATGGCAGTAAAATGACAAAACATATTACTTATAAATCAGATGGTTAATTAAATTCAATTTAACAAATATTGTTACTTGTGACGCTAATCTGCGATTAGTTATCGCACAGAAATAGTGCAGAAGATACAAAAAAAGTGCATAACATCATAAAGTTTGCTTTGCTATTGCCATAAAATAGCGCAGCTAAATAGAAGAGACTTCCAGATGAATTAATGATCATCAGTAGACCACTGATTAGCCACCTATAGCATTTGCCTGCTATTGATGAAAGATTAATAAAATAGGAACGAAATATTGATTTACTATAGACGGGGTATTGTATGCTATTAAATTTATAACAGGTGTTGTTTTTCTATAAGATATCTAAGCCCACTCATATCGAGCATTGTGGTAAAATGCCACCATTAAATGGCTCCGTTATGCTGGTTAAGCTTTGGTAGATACCATCGAATGATTGTGACTATTTACGACTAAAACAGCCAGATATAATAAATAGGATCCAGACGTTACCAATGAATAAACACGAATTCACTTTACGCTATAACTTACATCGGCTGCGCTCAACCATCACCTCTGCGCCCAAATCATTTCTTGGTCGTCAAGCCGCGGTGTTAATTGCAGTAATGGAAGTCGATCAGCAACTGCATATTATGTTAACTCGGCGTCCTATGCATTTACGTCACCATCCTGGTCAAATCAGCTTTCCTGGCGGTAAAGTTGAGCCAAATGATAGGGATATTATTCATACGGCACTGCGCGAAGCGCACGAAGAAATAGGATTACAGCCTGAAAATGTCGATATTCTAGGGATTTTTCCTGCGCACAAAACCTTTACTGGTTTTGAAATTACCCCTGTGGTGGCGATGGTAAAGCAGCCTTTTGAATTGGTGCTAGATCCTGGTGAGGTTGAAGATTGCTTTTTGGTACCACTCAATTTTTTTATTGAGCGCAGCAACCGCCATAACATGTTTCATTACCGTCATGGGGCAAGGTATCAAGTTCACTTTATGCCTTTTGAAGACAAGTTTATTTGGGGGGTTACCGCCGCCATTATCGACTTATTGTGTCGTCATATCGATGTCAATTAAGCCTATAACATTAGCGATTTAAATAAAAATCCAATTCAACACCCAAACGGTAACCACTTTTATTGGCTTCTGCATGAGCATTAATCTACACATCTACACCACGTAACGAATGTACAAACCCGCAGACACTGACACCAAAAACAACAACGGAATATTAACCCAAAACCCTATGCGCGTAGTGGCCTTAGCATAAAAATTTACCAGCAGGTTGAGAAAACTAACACCGGCACACCACCAAATTAGGTATTCTAATTTAATGGTTAACTGTGGATCCCAGTTCAAGCGGACCGTGGCGCCCTTACTCAAAAAGTACCCTACGGCTCTATCGGGTCTGGCTTCGCCAAAGATAATCAATGCATAAATGGCTAAGCTCCAGCCTAATAATGACAAAATAGTCAACACCACTTGTATAATACCTAAACGAGACATGGCCTTTTCCTTGGTTAACGAGAGAATACGAGGCTAATTCGCCAAATATTTAATCGACTTACTCAAAAGTATCACAATAATCTTTATAGAATAGCGTTTTCAGCTTGAGAAAAGCCACCAGCAAGGTAAGATAAACCCAAATTTTATATTTATATTCTATACGTTGGAGAATAAAGCAACAATGAGCATTGCATCTGTCGCTTCTGTATTTAAAGCTGAACACGCCGTTGGTTCACATGTCACTATACGTGGCTGGGTAAGAACTCGTCGTGATTCAAAAGCGGGTATCTCTTTCTTGGCCGTTTATGACGGTTCATGTTTCGACCCTATTCAAGGTGTCGTGCCAAATAGCCTAGCCAATTACAATGACGATGTATTGAAATTGACTGCAGGCTGCTCTGTTGTGATGACAGGTGAAGTGGTAGCCTCTCCAGGTGCCGGCCAAGCATTTGAATTACAAGTATCTGAAATCGTAGTGACTGGATTTGTTGATGATCCAGATACTTATCCAATGTCGGCTAAACGTCATTCTATTGAGCATCTTCGTGAACTCGCCCATTTACGCCCACGTACCAATATTATTGGTGCTGTAGCTCGAGTTCGTAACTGTTTATCGCAAGCAATCCATCGTTTCTATCACCAAGAAGGTTTTATCTGGGTATCTACCCCGCTTATTACCGCTTCTGATTGTGAAGGCGCAGGTGAAATGTTCCGCGTGTCGACGTTAGACATGGAAAATCTTCCACGTACTGACGCAGGTAAAGTTGATTACGATAAAGATTTTTTCGGTAAAGAAGCATTCTTAACCGTATCGGGTCAGTTGAACGCAGAAACCTATGCTTGTGCATTGTCTAAAGTGTATACCTTTGGCCCGACTTTCCGTGCTGAAAACTCCAACACAACTCGCCATCTTGCAGAATTCTGGATGGTTGAGCCTGAAGTGGCGTTTGCTACATTAGACGATGCGGCTGAGTTAGCGGAAAAAATGCTTAAGTTCGCTTTCAGTGCGGTACTTGAAGAGCGTATGGATGACTTAACCTTCTTTAATGAGCGTATTGATAAAACCGTTATTGAACGTTTACAAGCCTTTGTGAGCAGTGATTTCGCCCAAGTGGATTACACTGATGCGGTTGAAATCCTTAAAAACTGCGGTAAGAAGTTTGAATTCGCAGTCGAATGGGGTATCGATCTACAGTCTGAGCACGAACGCTACCTAGCTGAAGAACACTTTAAAGCACCTGTGGTAGTAAAAAACTACCCGAAAGACATTAAAGCTTTCTACATGCGCTTAAATGATGACGGCAAGACAGTTGCCGCTATGGACGTGTTAGCACCAGGCATTGGTGAGATCATCGGTGGTGCGCAACGTGAAGAGCGTTTAGACGTGCTTGATAAGCGTTTAGCTGAAATGGATTTAAGCCAAGAAGATTACTGGTGGTATCGCGACTTACGTCGCTATGGCACAGTACCTCATGCAGGCTTTGGTCTAGGTTTTGAACGTTTGGTATCGTATGTTACTGGCGTTAACAACATTCGTGATGTTATCCCGTTCCCACGTGCCCCACGCTCAGCCAGTTTCTAATTAGCTCAATAATATGCAACAACAGAAACGCGCCAATTGGCGCGTTTTTTTATGAGCAGTTTTAGAATAATTTACCGATGCAGTTGTTTGTGATCACATGAGATCCTTCCCCGTCTGGCAGCAGACAGGGATTATATTTTGAACTTGTTAGCTATTAACAATAATCAGATCTCGTAAATGTTTAACGTCGTCACGCACAGCAGCGGCTTGCTCAAACTCTAAATTTTTAGCATGCTCATGCATTTGTTTTTCAAGTTTATCAATTTGATGACTCAAATCAGCAATACTGGTGTATTTAGCGCGCTCTTCTGCGACTTCAGCAAATTTAGAATGATTTTTACGTGTACCTTTACTGAAGTTGCTATCACCAACATCCATCACATCTGTAATACTTTTCACCACACCTCGCGGCACAATCCCATTGGCCACATTGTGTAGGTGTTGTTTTTCGCGTCGACGCTCCGTTTCCCCCATGGCTTTAGCCATTGAGTTGGTTATGCGATCTGCATATAAAATAACTTTGCCGTTAACATTACGGGCCGCACGACCAATGGTTTGGATAAGTGAGCGTTCGGAACGTAAAAAACCCTCTTTATCGGCATCTAAAATACAGACTAATGATACTTCTGGTAAATCTAAGCCCTCACGTAATAAGTTAATCCCAATCAGTACGTCAAAACGCCCTAAACGTAAATCTCGGATAATCTCAACCCGCTCAACGGTATCAATGTCAGAATGCAGATAGCGCACTTTTATGCCATGTTCATCAAGGTATTCACTCAGATCTTCTGACATCCGTTTGGTCAATGTGGTAACCAGCACCCTTTCATTCACCGCCACACGTTTGTGGATCTCAGACAATAAATCGTCAACTTGGATACCCACAGGACGCACTTCTAAAACAGGGTCGAGCAATCCCGTAGGCCTTACCACCTGCTCTGCTATCTCTCCGGTACTTTTTTCAAGTTCATATAAACTAGGTGTCGCCGAAACAAAAATAGTTTGCGGCATTAATCGCTCAAACTCTTCGAACATTAATGGCCGATTATCCAATGCAGATGGTAATCGAAAGCCATACTCTACTAAGTTCATTTTTCGGCTTCGGTCACCTTTGTACATAGCGCCGATTTGCGGCACTGTGACATGTGATTCATCAATGATCAGTAAACCATCTGCAGGAAGGTAATCAAGTAAAGTTGGTGGACCATCTCCAGATGATCGACCGGATAAATATCGCGAGTAATTTTCAATTCCAGAGCAGTAACCCAGCTCGACCATCATTTCAATGTCATATTGAACCCGTTCAGTGATCCGCTGAGCTTCAATCAATTTATTGTTATCAAGTAAATACTGACGGCGTTCTCGTAGCTCTTCCTTTATCTCTTCCGTGGCGGCAAGAATTTTTTCTCGCGGGGTAACATAGTGGGTTTTAGGATAAATAGTGGTGCGTGCGATTCGCTTGTTAATCTGTCCAGTCAAAGGATCAAATTCGCTTAAACGTTCTATTTCATCGTCAAACAATTCAATTCGAATCGCTTCACGTTCAGATTCTGCCGGAAAAATATCAATCACTTCACCACGAACTCGATATGTGCCGCGTTGTAATTCAATATCATTGCGTTTGTATTGCAATTCACTGAGTCGGATGAGGATGTCCCGTTGCCCCATAAAATCACCTTGGCGCAAATGTAATAGCATCTTCATATAAGAGTCGGGATCACCTAAACCGTATATAGCTGATACCGAGGCGATGAGCACCACATCTTTACGCTCTAAAAGCGCTTTAGTGGCCGATAGACGCATTTGCTCTATGTGAGCATTCACAGATGCATCTTTTTCTATAAAGGTATTAGACGCAGGAACATAGGCTTCAGGTTGATAGTAATCGTAGTAGGATACAAAATATTCAACCGCATTATGTGGAAAAAACTCTTTCATCTCACCATAGAGCTGAGCTGCAAGGGTTTTGTTAGGCGCCATGATAATAGTTGGCCGCCCCATTTGCTTAATGACATTGGCGATTGTGTATGTTTTACCCGATCCAGTAACGCCGAGTAGCGTTTGGCTAGCCACACCGGATTCTAAACCATCAACTAATTTTTTTATCGCTGTAGGTTGATCGCCGGCGGGTTCAAATTTGGACTCTAGGGAAAAAACGGACTCTGACACAACACGGCTTCCTATTTTAATTAACTGTTTATGATATACCCAAAAACAAGCAAATGGCGATATAAAATATCATTGCACAGCTTCTCTTATCATTTAAAGCTATGCCAAAATGAATCCTAAAAGCGCATTATAGCCATTAATTGGGGCATGTTTTATTCAGATCAATATCAGCGACTTAGCACTGTAATGTGACAAAATAAAGATCCTAAAGTGAAAGTTATAAACAAATGGATAAGGTCATGATTAAATCACTGTAATACGCCGAAAAACTAACTTAAATCATAATTTAATACACAATCTACTGTCCAAAGAGATTACAATTTTGCAACTGAGAGAACAGTGACAAAAGAAAGTTATTGATTTTTGTATCTAGTTGATTAAATACAACTTAACTTATCGCTAAATAATTGTACCAATTTAAGTCCGACTCAAGCGCAATAAGGGGTTGCCGCTCATTTACATAAGAAGTCCACAAGTTTATCCACAGATTTAGTGGATAAGTCAATAAAGTTCAATACTGCTGCGGGGTAGCGACCAAGTGAGTTTCATAAAAGCGTAAGAAATTTGTGATGAAATTTAATTACATTTGCAGATTAATACGAAAGATAGCGACAATAGTTCACCTATTGGGTCAAGAATAGCTAAATTCGATAATCTACAATTACTTTAGCAATCGATTGAATATCGATCAAGCTTACGATCCCATCTCTGAGTCATCTACTTTCGATACCCATTTCATTAATGTTAATGTTCATTCTCTTAAATACATTAGTTAAACTGAGCTAGCTCTTAGCCGAAATATCAGCACTTGAATAATCACTTTAATATGATGAGGCATCAAGATGGAAATCATCAGATGGAGTTAAGCGTCATGAGTGAGCGGTGCTACAGTAAAAGTGACCACAAACGTGATCTCAAGAGATTAGCTAAGTAGTCTAATGTATCAACGAACAATTTATTGCTCGATATATGCTTATTGAGAGACTTTGTCGCTAAAACTTGTGCCACATTCTTTTACAAAGAGACAAATCAAGTCAGTCGAACAAATTTCAACCACAAACTACCTACTCCCCAAAGAAATTGACATAAACAGCATCGTTAGTGTTCGACAATCCATTTTATGAGTAAGTGATTAATTTTGTTTTCATTGTCAAAATATCACCACAAACGAGCAAAAGTCGTTCACGATGTGTGTTTGGTAACCAATTAGTCACATAAATGCGTTTTTTTTTATAACTCGAGTTGACTCAGTTACCAGAGCGTTTTACTATGCGCTCCGTTCTCAGCAATACATTGCTAAAAACGCTTCCCCAGTAGTTCAGTTGGTAGAACGGCGGACTGTTAATCCGTATGTCACTGGTTCGAGTCCAGTCTGGGGAGCCATTTAGTAAAAGTAAGTTGAGATGTAAATATAATTCCCCAATAGTTCAGTTGGTAGAACGGCGGACTGTTAATCCGTATGTCACTGGTTCGAGTCCAGTTTGGGGAGCCAATATTTACTGTTATCGAAACGATTCCCCAATAGTTCAGTTGGTAGAACGGCGGACTGTTAATCCGTATGTCACTGGTTCAAGTCCAGTTTGGGGAGCCATCGAGATAACATATTTGAAATAATACGCTTCCCCAATAGTTCAGTTGGTAGAACGGCGGACTGTTAATCCGTATGTCACTGGTTCAAGTCCAGTTTGGGGAGCCATTTCAAAGATTAAAATAAGTAATAATAATTCCCCAGTAGTTCAGTTGGTAGAACGGCGGACTGTTAATCCGTATGTCACTGGTTCGAGTCCAGTCTGGGGAGCCATTATTATTAACTTCATCGCACAGCTAAAGCTCCCCTCCTACGAACCTCCCATGTAATTCAATATCTTATTTGTCATTGATGATCCTTTATCATTGGTCATTTATGTTAAAATTTTTGTGATTACAATCGTTAAATTTTCTATCGGAAATATAACCTTAGATTAATCATTATTTAATCTCATTTCTGCTATGATATTATTGGTTATTATACAAACTATATAGCGCATTTTACTTTTGGTTAAAAAACGACATTCGAACCACTGCAGCACAAGGTTTGTGCCAGATCGAGCAAGTTTAACCAAACATACTCAAGGAATAGATGTTTTATGGGCTTATCGAAATCCTTTCAGCTTGTTCTTTTTATCGTTTTCGGTTTATTAATTTTCCGAATTTTTACGGTGGAAAATAATGAAGTTCAACAACAAGGTGAAATTGCACGGGTTAATTATCAGCAATACGTGCAAACTATTGATCAGTGGCAAGGGAGTGGCGAAGCACTATACCAGCTTATGTCTGAAAAATTTTCGTTTCAATTTTTCCAATATATTGATAAAACAGATAATAATAACAATTTTACTCATGGCAGCTTACTTCGTCCAGCGGGAGATTTCGCCAGTGAAATCTTCAATATTGAATTAGGTCATGTACAAAATTTTCCTGACGGTCGCTTACAAGTTAGATTAGATACCGCGAGCGTATTATCAGCCAGTTTTGATGATTTACAACAAACTGCAACCTTATTGATTATCGCTTATGTGTCATTGATGTTGTTATTTGCATTGCTGATGCAACTACACCGCCGAAGAATCAAATATGCTGCCGAATACATCTCTCATATTCCTGATTTATCGTTCCTCGCCATTGAGAAATCGCGCTTTCCAGGTGTTTTAAGACCTCTGGGTAATACACTGGAAATTTGTCGCAGCCAATTAAAGCTCAACTTAGATCGTGTCAGAAAAGAGAATGAACAGTTAACTAAAGCCGCATATCAAGATCCCGTCAGTGGATTTTCAACTCGACAACGTTTTACACAACATATTGAAGCAATTAGTAAAACGGATAAACAACAGTATGGTGTACTCATAGTCGTTAAGGCTGCTGAACTGGCAAGCATCAATCAGTTGCATGGACGTGCTGCTGGAGATGATTATTTAGCAAAATTGGCAACCTGTATTCGAAAATCGCTAGCTAATCTTGGAATGAGTGAGTGCTTTAGAATCTCAAGTGGTGATTTTGCTATTTTTATTGACAACATTTCACTTAAAGAAGGCGAACGATTTTTAGAACACCTTAAACGCCACTTAGATGAATATGCCCAAACAACTAAAAGTGATTCCATTGCACATGCTGGTATGGTGCCCTATCAGCAAGGTAACGAGCCATTGGCATTGATGGCATTAGCCGATACGGCCGTCAGCGTGGCGCAAACAATGGGGCCCAATCGTTACTATCAATTAGAGAAACTATCGGGTAGTGAGCAAATAAGCACGGAACATTGGAAAATCACTATAGATGACTTAATTAATCGAAGAAGTATTAAGTTTTATCAACAACCTATCCAACCTTGTAATAATGCGACTGAAGTTTACCGTGAATTATTAGCACGCTTTTATAATGTCGAAGGTAAACATTTACCCACGACCACTGTTATTGCAATGGCTGAACGATATGGGATGAGTGTTGAATTAGATAAAATGATCGTGACACAAACCATTAAGGTGTTGAGTGAGAACCCAAGCATTTCAGGCCACATGGGAGTTAATATCAGTGCTTCTTCAGCACATCAAGACGGTTTTACCATGTGGCTTAAAGACATATTAACTAAAAATCGAGGCACAGCGGCTCGATTGGTGTTTGAACTGAATGAATCAGGCATGCAAACCAATTTAGAATCTAGCCATAATTTTGTAAACGAGATACACAAAGCTGGAGCAAAAGTGGCTATCGAGCGCTTTGGTTTAGGCTTTACATCATTTAAATTTTTCCGAGAGGTTCGTCCTGATTTTATCAAGTTAGACAGTAGTTACAGTGACAATATCGAACAGGACAATAATAATAAGTTCTTTGTCCGGATGATTGTCGATATCGCTAAACGCATCAGTATCCGCGTTATCGCTACTGGGGTTGAAAAACAAGACGAAAAGCTGACGTTAGAAAAACTGTTAGTAGATGGTATGCAAGGTTATTATATTGCTAAACCTGAGTTATTGTTAAATAAACAGTAAAAACAACGTTAATATACGGTAAATATATCGCTTTTATTCTAAGGTTAAACATTTTATGTTTAACCTTATTTTTTATCCGTTGTTTATCGGCGCCAAACCTAAGATAATACTCGTATCTATTGGTCAAAAAAATTGTAGCAATGACAGAGTATCTTCTCCTGTTGATCGGCACAGTGCTGGTAAATAACTTCGTTCTGGTAAAATTCTTAGGTCTATGCCCTTTTATGGGGGTGTCGAGCAAATTAGCGTCGGCGATCGGCATGTCAATGGCCACCACGTTTGTGTTGACCCTCGCTTCTATTCTGAGTTATTTAACCAACGAATTTTTACTGCAACCTTTTGACTTAAGCTATTTACGCACCATGAGCTTTATTTTAGTGATTGCTGTTGTCGTACAATTCACTGAAATGGTGGTGCAAAAAACCAGCGCGTCTTTACATCGTGCTTTGGGAATTTATCTACCGCTTATTACCACCAATTGCGCGGTATTAGGCGTGGCATTGCTTAACGTTAATGAAGACCATAACTTTATTGAATCGGCTATTTATGGTTTTGGTGCTGCTGTTGGTTTTTCTCTAGTGTTAATTTTATTTTCAGCCATGCGTGAGCGCTTGGCTGCTGCAGACGTGCCCTTACCTTTTCAAGGTGGTGCGATTGCGATGATCACTGCAGGTTTAATGTCATTAGCCTTTATGGGGTTTGCGGGGCTGGTTAACTAATGTTGTCGAGTATATTCATTGCTGTAGCGATATTGACCGTTTTAGCGTTAGCATTTGGAGTCATTTTAGGCTTTGCATCGAAGAAATTTAAAGTCGAAGGCAATCCTATTGTTGATCAAGTTGACACCCTGCTGCCACAGACTCAGTGTGGACAATGTGGTTATCCGGGTTGCCGGCCCTACGCCGAAGCCATTGCCAATGGCGATAAAATCAATAAATGCCCTCCTGGTGGTACTGCTACCATGGAAAAGATTGCCGAACTCATGGGCGTAGAACCGGAACCATTAGGTGAAGCAGCCCAAGCCAATGTGAAGAAAGTGGCTTATATCCGCGAAGATGAATGTATTGGCTGTACTAAATGTATTCAAGCATGCCCAGTCGACGCTATTTTAGGGGCTGGAAAATTAATGCATACCGTGATTGCCAAAGATTGTACTGGCTGCGATTTATGCGTTGAACCTTGTCCCGTCGATTGTATTGACATGATCCCCGTTGAAACCACTATACAAAATTGGGATTGGAAATTACGCGCAATTCCAATAAGCGTAATCGATCAACAGCAAGAGGATAAACGGTGTTAACGTTATTAGAGCAATTAGATAAAGGTCATTTGTGGCGCTCTCCTGGCGGGATCCATCCACCTGAACTGAAAACATTATCCAATCAAAGCGTAATATCATCGTTACCCTTGCCATCGCGATTTGTCGTACCGGTTCCCCTCGTCGGCCAACTTGCGACCATGAGTGTCAAGGTGGGTGACCACGTACTCAAAGGTCAAGCTCTCACTGAAGGAGCAGGCTTTACTTATTTGCCTGTTCACGCGCCTACCTCTGGTGTGGTTGTCGCCATAGAGCAACATAACAGTAACCATGCTTCTACATTGCCAGTGTTAAGCTGCATCATCGAAGCTGATGGTCAAGATACTTGGTGTGAATTAATACCAAACCAGCTTGAACAACTGTCAAGGCCGGCTATTTTAGACAAAATTAAACAAGCGGGTATTGCGGGTATGGGCGGCGCAGCGTTTCCCAGCCACGTAAAACTTAACCCTGCCAGTGAAATAGATTTAGTGATTATTAATGGTGTCGAGTGTGAACCCTACATCAGCGCCGATGACAGATTAATGCGCGATTACAGTGATGAGATCTTAACTGGGATCAACATTATTCATCACTTACTCAATCCTCAGCGCATTGTTATCGCTATTGAAGATAATAAACCTGAAGCAGCAAAAGCAATGCAAGCGGCAATTACTCGCAGTACATTGCCTAATGATATTATTCGCGTCACGGTTATTCCGACCAAATATCCTTCTGGCGGTGAAAAACAACTGATTCAAATTATTACCGGTAAAGAAGTACCCAGTGGAGCCATTCCAGCCCAACTTGGTATTGTGATGCATAACGTCGGTACCGCCTATGCGATTCAAGAAGCCGTTTTACAAGGTAAGCCACTTATTGAACGCGTTGTCACTTTCACTGGGGAACGCGTCGGAAAACCAGGAAACTATTGGCTTCGCATAGGAACAACGGTGGCCGATGCTCTAAATCAAGTCAACTTTGCCCCAGATAATGGCCAAAAAGTCATTGTGGGTGGCCCAATGATGGGATACGCACTAGCAGATCTCGATGTGCCAATATTAAAAGGTACTAACTGCTTACTGACCCCCAGCCAAGCTGAAATCGCCCCAGACGCCGATGAGAAAGCCTGTATTCGATGTGGTGAGTGTGCAGTTGCCTGCCCGGCATTATTGCTACCTCAGCAATTATTTTGGCATGCAAAGGCCGAAGAATACGATAAGGCTGCCAGCTTTAACTTAAAAGACTGCATAGAATGTGGTTGTTGCAGTTACGTATGCCCAAGTGATATTCCATTAGTAGAATACTATCGCGTGGCTAAATCTGCGCTGAAAAATACTGCAGAAGAAAAACTACAAGCTGAAAGAGCAAAACAACGTTTTGAAGTGCGCCTGCAACGACTTGAAGATGAAAAAACGGCTCGAGAAGAAAAATCTAAGCAAGCGGCGGCTAAACGCCAAGCGAATATGAAATCGAGCGACAAAGATGCCGTTGCCGCTGCAATGGCACGTATTGCTGCTAAAAAGGCTCAAACAGCAGATGCGACAAAGGACTCAGTCACAACACACACAAACATTACCGATGCACCAAGTGTAGCTGTGGACAGTCCGGACGCGAAGAAAACCGCGGTTAGTGCAGCAATTGAGCGGGCTAAAGCTAAAAAAGCCGCTATTGCAGCTCAGTCTTTAGCTGATAAGCAAGCTGATGTCACAGAGGCAACTGCTGATCATTCCGCTGATAATATCGACGACAAGAAAGCAAAAATTGCCGCTGCGGTAGCTCGAGCAAAAGCCAAAAAAGCCGCGTTAGCTAATGAATCGGCTGCAACCGATAACCCAGCTGAGCCTGATAGTGCTGTTGCGGCTGAGGCGATAAATAACCCGAGTGCAACAAATAGCAGTATTAACGCCGCTCCTGTCGATGACAAAAAAGCTAAAATCGCTGCTGCGGTGGCTAAAGCAAAAGCCAAAAAAACAGCGTTAGCTAATGAATCGGCTGCAACCGATAACCCTGCTGAGTCTGATAGTGCTGTTACGGCTGAGGCGATAAATACCCCGAGTGCAACAGATAGCAGTATTAACGTCGCTCATGTTGATGACAAAAAAGCTAAAATCGCTGCTGCGGTGGCTAAAGCAAAAGCCAAAAAAGCCGCGTTAGCGAATGAATCGGCTGCAACCGATAACCCAGCTGAGCCTGATAGTGCTGTTGCGGCTGAGGCGATAAATAGCCCCAGTGCAACAGATAGCAGTATTAACGCCGCTCCTGTCGATGACAAAAAAGCTAAAATCGCTGCCGCAGTGGCTAAAGCAAAAGCTAAAAAAGCAGCATTAGCTAATGAGTTGACGCAAACAGATGAGTCAGCCGTATCATCTACCGTCGTCAATCAGGCGATTAAGACCGCTAGTGATGTTGATATGACCAATAGCGAAGCTCCTATTGATGACAAAAAAGCCAAAATTGCCGCCGCTGTCGCCAAAGCGAAAGCCAAGAAACTCGCTAACAGTGCTAAGCAAGAGGAATAACCACTATGGCATTTAAAATTGCCTCATCACCACATGTCAGTTCAACATCGCAAACCAATACAGTGATGAAGCGCGTTGCGCTATGCTTGATCCCCGGGATTGCTGTACAAAGCTATTATTTTGGCTATGGTACCTTAGTTCAATTATTACTCGCCATCACAGTAGCTTATCTCGCTGAAGCTGCAGTAATAAAGTTACGTCACAAAAATATAACGGCAATCTTAGCGGATAATAGCGCATTGGTGACGGCAAGCTTACTGGCGGTTGCAATTCCGCCTTTAGCACCCTGGTGGATGATCGTTATCGGGACATTATTTGCGATTGTGATTGTCAAGCAGCTCTATGGTGGATTGGGCAATAATGTCTTTAACCCTGCTATGGCTGCATACGTACTGCTGTTGATCTCATTTCCAGTGCAAATGACATCATGGGTTGCCCCGCAAACATTAGCCCTCAACAGCGCCGATATGTTGCATACGTTCAACAGTATCTTTCAATTAAACACTGGCTACGCTGCAGACTATTTCCATCTTGCGATTGATGGCACAACGATGGCCACGCCACTAGATACCCTAAAAACCGACCTGTCGATGGGCCTGACTACAACAGAAAGTATGACTAAGACTATCTTTTCTGGCACTGTTGGCGAAGGTTGGTTTTGGGTCAATCTCGCCTATCTCATTGGCGGCATAGTCATGCTGAAGCTCAAGGTGATCCGCTGGCACATAAGCGGATCAATTCTTTTGAGCTTATTTGTTTGTGCCAGTATTGGCTTTTTAATCAGCCCTGATACCTTCGTGAGCCCTACGATGCATTTATTTTCTGGGGGAACCATGCTGGCGGCATTTTTTATTGCCACGGACCCTGTGACTGCGGCAACGAGTACTCGTGGTCGTCTAATATTTGGCGCCATGATAGGCTTACTTATTTACTTAATAAGAACGTTTGGCGGCTATCCTGATGCTGTCGCATTTGCAGTGTTACTAGCGAATATGTGCGCACCATTTATCGATTATTATGTTCGCCCTCGCAGTTATGGTCATCGAGCAGGAAATTAATTATGTCTATTTTAACCACTAACCCGATGATTAAAAATGGTCTTTTACTGGGCCTATTTGCCTTGTGTTGCACAGGTCTTGTAGCCTTAGTGCATGCGTTAACCAGCGACACGATTTCATTGCAACAGCAAAAACAATTAACCTTGATTCTCAACCAAATCATTCCGCCCCAGTTACACGATAATGTACTCAGTGAGCAATGTATTTTGGTTAACTCGCCAGAACTATTAGGCACAGAAGCCGATTTACCGGCATATCTTGCTTATCAGGGTGATCAACCTGTCGCTATCGCAATAGAAGCAATTGCACCAGATGGCTATAATGGCGAGATAAAACTGATTATCGGCGTTGATAACCAAGGGGAAATATTAGGTGTGCGAACCCTTTCCCATCAAGAGACTCCTGGGTTAGGTGATAAAATCGATCTTCGTAAATCTGATTGGGTGACCCATTTCAGTGGCAAATTATTTAAAGACAACACCAGCATGTGGAAAGTAAAAAAAGACGGTGGCCAGTTTGATCAATTTACCGGTGCAACCATTACTCCGCGCGCTTATGTTAAAGCCATTACTAAAGCGATGACGTTTATTGAACAACATCGTCAAACACTGTACCAAAGTCATTATGCCTGTGAGGCCAGCCATGAGTAATTATCGTGAAATAGCCGCTCAAGGGCTATGGAAAAACAATCCAGGGTTAGTGCAACTCTTAGGCCTATGTCCACTACTTGCCGTTACTGCCACCATTACTAACGCGTTAGGTTTAGGTGTGGCCACTTTGTTGGTATTAGTTGGATCAAATATTTTAGTCTCTTTAGTGCGCGATTTTGTTCCTAAAGAAATTCGAATCCCGGTATTTGTGATGATCATTGCTGCACTGGTGACTTGTGTGCAATTACTGATTAACGCTTATGCCTATAATTTATATTTATCATTAGGTATTTTCTTACCCTTGATCGTCACTAACTGCGTCATCATAGGTCGCGCTGAAGCATTTGCATCGCGTAATTCATTAGCCCACTCGACGTTCGATGGATTGATGATGGGCTTGGGATTTACCGCAGTATTGGTAGTGTTAGGTGCAAGCCGTGAACTCATTGGTCAAGGGACTCTTTTTGACGGTGCAGATCTATTATTAGGTGATTGGGCCAGTATCTTGACCATTCATGTATGGCAGGTAGACACGCCATTTTTATTGGCCATGTTACCGCCAGGAGCATTCATTGGCATGGGATTACTAATCGCCCTTAAAAATGTCATCGACAGCCGAGTAAAAGCCATGCAACCTAAAGCTGAAGTAGTTGGTGTTACGCGGGCTCGGATCACTAAAGTCAACTAATACTCAACCGCTGTTAACCGACAGCGGCCGTTAACTTAACGATAAATTGACCGATTATTATGAATAAAGATAAACGCCATCAAATTCTCTGCCGATTAAGGGACAATAACCCTAAACCTGAGACCGAACTTAATTTTTCCAGTCCATTTGAGCTCTTAGTTGCGGTCACATTATCAGCACAAGCAACTGACGTCAGTGTCAATAAAGCCACTGATAAATTGTTTCCAATTGCCAATACGCCTCAAGCAATCTACGACTTAGGCGTTGACGGGCTCAAGCAATATATTAAAACCATTGGCTTATACAATAACAAAGCCATTAATGTGATTAACGCCTGTAAAATGCTGATTGATTTACATGCTGGTGAAGTACCCGAAAATCGAGAAGCATTAGAAGCTTTACCTGGAGTGGGACGAAAAACGGCCAATGTAGTACTCAATACCGCTTTTGGTTGGCCAACCATTGCCGTTGACACGCATATTTTTAGGTTAGCAAACCGGACTAAATTTGCCCCAGGCAAAAATGTCGATCAAGTTGAACTGAATATGCTTAAAGTGGTGCCGAATGAG
>NZ_JACJEB010000049.1:0-719 GCF_014163845.1 Shewanella sp. SR43-4 | reverse complement strand
GGCAAGATTCTGTCACTGACAATTTTGTATGAAATCGGTGATATCTGCCGATTTGAGTCAGTGCAAAAGTTCGCTTCTTACTCTAGATTGGTCAAATGCAAAGCTGAATCGGCGGGTAAAACCTACGGTACTAATGGTAATAAAATCGGTAACGCTCATTTGAAATGGGCATTCTCAGAAGCAGCTGTGCTGTACCTGCGAGGCAATGACAAAGCCCGTAACTACCTTAATCGATTACAGAAAAGAATGAGTAAGGCTAAAGCGTTGTCTGCACTCGCTCATAAGCTTGGCCGCTGCGTCTATTTCATGTTGAAGAACAAAACGGTGTTTGATGAACAACGATTCTTAAAAGGATAAGTCGCGCAATAAGGTGAGCTGAACGTCTAACTAGATACTCTTAAAAAGAGAAGTGAGCATGACCGTGAATGATGTGGCTAATGAAGCAATGACTTCTCACCATCATCACTATGCCAAATGCTATTTAAGCTACATTGCCTTGATTAGACACCTTATTGGCGCGCATTAATAAATACAATCAACAAAGTCGTTTACACCCTAAATGAGCCTGAAACTAACTGTGCAAAAAGCACCTCTGACTTGAATAGTGCCATCTTAGGGTTAACCGATAAATGTCTAGTGCCCCTGAAATTTCAAAGGAGTGAAAAGAGTCAGGCAGCGATAAGATCGCACTAAGAGAGCCTCTATATGTGTTTGCTGTA
>NZ_JACJEB010000048.1:0-845 GCF_014163845.1 Shewanella sp. SR43-4 | reverse complement strand
GTTACGTTTGATTGTACGTTACTTAAGTTACTGATAGTAAAGTTCATGCGGTTTTGTACTGCACCTAAGTCAGCACGTTGACTATCGATACCAGCAATCGCTGAATCGATAATAGCCAGTGCATCTTGCGCACCATTAGCAGTACCGATATCTACAGTTGACACTGCCGCTAAACTAGAACCTGTCGCACCTAATGCTTCGTCAGCTGTTGCGCCTGTGATGGTGAAGTTACTACTGCTATTGATTTGTACATTACCAGAAACAATCACGTCAGCTGTTGCAGTTAGAGCCGTGCCAGTTAAAGTACCATCCGCTTTGTAAGCATCAATGGTCAATGTCTCAGATGTGCCATCTGAGGCGTAATTGCTTACTGCAATGTTATCACCCTTCTCATTTACTAGCTCTAATTTACCACCACTTACAGTTGCACTTACACCAATACTACTTGAACCTGCGTTAATCTGGTCAGCGATATCTTCAACAGAAGTCGCATTCGTAATTGATAATGTATTTGCCCCACCAGCGCCACCAACATCTAAGTCAAAACTAACACTAGATGCATCCCCTAAAGACAATTCCATTTGGGCTGCGGTTCTTGCTGAAGCCGTAACTCCTGTTCCATCAGCACCATTAATTGCACTGGCATACTCTTTAGCTGATGAGTTGGCAGCTATCGTTACATCTTTTGTAGTACCATTACCAGATACAGTTACAGTATCTGCTGTTACTCCATTTGTTGTCGCAGCTAAAACAGCACCTAACTTACTGCCGCCACCATTTATCTGATTAGTACCGATTGCTGTAGAAGCTGTATTTTTCAAAGTTACTGATATTGTTTCATTGGC
>NZ_JACJEB010000047.1:0-911 GCF_014163845.1 Shewanella sp. SR43-4 | reverse complement strand
TGCCCCGTTCCGTGTCAGTAAGATATATCAGGGGCAAGGCAATAATCGATCAATGAAAAAGATTAAACATCATCAATCCCACCTTAAAAGGTGTTATCAAAACAGATAATTAGCCTAAAGGTTGTACAAATACCACTACCGCAAAAAAGTAAATTCCTATAGCATAAAACATACCGATTAATATGGATGTGGCATTGGCCAAGTCCAACAAGCGATTTATGCCTTGCAAACAACGCAACGCATAAATATTAAAACGTTAAGTTGCAGTATGAATCGAGAGTTATGCGTGCATTTAAAGTAATAAGTCTGAAAGACTCGAAGAAGTTACAGAGCCAATTCTCGCAGTTTTTGGTTCAATATGATGAATATGAAGAAGGGTTTAACCACTGCTCCAGAATTTGTGTATTTGATCATTTCCTAAATGCTGACGAAGCGCATAAGTTACTTGATAATGTATCTAAAGAAGAACGAATAAAGAGAGACATAAAGTGGTCTGCTTTATATAAAGCTATAAGTTACAAATTTGAAACTTATATGCTCAAGTATCGAAGTGAAAAATTAATGTTCAAAGCGCCCAAAAGCTCAGAGTTATTGCATAAGCGATTGGAACGAATGGATATTGATGGGCATGTTTGGCTTGTAATACCCGAATTAGATCTTTGTTATCAACAATGTTGTGATGATACTCATTTAGTTTACTACCAGGATTCTGAAAAGCTTAATGACTTTTTAAACATAATAAGAGATTCTGGATTGTATTGGTTAGATTAGCAACTTAACAAGGCAAAGCAATCTGATTCCGCAAACTGTCACGCTTTATGCAGCGCAGTTGTTGTTTGCGCGCGTTACCCATAAAGATTTTGATCCGAAACTCACGGATTAGAGTTAAAAATCTAACTCGGAAATGTCCA
>NZ_JACJEB010000046.1:0-1067 GCF_014163845.1 Shewanella sp. SR43-4 | reverse complement strand
GATGCACTGGCTATTATCGATTCAGCGATTGCTGGTATCGATAGTCAACGTGCTGACTTAGGTGCAGTACAAAACCGCATGAACTTTACTATCAGTAACTTAAGTAACGTACAATCAAACGTAACAGATGCTCGTAGCCGCATTCAAGATGTTGACTTTGCTTCTGAAACTGCGCAGTTAACTAAGCAGCAGATTCTGTCTCAGACTTCTTCTGCAATGTTAGCCCAGGCTAATCAGATCCCGCAAACCGCGTTATCATTGTTGGGTTAATTAGTTTATTCACCAAACGTAATTAAAACAGGCCAAGCGGCCTGTTTTTTGTTTATTGATTTATAACAACTTTTTATATAAAAAAGTAATTTATTCAAAATAGCTAAAACTTTATCTAAAGGTTTTTTCGATAGCGCCGTTACAGTGTATGTAGAAAATAAACTTTGCCTGACAAGACTGACAGGCACTATTCAAGTTAGGTAGAGGGCAATAATTATGGCTATTTCAGTAAACACCAACGTCACATCAATGAAAGCACAAGGTAACTTAAATAGTGCTAATAGTGGCTTACAAACATCGATGGAACGCCTATCATCTGGTCTACGTATCAACAGCGCCAAAGATGATGCTGCTGGGTTACAAATTTCAAACCGCATGACCAGCCAAATTAATGGCATTGGTGTTGCCATGCGTAACGCTAATGATGGTATTTCGATTGCACAGACTGCCGAAGGTGCAATGAGCGAGTCGACTAACATTTTGCAACGTATGCGTGACTTGTCATTGCAGTCTGCCAACGGTTCAAATTCTTCAGAAGACCGCGCGTCAATGCAAAAAGAGATATCTTCTCTACAAACGGAATTAACTCGCATTGCTGAAACAACTTCATTTGGTAGTCAAAAGTTATTAGACGGTTCTTATGGTTCTAAATCTTTCCAGGTTGGCTCTAACGCCAATGAAACAATATCAGTAACTTTGAAAAATACAGCTTCTACAGCAATCGGTACTAATCAGATAAATGGTGGCGGCAGTAAGTTAGGTGCTGTTTTAGCTGCGACAACAAATGGAGTAACAGC
>NZ_JACJEB010000045.1:0-1204 GCF_014163845.1 Shewanella sp. SR43-4 | reverse complement strand
GTAAACGTGGGCACCATCGGTCACGTTGACCATGGTAAAACAACTTTAACAGCAGCAATCTCTGCCGTTTTGTCTAAAACTTATGGTGGTGAAGTTAAAAACTTCGCTCAAATCGATAACGCTCCAGAAGAGCGTGAGCGCGGTATTACGATTAATACTTCTCACATCGAATATGACACACCAATTCGTCACTACGCACACGTAGACTGTCCAGGTCACGCGGATTATGTTAAAAACATGATTACCGGTGCTGCACAGATGGACGGCGCAATCTTAGTAGTTGCTGCGACAGACGGCCCAATGCCACAAACACGTGAGCACATCCTGCTTTCACGTCAGGTTGGCGTACCTTTCATCATCGTATTCATGAACAAGTGTGACATGGTAGATGACGAAGAATTACTAGAATTAGTTGAAATGGAAGTGCGTGAGCTGCTTTCAGAATACGACTTCCCAGGTGATGATTTACCAGTAATTCAAGGTTCAGCTCTTAAGGCACTAGAAGGCCAGCCAGAGTGGGAAGCTAAGATCCTTGAGCTTGCAGAAGCTTTAGACACTTATATTCCAGAACCAGCTCGTGACATCGACAAGCCATTCCTACTACCAATCGAAGACGTATTCTCGATTTCAGGTCGTGGTACAGTGGTAACAGGTCGTGTTGAACGTGGTATCGTTCGCGTATCAGACGAAGTTGAAATTGTTGGTGTTCGTCCAACAACTAAAACAACTTGTACTGGTGTAGAAATGTTCCGCAAGTTACTTGACGAAGGTCGTGCTGGCGAAAACTGTGGTGTGTTATTACGTGGTACTAAGCGTGATGACGTAGAACGTGGCCAAGTACTAGCTAAGCCAGGTTCAATTAACCCGCATACTACATTCGAATCAGAAGTGTACGTGTTATCAAAAGAAGAAGGCGGACGTCATACTCCATTCTTCAAAGGTTACCGTCCACAGTTCTTCTTCCGTACAACAGACGTAACAGGCACAATTGAGTTACCAGAAGGCGTAGAAATGGTTATGCCTGGTGATAACATCAAGATGGTAGTTACCCTGATTTACCCAATCGCGATGGACGACGGTTTACGTTTCGCTATCCGTGAAGGTGGCCGTACAGTTGGTGCAGGTGTTGTAGCTAAAATCATCGCGTAATAGCGACTTTAGTGAACACTAAAAAAGGAAGCTTAGGCTTCCTTTTTTATTTTTA
>NZ_JACJEB010000044.1:0-1219 GCF_014163845.1 Shewanella sp. SR43-4 | reverse complement strand
ACTTATGACCCCAGTATGATGGCCACCAATCACATGGGTATATATCTCGGTCGTTTTGACATCACTGTGTCCCAATAACTCTTGGATGGTACGAATGTCATGGCCTTTGAGTAATAAAGATGTTGCAAATGAATGGCGGAAAGTATGGGCGGTAACGCGCTTATCTATACCACAGTTAGTGGTAGCTTGCCTTAATACACGTGAAAAAGCCGTTGGATGAATATGGTGTCTGCACACATAGTTGTCACTTGGGTGCATACAGCGGCGGCTAGCAGGAAAGAGATATTGCCAATGAAACTTAGAGGCGTTACTGCGGTATTTTCTGATTAGAGAGATGGGCAATGAAGCAAGTCCAAAGCCATCTGACAAATCCGCCTCGTGGAGCTTTTTTACCTGTTTCATTTGTGACTTTAGAACATCAATCAATCCGTTAGGTAGCATACAAACTCGATCTTTTTGCCCTTTACCTCGGTACACAAAGATAGATTTAGTGGTTAGATCAATATCTTTTACCCTAAGTTTTAAGGCTTCCTTTAATCTTAGCCCTGAGCCAAATAGGATGGCACCAATTAAATAGTGGTAGCCTGACAAATTGCTGATGATCAGTTTTGCTTCTTCGTTAGACAATACCTGCGGTATTCGTTTAGGGGCTTTTGCATAGGGAAATTGTAACTCATTGGGCTCAATTTTTAACACATGGCGACAAGCAAATACAATGGCACATAGAGCCTGTTTCTGGGTGCTCGCCGACACTTCGCACTCCACTGCTAAAAAACAGAGAAATTGTTCAATCAAAGCGGGGGTTATATCAGCGCCATGACGAATATTGCAATGTCGAATGAAATAGCGGTTCCAATAGAGGTAGGATTTTTCTGTTTGATAGCTGTAATGGCGTACCCTGATCTCTGTCCGTATAGCCTCCAAAAATGTTAATTGCCCCATAACCGTTACCTTACCAATGCACTGTGTTTATATACAGTTATAGTTGAAGTTGAGATAATTGCTATGAAAAAGATGCATAAATCGTTGGATTGGCGCATCGATAATACTAACTGTTAAACATTAACTCATTATTATCAATAGTTTGTAATATATATAAAAGTGCTATGCAGACCTCGTAAACACCTATGCATCTTTTTTATCTGCTAAATTGTCATATTTAACCTGTATTTTTTGTTAAATAATATATTTACAACAAACACTTACAAGTGATATTTTG
>NZ_JACJEB010000043.1:0-1898 GCF_014163845.1 Shewanella sp. SR43-4 | reverse complement strand
CTCATTCGGCACCACTTTAAGCATATTCAGTTCAACTTGATCGACATTTTTGCCTGGGGCAAATTTAGTCCGGTTTGCTAACCTAAAAATATGCGTGTCAACGGCAATGGTTGGCCAACCAAAAGGTAATTATGCTAGACAGGCGCAAAGGTTTGCATTCGTATTCATGTTAATGGACTGTTTAAAATAATGTCGCTACATCGTATATTCTTTGAACTTAATCGTTTAAGGTGTTCCACAAATGAAAAAACTTACGCTCATATTACTGCTTTTAGGGCTGTGTGCTTGTACTAATATAAGTAAAAAAACTAAGACAACGAATATTTCCTCAAATTATGTTCCGCAAGAATATGTGAAGTTAACGCATCCTCAGTGGAGTAAGAATGCAAGTTTTTATCAAATTAATACGCGACAGTTCACGCCTGAAGGAACATTTGCAGCCGCTGAGCATCAACTACCACGATTAAAAGAACTTGGCGTCGATATTCTTTGGTTAATGCCGATTCATCCGATTGGCGAAGAAAACAGAAAAGGGTCGCTGGGTAGCCCTTATTCAGTAAAAGATTACTACGGTGTTAACCCTGAGTTTGGTACTTTAGATGACTTAAAAAGCTTTGTTAATGCTGCTCACGAATTAGGTATGTACGTTATTTTAGATTGGGTCGCGAATCATAGTGCCTGGGATAATGAATTAAGGCATAAGCACCCAAATTGGTATACAAAAAATTCGCAAGGCAATTTTCAACCTACGCCTTGGTGGGATTGGTCAGACATAATAGACTTTGATTATAACGTACCAGAAATGCGTGAATACATGACTGATGCAATGAAGTATTGGGTCAAAGAAGCGAACATTGATGGTTATCGATGTGATGTAGCAGGTTTTGTTCCTCTAGATTTTTGGGAAAACGTTAGGTCAGAGCTAGACGCGATCAAGCCTGTTTTTATGTTAGCTGAATGGGAGATGCGGGATTTACATGCTAAAGCTTTTGATGCTACTTATGCATGGTCTTGGCAGGAAGCTATTCATGATATTTTAAGTGGTCACGCTGATCTAAATAGGTTGTTTGTATACTATTCATGGAATGAGGGAGCTTACCCAAAAAATAGCTACCGGATGACGTATGTTTCAAATCACGATGCTAATTCGTGGGAAGGTACCGTATTTGAACGTTATGGTAGTGAAGAAAAAGTAGCGACAGCTATTGTATTGTCTATTGTCGGTGAAGGTATGCCATTAATTTATAATGGACTTGAAGCTGGGAATAATAAGCGGCTTGAGTTTTTCGAAAAAGATCCTATTAAATGGAAAGAGCATGAGTTTAAGCCATTGATTCAGAAGCTCTTAGCTTTACAGAAACAAAATAGTGCGTTATGGCATGGCAAGTATGGCGCGAGAATGGAACGTATTTATAATACTAACCCGACTGAAGTGTTTAGTTTTATACGCGAAAATACCAAAGATAAAGTGTTTGTTGTGATTAATTTTTCTGATAAAGAGCAAGATATTCAATTTATGGGGCTACAAACAGCTGGAGTATATACAGAGCTATTTAGCAAACAAAAGGTAACGCTTACTGAAGACACAAGCCTTAAGTTGGCGCCTTGGGAGTATAGAGTTTATGTTCAGTAATAATTAAAGGTTAAGCGGCTATTTAAGGTTTTCAAATTAAGATAATCATGCGAGTAGCACATATTTAAGTTATTCGCATGATCATCAATATATTTCAATTAAAAATTAGCTTACTCAGTCTTATCTTTAAACTCACACAAGTCTTCGATAATACAGGAGCCGCAACGGGGTTTTCTGGCTAAGCAAGTGTACCGTCCGTGAAGAATAAACCAATGATGAACATCCACTTTAAACTCATTCGGCACCACTTTAAGCATATTCAGTT
>NZ_JACJEB010000042.1:0-2010 GCF_014163845.1 Shewanella sp. SR43-4 | reverse complement strand
AAGCATAATGATTGAATAGCCCGCCATTCCTAAAAAGAATGCGGGAAGAATATAGAGAAAAAACCAATCTTCTTTTTTCGGCTCAATACTTTGATTCAACACTGTATCCTTGTGCAACTAACGCCGCCAGCAACTGCCGGAGTGAATTGGCTGCTTTTTTGCGTTTTTTTGCAAAAAAGAAGACAGTTTACGGAGGTCAGATTGGCTGGCCTTGTTAGCACTTGATTTGCGTAACATCTTGATTACCATAGTGTGTTAGTTCTAGGGTTTTTCCTTGAGAAAAGGCAAGTGCTGCAATAACCTCGCTTTCTGTTGAGGAATATACAATTGACTCAAGCTTGGAACCAACAATACCATCCATTTCATTTAAATTTAAAATAGTGGTACAACAATCAAAATTACCGTTTACAGGTTCGAATGCCACATTCTCATCACTCCTCCAAAACACCGTATTACCATCAAAATACAAACGGTACCAAGTACCATTAAATTTCAAATATACGACATTCGCAGGATCGGTAATTTGAAAATCCTCTTGTATCTGGCTAAGAATAAAACCTTCGCATTCACTTCCGATTATATTCGGTTCTTCGCCGTTAATGGTATATGACATATCTTTGGTTCTATAGTGTGCTAACGCTGCCATAAGCCGCAACCGACCAGAGCGTTTTTTGGGCTAAACTGCCGCTCGCGGCAAGCCCAGAAAACGAGGCGGAAGGGCGTCGGTTTGATGGTTTTGTTAGGCTACTTAAAGCGGGCCTCAATACCTGCGATTGTAGCCTCTCCGTCTGGTGGCAAAAGCAACATCCAACTTCCGTCATGCAACTTTAACTTCTGAACAACATCTTTCTCAACTGATTGATCTTGAATATTCATAGTTAAAGTGTAATTTACGTAGGCGATGTCACCTTTCAAAGCAATATTAACAACCTCAAAGTCTGTAGATTTCATTAACGCTATCAATTGTGGTTGTGCTTTCGCGACAAAATCGTTAAGTCGCTTGTATGCTTCTACATCTGTTAAACTTTTGTATTGCTCAACATTTGAGACGGAGAACAAAGGTAACAACTCCATTTTCGCCTGCTCACGTTTACTTCCTTCGAGAGCGTTTAAAATTGGCGTTCGAAATCGTTTTAAAGCTTCAGGATGCATCATGCTTGACATGATTGCTGTATCATAAACCAGTATTGATTCAAAATACCTATCAACAACACTTTCAACTTCAGACTGATCAGAAGCTTGAACCGATAAGGAAAATACCAGTCCTACAATTAATAAGGAAAAAAACTTCATTACAACTCCTCTCTATAATTTGTAGCCTAACGCCCCAAGCAGGGGATTTTATGAGTGTTTTTCAGCGAGTAAAATTCCCGCTGACTTGGCTTGTTATAACTCATTTTTCAATGTACCAATATACTAGTGCTGAACATGGGAGAACTACAACACATAGCATTAGCAGTGCACCCGACATATTTACAATAGCATCAGGTAAATCAAGTGCTCCGAGGGCAAAATTGAATCCAATGGCATAAATAAAAATACAGGCAATACATGATATACCCCCTGATACGAGCAGCCTTTGGAATATAGGCAATTGCAATTTATGGAATATAAATTTGAAAATTGGGTAGCCTACGATTGACGATATAACTGTTACAGGAATTGCCACTATTAGAGAGAAAATAAAAATCGGGATCATTGGTGGAACCAAGCTTTCAACAGAAAACAATGCAATTCCAATAGCGACAACAAAGAACGCTAAAAAATAACCTCCAAGTGCTGAAGTGATATATGTCGTGATTCTGGGCTGAATATTCATAATGAGTTATAACAGCTTATTGATTAGCAGCAGGATAACCTCCTGCTTTCTTGTAAGTTTCTTCGCCAAAATATCACTTGTAAGTGTTTGTTGTAAATATATTATTTAACAAAAAATACAGGTTAAATATGACAATTTAGCAGATAAAAAAGATGCATAGGTGTTTACGAGGTCTGCATAGCACTTTTATA
>NZ_JACJEB010000041.1:0-2107 GCF_014163845.1 Shewanella sp. SR43-4 | reverse complement strand
TCACGCCCTAGTAGCGAAGCGACCTAGCAGTGACGTAGTCACGCCCTAGTAGCAAAGCGACCCTAGTAGTGACGCAGTCACGCCCTAGTAGCAAAGCGACCCTAGCAGTGACGCAGTCACGCCCTAGCAGCGAAGCGCCCCCTAGAATCGAGGCATTAAGTTAGAATTGGTTTTCGAAATAACTTTCGATAATTAACACCGCTGACACGGCATCCACTTGGCCTTTGGTTAATGCTTTAAAACCACCTAATTCGAATAAGCGCGCTTTGGCATCTGCAGTGGTTAGGCGTTCATCTTGGGTGGCAATCTTGACACCAAATCGACCATTAATTCGATTAGCAAATTTTCGAGCTCGTTGAGTCATCTCTTGCTCAGTGCCGTCCATATTTAATGGCAAGCCAACGACCACAAGATCAGGTTGCCATTCTTTCAATAATTTGTCGATATCATCCCAATTAGGGATGCCATCAACCGCTTTGATCGATAATAAAGGCGTGGCACTGGCAGTGATGGCTTGACCGATAGCGACACCGATACTTTTGGTGCCATAGTCGAAGCCTAAAACGGTTTGTGGTTGCATGTGTATCTCTTTGTTTGAATCTTTAGAGGACGCTTTAAAAGTAACAGCCTAGAGCGCTACGCTGCTAGGACGCTTCGCGGCTAGATTCTATAAATCTTAGCAGCGCAGCTGCCCCCTAGCAGGACGAAGTCCGTCCTAGAAGCGCAGCGAACTATTGTTAAGCATGGCCTATTTGACTCGACATTTGCCAAATATCGAAACCGAGTTGTTGGGTGGCCGACTGCCACATTTGTTCAGGTTCTACGTTAAATAATAACTCGGCCGAAGCTTTGATCGTTAACCAGGTATTGTCGGCAATCTCTTGTTCCAGTTGATTTTTACTCCAACCCGCGTAACCAAGCGCAACCACAAAATTTTCTGGGGATTTGTCTGAGCCAATCGAGGCCAATATATCTCGCGAAGATGTTAGCATTGTCTCCTCACTGATTTCAGTACTATTGAGCCAATGTTTTTGCGGCGTATGCAGTACAAAGCCTCGCTCCGGAGCAACAGGGCCACCAATGAGTACTTGGCTGTCGAGGGAGAATAAAAACTCAGGCGATAAATACAGCTCCATTTGCTCAAGCAGCTCTTCAATCTCCAAACCTATTGGACGGTTAACAATTATGCCCATCGCCCCCTTTTGATCATGCTCGCAAATGTAGATCACTGAGCGTTCGAAAAATGTATCATCTAACGATGGCATGGCAATTAAAAAGTGGTCTTTTAAGCTATCCATATTCTCTCCCCAATAGTGCGTTAACCTTGGGCTTGTTGGTCTTTCCAGATGATTTTTACCGCGATTTGTAGCCATGTCGTACAAGGCAGAACTTGTTGATGTAATTATGCTAGATCAACAAACGATAACGCAGTATAAAGCCGCTAAAAAGATTGCCCGAAGGGTTCGAATAAATATTGACCACCACAGACCAACAAGCCCCAGTATTATCCACCCGCCAATTTCACGGTGAAATTCAACTTCTCTAATATGGATTTTATTTGTTCGCGATTGTCGGTTTGTACCTCAATGCAGAAGTCTTTCACTGTACCACCGCAGCCACATTGTTTCTTCAGTTTTTGCGCTAACTCTTTTAGGGCTTTTTCATCTAACTCGAGCCCTTTGATCACACTAACGCCCTTACCTTTTCGGCCTTTACTGTCTTTGTGGATCCGCACGATACCATCACCGCTTGGTACTTCAACTTGCGGTTTAGGTTGTTCAATACGACCTTTATCAGTGCTATAAACTAATGCGATATTAGGATCTATTCTCATATTATTTCTTTAGCAATAAAACTTTATTTGAGTTTAACAAATCATAAAAGCAGAGGCGAGGATATAAAGCTAAAAGCCTAGAGCGCTACGCTGCTAGGACGCTTCGCGGCTAGAGACTATAAAATCTTAGTAGCGCAGCGACTCTAGCAGTGACGCAGTCACGCCCTAGTAGCGCAGCGACCTAGCAGTGACGCAGTTACGCCCTAGTAGCGCAGCGACCTAGCAGTGACGCAGTCACGCCCTAGTAGCGCAGTGACCTAGCAGTGACGCAGT
>NZ_JACJEB010000040.1:0-2482 GCF_014163845.1 Shewanella sp. SR43-4 | reverse complement strand
ATACCACAGTAGTATGGATGTGAGTTATTATAAAATCTCATTGAGCTTTCTCCTGTTGGTTTAGTCACCTTAAGCATACCGCTGATGCGGCTTGCTAGGGAGGAGGCTCAATGAGTATCAAGCAATTCAACAGGACTAAAAACAGTGGGCTGTTCGCTTCGCTTCCATTTTAGCCCACTATTTTTAGCCCGTTAATTGGGCGTTAGGTGCAACGGAGTGTTTGTGAGAATCTGGCTCGTTTTATTTATTATATTAGGTTCATTTTCAGCACAAGCTAAAGAACTCGATAATATAAATACGTTTGCTAAAACAATTGAGGCTAAATTAACGGTTGGCGCTCCGAAAGATGTAGTTGAACGTTTTCTAACGGATTCATTGGTACAATTTTCTTTTGATAAGTATCAATCTCGTTATCAAGCGGTAGCATCAAAAGAAACAACTGAATGTATAAATCGTTCATTCTTACTCTGGCTATTTTACGATTGCGCTATTCAAATCTACTTAAATGTGGATAAAAATGGCAATTATAGTGGTTACCAATTAGAGCAAATTTATAGCGGTTTGTAGCAAGCTTCACCTAACAAGTCATTAAAGCAGGAAAATTTACAGTTGGCTATTTTCACTGCGTTCAACATTTTAGCCAACCATAAATTTCCTCTTAATGAGGCGTTATGTTGCACGATGAAAATTAAACAGATTGCCATTGCCACAATTTTGCATTTTATAACTCTCGTTATTTTCGGGTTTCTGAGTTTAGGTGCAACTATGGGGCTTGGATTTAAAGATGAGTTAACACTCTTCGATGAGATTTATAAGTTTGTTTCATTAAATGGTATGAAAATCCTCTCTGGCTATGCGTGGGTCTTGTTTCAATATTTTAATGATTTACATATTGTACTTCAGTCGTTAGTTCTATTTTTAAACAGTTTAACTCAAGGTGTTTTGTTCCTTTTCCTGTATGGTAAGTGGTCAACTAGAAAAGCAACATAACAAGAAATTCAACAGGACTAAAAACAGCTGGCTGTTCGCTACGCTACCATTTTAGCCCGCTATTTTTAGCCCGTTAATTAGGCGTTATACGACTTATGGATACATCATGCTTCAGCAAAAATTAATCAAGTTGATTCGTAGTGAAATGCTCGATGGTTTGGTAAATGAATATTGTGATAGTTTTTCCAGTGTTGATGTACATACCGTCGATGACAAAGAGTTTGCTGAGTTAGTAAAATTTTGGCGCAGCTGTGATGATCAACAAAAAGGTTTTATTCGGTCTTTAATGCGATTTTCTTCGCAGAATTCTTTAGCAAGCTTATTGGCGCTAATAGATAACTCATCTTTTTGTTATGAAGCAAAGAATGAACTTGGTGTTAATGAGTTCAAACTGAATGCAGAAACCAGTCAAGGTGGAGTTTCATTAGAACAAGATTTGACAGATGTCTTTTGGGAGCAAGAGCAAGAAGATGGCCACGTCAAATAGTCGTATAACAAAGCAAATTAAAAGGGCGGACAAAAATCAGTTGGCTTTGTTCGTACCTCACAAATTATAGCCAACTAATTTTTGCCGTTTATTTGCGGCGTTAGGGTTTTCTCAATGTTCAAGCGTATACCGAAACAATGGAGTGAATATCGGCGACGAAATTGGATAGCCTTAGCCTATTTAATATTTGGTCTTCCGCTTAACTTTGCGATTGCCGCAATTCTAAGTAATTTTATAAGTTCGGCAATCGTTGCTGTTTTAGCTTTTTTACTTTGGGTGTTTTTCTTAGGTAGATTTGCTTTCAAAATTACTCGCTTTCCATGTCCTCGCTGTTCCTTACCGTTTATTGCAAATCAAAATGTTTCATTTGTTAAAAAACGATGTTGTAATAACTGCGGGCTTGGGTTGTATGAAAAGCCCTAACGAGGCGTTAGCCATACAGAGCCAAATCAGATGGCATTTGACTGGATTATATGAACCGACAAGAGCGTATTAAAAGTTATTGCTGTATAGGCCTATTTTGTTCTGTCGAAGAGGCTAAAGGTGATGAGAAAGTTATTGTTAACTTCACCCGTTCATTTCAAGGTGAGTCAGTCTGGTACATTAAAGTGCCAGGTGAAGTAGTAGGCGGTGGAAATCTAATTTCTTATTGCCCATGGTGTGGAACTCAGCTTCCTAAATCACCTTATATTGAAAGGGGTATGTAAGTATGGCTAACAAGGCGCGTCACAAGGAAAACCACTCACTGGCCTTCGGCCATAGCGCTCCCGTTTTCCTGTGCGCTTGGCGTTAATCCATAGAAATTTTAATCCTAAACTTACGAATTAGATTTGGAAACCTAGCTCGTTTCTGTCCATAAATGATTTAACTCATGTTCTTATATAGCACTTTTCCATAGCCATCAATGAAGTTGAATCGAAGAGACAAAAATTCAGGTGTAGATAAGCTAGGGAGTATCCAAAACACGGATGTTTTGGTTAAGCCCACAAGGACGTGCTAGCGGCG